>JANMJR010000413.1:0-11504 GCA_031371465.1 Pseudomonadota bacterium
AGACTTTTTGGTTCTCTTTGAGCGTCTTGAAGCCAGCCGACTGAATCGCCGTGAAATGCGCGAAAAGATCGTCGCCACCGCCATCGGGAGTGATAAAGCCAAAACCTTTAGCGTCGTTAAACCATTTAACCGTACCTGTTGCCATATTTCGTATCCTAAATCCTAAAAAAATCATACAAGGCTTGCGCCCTCCGCGCTGGAAGATCAAGTAAAAAATAAGGGGGATACCGCAGATTTAGAGCTTGAATTCGACCAACGGCGCTATTAAGCGCGTAAACCTAGGCCAAGTCAAGTACCAGTGCAGCATTATTTTACGGTAGTTCCCACATCCTAAGACGGCCATTTGGCGCGGGTCTGCAAGGCGGATTCGTGGAAAACCCGCCTGGGAGCGGCGTCTATTATGCGACAATCGAAAAATACTGGGTTTTTCCCATAATTTAGGCTTGCACGGCGTAATCATTCACTGACCTACCCAACCCCAACGGTCTAGGCTACAATCCTCGTGCACTAGGCGTCCGCTTGGCGGGCCGAAGAAAACCAAACTACGAGGAGACAACACCCATGAAACCTGTATCAAACTGGCTTACATTTGCATTACCCACGGCGATCGCGCTTGCGATGACCAGTGGCGGAGCGAGCGCCGAAAGCGCCGCGCAACGCGCGGTCGATGCCGCAAAGAAGATGTGCAACGGCCAGACGATTACCATCGTTTGGGAAGCCGGCCTGCAGTCGCTCGATCCGAAAAACTTCTCCGGCCCGCTGTGGGAGAAGCTCACGTCTTGTAAGGTCAGCGTGGTTGAAGTCTCGACCGCCGATATGTTCACCAAGATCATGCAGGAATATCGCGCCGGCACCGGCGCCTATGATGCGCTGAACGTGATTCCGGCGTGGATGCCCGATCTCGTGCAAGCCGGCGCCCTCGAGCAATTGGACGCGATGGTCGATAAATACCAGTTCCGCGACGAGTTGCAAAAAATCGCGCCGACTTATCGCGATAACCAAATGAAAGTGAACGGCAAGATTTACGGTTTCCCGGACGACGGCGACGTGTTCGTGATGTATTACCGCAAGGATTTGTTCGCCGATGCCGTGCTGCAAAAAGCGTTCAAAGCGAAACTCGGCTACGACTTGGCCCCGCCAAAAACCTGGAAGCAATTCAGCGAAATCGGCCAGTTTTTCACCGACACGTTGAAAGACAAAGGCATTTACGGCGCGTCGCAATTCCGCGAGCCGGGCTATGGCAACTTCATGTTCCAAGAGCGTTTCCGCAACGAAGGCGGCAAGTTCTTTGACGCCAACATGAAAGCGCAAGTCAATAATGCCATGGGCGTGAAAGTCTTGACCGAATGGCGTGCTGAAAATAAATTCATGCCGCCAGGCGTAGAGAAATTTGGCTTCGTCGAAAACCTCGCGACCTTCGTCAAGGGTCAAAGCGCAATGACGATTTCTTGGCCGCCCTATGGCCGCTTCGCCGCCGGATATTTGGCGGATGAAAAGGCGTTGGATTGGGTGCCGAAATCCACCGTCGCCGGCAAGGTCGGTTATGCGTTGCCGCCCGGCGGCCATCCGGAATTGGCGGCGGGCTTTGCGTTGTCCGTCGCTTCATCCAGCAAGAAAAAGGAACTCGCGTATTTGTTCATCCAATGGCTAAACAGCGAAGAGACTTCGATGCAGCGCGTGCAATTGCCCTACGCTTTGCGCGATCCCTTCCGTGATTCCCATTTCACCAGCAAAGAATATTTGGCGAAATGGCCGGATGCGAAGGACTACCTCGCTGCACTGCAAGCGGGTTCCAAAACCGGTTTGCTGGATCTGTCTTTGATTCAGACGGATAAATACGAAGAAGCGTTGCGCCAAGGCATCAGCCGCCTATGGGCGGGGGATGATCCGAAAGCGATTATGGATGACGTAGCAAAATCCTGGGACGAGACGACGGCGAAAATCGGCGTCGATAAGCAAAAGGCAGTCTACAAGGCGTGGGCGGCTAAGGGCGGCGCCTATCCGAAGTAATTTTCGGTTGGGCAGGTGAAGTAACGCGAGCGCCGGTTTGACCGGCGCTCGCGTTTATGACTTCGTGATTTTTAAATGTTTTTCGAATCGATTAATCGCATGCGGATTGTTGGTGAGCGGCGGCCGTCGGGCATTTCGAAAACACCTAAATAGTCGGATAGTAATTTGAACTCAGCAAGACAGTTCCACAGTGGTTTCGTCGACCGGAACTTCAAACAGTTGCTGGTTGCGCCATCGATTTTTTTGCTGTTACTGGTCGGTGTATTTCCGCTGTTGTATCTCATCATGGTGAGCTTTCAGGGCATTACCATGACGGAGAACAATACGGATTTTGTCGGGCTGCAAAACTACGCGTACCTAGTTAAAGACAAACGCCTGTGGTTAGCCCTCGGCCACACACTGATTTTTCTGGTCATCGCCTTGCCAATTGAGTTGCTGCTTGGCCTCGCGATGGCTCAATTGTTTTTAGATAAGTTACCGGGGCGGCAAGTGTTTATTGCCTTGCTGGTGTTGCCCGTTGTTATCTCGCCGATTGTTGCGGGCGCGACCTGGTCGCTGATGTTCGATAACCGCTTCGGCCCGATCAATCAAATCATCGGTTGGGTCATGGGCAAGGATATTACGCTACTGTGGACCTTCAATCCCAATCTGGTTTATCCGGCGATCCTGGTGGCGGAAGTTTGGCAATGGACGCCCTTTATGTTTCTGCTTCTTCTGGCGGCATTGGCCAATGTCGATAAATCGCAACTCGAAGCCGCCGCCATCGACGGCGCGGGCTATTGGCGCACGTTCTGGAAAATCGTACTGCCGTCGATTTGGCCGGTGATGGCCATTGCGCTATTGATCCGCGCCCTCGATCTATTTCGCTTGTTCGATATTGTCTGGGCGCTGACCCAGGGCGGACCCGGCACGATGACCGAGACGATTTCGATGTTTACCTATGTGCAGGGTTTTCGCCAGTTTGAAACCAGCTATACCGCGGCGGTGGCGCTACTAATTATCGTGATGCTTAGCATCGTGTTGATGTGGGCGCTACGCCGCGTGGAGTTGTCGCGATGAAAACCAAGAGCAGGCAAACATTGCGCCAGACTTTGCGCTTCGCCGCCGCGAGCGCAATCACGTTGTTTTTCCTGTTTCCGATCTATTGGCTGTTCATGATTTCATTCAAGACCGCCGATGAGATTTACTCCTATCCGCCGGTGTGGTGGCCGAAGAGTTTGCAATTCAGCAACTACGCCGTGTTGTTCAAGGATGGCGACGCGATCACGGTTTGGAATAGTTTAGTCATCGCCAGCGCGTCGACGGTGTTGGCAATGTTGCTCGGCACGATCTGCGCTTATAGTTTGGCGCGCTACAAAACCGGTGGAGATAACCTTTCCAATTGGATTATTTCGCAGCGTATGGTTCCGCCCATCGCGGTGGTTTTTCCGATTTTCCTGCTCTATGTTTATCTCGGCTGGGTCGATACTTATATCGGCATCATCCTGCTCTACACCGCGTTCAATTTGCCCTATGTGATTTGGATGATGCGCGGCTATATCCAAGATATTCCGCGATCCCTGGAAGAATCGGCTTTGATCGATGGCTGCACTCGTTGGCAAGTGATTTGGAAAGTGGTTTTTCCGATGTGTCGAGCCGGTCTCTTTGCAACCGCAATCTTCACTTTCGTATTCGCATGGAACGAGTTTCTTTTCGCGCTTGTGCTCACCCGTACCGAAGTGACCACCTATACCGTTCAAGTCACGCACTACTTCGGCGGCCAATCGAATTTTTGGACCAAGATCGCCGCCATGTCCGTGCTCGGTACACTTCCGGTATTTATCGCCGTCGTGTTCATGCAGCGATATTTAGTGCGCGGCATTTCCCTGGGGGCGGTAAAAGGTTAGAGATTGTGAAAAGTGAAAAGGGAAGAGTGAAGAGATGGGCGCGAGTGTGATTTTGAGATATCGCGATCCAGGTACGCTGGAAGCTCTTATTGGCGCGGCTTGTGGCATGATCGCGGCTAAGAGTCAAGCAGAATGCGGCTCCCAGGCGGGGGTCTTTTCACCTTTCACTCTTCACGCACTTAAATGGCCGATCTAAAAATAACGGGGCTACACAAATATTACGGCGACAATCACGTCGTAAAAGGCATCGATCTGGAAATTCCAGCCGGGGAATTCACCGTGCTGGTCGGCCAATCGGGCTGCGGCAAAAGCACGTTGCTACGAACCATCGCCGGGTTGGAAGAGGCGGACCAGGGCACGATCGAAATCGCCGGCCAAGTCGTCAATCACGTGCAACCGAAAGACCGCGACATCGCGATGGTGTTTCAGAATTACGCGCTGTATCCTTACATGACGGTGTACGACAACATTGCATTCGGTCTGCGCGTCCGCAAAACGCCGCCGAACGAAGTGGAGGCCAAGGTCATGCAGGCGGCAAAAATGTTAGCGATCGATCATTTGTTGCGACGCTTTCCGCGCCAGCTTTCCGGCGGCCAGTTACAGCGCGTAGCGATCGGTCGCGCCGTGGTGCGCAATGCGCGCTTGTATTTGTTCGACGAACCCTTATCCAATTTGGACGCCCAATTGCGCGACGAAATGCGCGGCGAGATCAAGCGCTTGCACCAAGAGCTCGACAAGACCATGATCTACGTTACCCACGATCAGATCGAAGCCATGACCTTGGCCGATCGTATCGTGTTAATGCGCGAAGGCGAGATCGAGCAGCAGGGCGCGCCGTTGGAATTATTCGAACGGCCGGCCACCAAATATGTCGCCGGTTTTCTCGGTTCGCCGTCGATGAATTTTATTCCGTCGACGCTGGTTAAAGAGCAGGATGGGCTTGGCGTGAGGTTGGCCAGTGGTGTCACGTTATCACTTCCCCAGCCTCGCTTCGAAGCGGCGCGCAGCTATGCGGATAAAGAGGTTCTCCTTGGCATTCGGCCGGAACACCTGAGCCGCCGCGGCGCGCCTCGGGATGGCTTGGCGAACGCCGATGTGCGGGTGGAGCTGGTTCAACCGACGGGATCGCGTACCTTCGCCGAGTTTAAGTTGGGCGGCGTGAGCGTGGTGGCGGAACTGGAGGCCCACGACGTGCAACGTGCCGGGGAGCGGCTGGAACTGTCCATCGATATGAATCGCGCAATTTTGATTGACCCCACGACAGAAAAAGTAATTTAGCCACGGAGTATAAAATGGTCATGACTACACCATCCCGTGCCGTCAAATTGACCGGCACCGAACAACCCGATGTGATCGGGCAAATTTTGAACGCTGGGCCGCTGTCGGTCGAATTCGACAACGGCAATCTGCGCTACATCCGCATGAATGGAGCCGAGGTTCTGCGCGCGATCGGTTATTTGGTGCGCGACGAAAATTGGGGCACCTACACGGCAATTCTGAGTAATCTTAGGATCGATCAGCGCAAAGATAGTTTCTCGGTGTCGTATCGTGCCCAGTGCACGCGCCTGGGTCAGCAGATCGATTACGACGCGATGATTGAAGGCAAGAGCAACGGCAGTCTTGCGTTTCGCGCGACGGCGAAACCGAAGCGCGATTTTTTGACCAATCGCACCGGCTTCGTCGTGCTGCATCCATTGCAAGGCGTGGTCGGCCGTCCGTTGAAAATAGAGCATGTCGACGGCAGTATCACCAACAGCGCCTTCCCGGAGCAGGTGAATCCCGATTGCCCGTTCCGCAACATTCGCGCGCTGTCCCACGAGGCGCTTCCGGGTGTATGGGCGCGCTGCCTCATGGAAGGCGATGCCTATGAGATGGAAGACCATCGTAACTGGACTGACGCCTCATTCAAAACCTACGTCCGGCCGCTCGCGCGACCGTGGCCCTACATTTTGCCGGCCGGCCACGAGTTTCGACAATCCGTGACGCTGAGTTTCGCCGGGACACCGACAAAAGTAACTAAGTCGAGCCGGGGCGGCGACGTGCAAGTGAAAGTTGGCGCGGCGACCGAACAAATCATCCCGCCTATCGGCTTGGGTATGCCGGCGGAAGAGTTGGATCATGCTTTGTCGCAGACCGAACTGATCAAAATGCTGGCGCCGAATTTTCTGGTGTGCTTCTTCGATCCGCGCCAGCAGCATGGCGTTACCGAGCTATCGAAGTATCGCCGCATCAGCGAGAAAATCGGCGCGGACGTTGCGTTGGAAATCGTGGTGCAAAGCTTGGATGATTTCGCAGGCGAACTAGAACGTGTCGCCGAGTATGTCGGCATGGCTGGGCTGAAACCGACCGCGGTTGCCGTGTGCCCAGTGGGACACCTGAAATCCGTATTGCCCGGCGGAACCTACCCGCCCGCGCCGGACCTCGAGGCGCTTTACGCCGCTGCGCGCGCCGCGTTTCCGAAGGCGAAAATCGGCGGCGGCATGTTTTCGTTTTTCACCGAACTCAATCGCAAGCGCCCGCCGGCGCAGGGGCTCGATTTCATCACCCACACCACCAGTCCCATCGTGCACGCGGCGGACGATCGTTCGGTAATGGAAACATTGGAGGCGTTGCCGTATCAGGTCGAAACGGCGAAGGCATTTTCCGGTGGCGTTGCGCATCGCGTCGGCCCGAGCGGCATTGGCGCGCGCGATAATCCGCATGGCGTGACTTATTCGGATAACCCGAACAATCTACGCGTGTGCCTGGCGAAAATGGATCCGCGTCAGCGCGGCCTTTTCTCCGCCGCTTGGACGCTCGGCTACGTCGCCACACTTGCCCGCGCGGGGGTGAGCAGCATCAGCATGGGTGCGCCGACCGGGCCGCTGGGCATGATTTACCGCGAAGCGGAGCATACCCAGCCGTTCTTCGACGATCTTGAGGCGGTGGCGGTTTACCCCGTGTTCCACACCATGAGCGCATTGAATCGCGCATCCGGTAACCCGATGTTAGCGGCCGGGTCGTCCAATAATGGCAAGGTCGCCTGCTTAGGCTGGAGCGAAAAATCAGGCAACACCGTGATGATCGCCAACTTGACTGCGCACGAGCAAGTGATCGGCGTCACGGGTATTCCAGATGGCGCGACGATCGGCATGCTCGATGAGGATAGTTTTATTTTCGCTACGACGAATCCGAAAACATTTCGCCGCGCCGGGAAATTGCTCGATGACGCGAAGCAGATTCGCTTGAGCGGTTATGCCGTGGCGTACGTCAGTTACGAATAAGCGCAGACGCGAATAAATTTTCGGTCGGTAAAAATTTAGTTGGAATCGATCGGCCAGGACGCCCGTCGATATTGCCTCGCAGTGATGCCTAGCTTGAGAGCCGCATCCAGATTGCCTCGCAGGCCAGTGTTTATTGTGGCTCGGGCGCTTTTTCCAGACCCTTGATTTTCGTTCCGGGTCCGAGTTTACGTTTTTTGAACCATCCGCTAGTCATCTCCAGTGAGTATTTGGCGGGTGTTTTTGCCATATGCGCGTCGAGGGTTTCGGGTTTCATTTCCTCGATATTGATGATAACGCCTTTTTCGTCGATGAATGCGACACTCAGCGCGATCAGCGTATTTTTCATCCACATGCCGGTGATGTGTGGTTGCGGGTAGACGAATAACATCCCTTCGTTGTCCTTCATTTTCTGACGGAACATCAGGCCTTGCGCGCGATCCGATGGGATGCTGGCGACTTCCGCAATCACTTTATGCACGCCGCCGACACCCAATGTTATCTTTGGCAATTTAGCGACTTCTACCTCTGCGTAAGCGATAGAGGCGAGTAGGAAGGCGCCCAAGGCGATAATTTTTTTCATAATCAGTGCTTTCCTGTGGAACCGAATCCACCCGCGCCGCGATCGCTGGCAGTGAATTCTTCCACGACGTTGAATTGAACTTGCAGTACCGGAACGACGACTAGCTGCGCGATGCGTTCCAGGGGGTTAAGGGTAAAGTTCACCTGGCCGCGATTCCACAGGGAAACGAAAATTTGTCCTTGATAATCGGAATCAATGAGGCCGACCAAATTCCCCAAAACGATGCCGTGTTTGTGGCCCAGCCCAGAGCGGGGCAGGGCGATGGCGGCGTAACCCGGATCCCCGATGTGGATAGCCAGGCCCGTGGGAATGAGGTGAGTAGAGCCCGGCGCAATCTCCAGGGTTTGATCGATGCAGGCGCGAAGATCCAGTCCCGCCGCGCCGGCCGTGGCATAGGCCGGCAACTGATCGCGCATACGCGGATCGAGAATTTTAACATCAAGGGTTTGCATCAGGTCTTTTCTTCTTTGCCGGTTTTTTGGGTTGTGCGGACACCAAGTGCGGATTGGCGCACCATCAATTTCGCGATGTGTCGCAGCAACTCACGCGCCAGGGCGTCTTTGGGTTGACGTCCTAACGGATGAATGCCATCGTCGTCGAACAATATCAACTCATTGTCGTCGCTGCCGATGGCGGTTTGTACCAGGTTCGCGGCGAGCAGCGGGAGCTTTTTGCGTTTGCGCTTTGCTTCCGCGTATTCGTGCAGATTGTCGCTTTCGGCGGCGAAGCCGACACAGAATGGCGCGTATGGCAGTTGCGCTACCTCGGCCACGATGTCTATGGTGGGCGCCAGTTCTAGTGTCAGCGCCGCAGTGGATTTTTTGATCTTGCTACGGCTGGGTTGCATGACGGTGTAATCGGATATGGCGGCGACGCTGATGAAAATATCTTTGTCGGCGACGTTGGCCATCACCGCTTTATACATGTCGGCCGCACTGACTACCGGAACCAGCGCGGCGGCTTGCGACAGCAAAAGACTCGATGGCCCGCTCACCACAGTAACCGTTGCCCCGGCATCAAGCGCCGCATGGGCAATGGCGTAGCCCATCTTGCCGGAGCTGCGATTGGTGATCCCGCGCACCGGATCGATCACCTCGAACGTCGGTCCCGCGGTGATCAGCACGTGCTTACCGGCCAAAATTTTAGGCGCGAAGTGGCTTTTGATTCCGCCGAAAATATCCGCCGCTTCCAGCATCCGCCCCATGCCCACTTCCCCGCAAGCTTGATCGCCGGCCGCCGGACCGAGTAACGTCACGCCATCTTTTTTTAACAATGCCACATTGCGCTGGGTCGCTGGGTTGTCCCACATTTGACGGTTCATGGCGGGCGCGAGCAGCAGCGGGCATTCTCGGGCAAGGCACAATGTCGATAGCAAATCATCCGCCAAACCATACCCGACTTTTGCCATGAAATCCGCGCTGGCCGGCGCGATGATGATAGCGTCGCAATCCCGTGACAGATCGATGTGCGCCATGTTGTTGGCGACGCGCGGATCCCACAGATCCGTGTACACCGTGTTCCCCGACAGCGCCTGCAAGGTCACCGGCGTGACAAAGCGGCACGCCGCTTGCGTCATCACCACTTGTAGTTCAATAGCGTCTTGCCGCAACAAACGAACCAACTCCGCGACCTTGTAGGCGGCGATGCCGCCGGTCACGCCGAGCAGCAATTTTTTTGGGCGATTGTGATTCATAATAGGCATCATTCTAACCAAAAGAGCTTCCCATGGCGATTCGCGATTGGCCCGCAGACGAACGTCCGCGTGAGAAACTGCTTGCCCGCGGGCCGGCGGCGTTGTCCGATGCGGAACTGCTGGCGATCCTGCTGCGCACCGGGGTGACCGGCAAGAGCGCGGTCGACCTCGGCCGCGAGTTGGTTCAGCGCTTCGGCAGCCTTAGTCAATTGTTTGCCGCAAGCGAATCGGCGCTGTGCGAATCGCCCGGCATGGGTCCGGCGAAATATGTTCAGTTTCAGGCGATTCTCGAAGTCGCACGCCGCGTGTTGGTCGAAGAATTGAAGCGCGGCGATCTGTTGTCTTCCCCGAAGGCGGTGCGCGACTATTTGCGTCTATATTTTCAACAGCATCAACGGGAGGCTTTCGTCGCAATATTTTTGGATACCCAGAATAGAATTGTTGCCGTGGAGGAATTATTCGCCGGCACATTGCAGCAAACCAGCGTTCATCCACGGGAAATCGTCAAACGCGCGTTGTCACTGAATGCAGCCGCCGTCGTGTTTGCCCACAACCATCCCTCTGGCGTTGCCGAGCCGAGCCCCGCCGATCGACATCTGACCCAAGTACTTAAGACTGCCCTCACCCTGGTCGATGTGCGCGTGCTTGATCATTTCATCATCGGCGACGGCGTGCCCTATTCCTTCGCCGAGCAAGGCTTACTTTGACGGGCAAATAAATTTCGTGCGATAATCGGCGTTTAGTTCGGAGCAGGGCCATGGCCAGAGCATGCATGATTACCGGGAAAAAGCCGCTTGTCGGCAATCACGTTTCCCACGCGAATAACAAGACCAAACGACGTTTTCTGCCCAATTTGCAGCGTCGCAAGATATGGGTTGAGAGTCAAAACCGTTACGTCAGCCTGCGTTTGACCACGGCTGCCCTGCGCACCATCGACAAGAACGGCATCGACGCTGTGCTCGCCGATCTGGCCGCCGCGGGTATTAAAGTCTAAGGAGATTCACCATGCGCGATAAAATCAAGTTGGAATCGACTGCCGGAACCGGCCATTTCTACACCACGACAAAAAACAAGAAGACCATGCCGGAAAAAATGGAAGTGAAGAAATTCGATCCGAAAGCACGCAAGCATGTAATCTACAAAGAGACCAAGCTCAAGTAATCCGGATCAAGTTAAGTCAATAAAAAAGCCCGCATCAGCGGGCTTTTTTATTGGGTGATTAACCGCGTTAAGCGTAGCAGCGGAGGCGGCGCGAAAAATCTTTCAAAGGCGTGATGCCGCTCACTTCGGCACGATGGCACCAATCTTCTAGTTGCTTGACTAACTGTTCACGGGTTGCGTTGGAGCGACCCCAGATCGAATCTAATTCCTGGCGCATCGAGTAAATGGTTTTCAGCACAGTGCTGGAACTCATGACAGTGTTGAATTTCTCGCGATCCGGCGCCGTAAGTGAATCCGGCTCGAGATGCAGCCAGTGCTTCAGTGCGCGAAACACGCCGGAATCGGTCATCGTCGATAGCGAGGGGATACGTTGCTTCAGGTTCGCGAATTCTTCGGCACAGGTGCGTTGCAGCGCGCGGCGATAGTTATTCAGCACTTCGTAGCGATGGGTAATGATCGCTTCCAGGGTCTGGCTGTCGCAGGCTGCTTTGGGTTCGGTGAAGCGAACTTTGGGCGCGACCTTTTTTACTTTGGCCAACCCGAGAAATTCCAGCGCGCGAATGTAAACCCAGCCGATATCAAACTCGTACCATTTGGTTGAGAATTTCGCTGATGTGGCATAGGCGTGGTGGTTGTTGTGCAATTCCTCGCCGCCTATAAAGATTCCCCAGGGAATCAAATTCCGGCTCGCATCTTCGCATGCGTAGTTGCGATACCCCCAGTAGTGCGCCACGCCATTGATGATCCCGGCTGCGAACAGCGGAATCCATATCATCTGCACCGCCCATACGGTCAGTCCCATGGTGCCGAATAGTATGAGGTCAATAATCAACATCAAAGTTACGCCCTGGGTGTGATGCTTGGCATAAAACTTTTCCATAAAATCGTCGGGCGTGCCGCTACCGAACCGA
>JANMJR010000420.1:0-1633 GCA_031371465.1 Pseudomonadota bacterium
GCGAGTACGCGCGTCAATTCCGGCAATGCCGCTTCATTATTTTGCAGCGACGCCGGTCCGCTGATACGCAAATAGATAAGTGGTGTCGGCGCAAATTTAACTCGGCGCTGATCAAGCAAGTGATCGCCGAATTTCATGCGGGTCACCGGCGCGTCTTTCGCCAAGGTCCGCCAGGTCGCCAAATCGTCACTCGCCTCGACGGTGACGCTGCCGACATAGTTGGCGACGCTATCGCTCCATTGCAGCTCGATCTCCTTAATCGGCGGGCCGACTTTGCTGCCGTCGAGCAGATAACCGATCAGCTTGTTTTGCCCCGTCACGCCGGAGCGATTGCTCAGATTAATGACCGTGCCTTGGCTGTCGCGCTTGATCTGCAAATCCAGATCGCCGAGTTTGCTTTGCTCCGACGCATACACCGGAAAACGCGGCAGTTCGATCGGCTCGCTCGTCACGCTCACGGACCCGGCGGAGCGCGTGACCACGTGGGGCACGACTTCAGCGTCGGCGTTGAACACGCGCAAATCGCGCAGATCGGCATAGCGGATCGCCCGATAGACATCGAGCGGCAGAGCGACTTTGTACACGCCGTCGCGCCCATCGGTTTGCAACACCATGCCGTAAGCAAAATCCGTCGGCTTCAGCGGGGCATCAACGGCCCATGCAAGCGATAGACCCATGCCGTACAACAAGGCCAAAGTGATTCTTATCATGCGGTTTTTTCCTCATGCTTGGGCGGTACCGGCGAGAAGTAGCCGATGACCAAGAGCAACACCGCCACGCCGATAAACGATACGATGCGCGTCAGCCCGCCGATGTTGGAAATGTCGATGGTGAATAATTTCAACACCACCACGCCCATCAGCGCTGCGCCGATGACCCACAGATTGCGCAAGCCTTTGCGTGTCGCGTAAACCATCACGCATAACGCCAACACGCTCCAGAAAATTGACAATGATGTCTGCGCCAAGGTCGAGCGCCACATGGATTCGAGGTTGAATGGGATGCCCGCCCAGAAGTGCAAGGTTCGCACCAGCATGGCATTCACCCACACGAATGCCAATACGGAAATCGCGCCCACGGTCGCGGTTCTTGGCAAGCTCCACTCTTCGCTGCGCGCCATGAGCAGCCAGCGCACCATCACCAAAAACGCGAAGGCCTGAGCGATGTCGAGGGGATTCAACAGCGGAACGTAGGGCAACGGCGCCGGATCGCCATCGCTCAAAACATTTGTCGCCAGGGACCACAGCGCGACGAAAACCACCAGCGGTGCGCAACCGACCAAGAGATAATCATGCCAATGACGCGCCACGGGCCAAGCGATACGCCTGCCTTGGGTCACCAGAAATAAAACCACGCCCGCCGGCACGATCAGCCAGGCGATCAACGGCCACGTGCCGGCGCCTGCGACGGCGTGATCAACTTGCCACGCGACTTCCCAGGTTGCCAGGGCCGTGATCAACCACAAGGTCATGGAATGTAAGGCCGTAATCGGCAGCCCATTGTCGTAGCGCTTCAGAATCCAGTAGTACGCCGCAATCGCCGCCGGCCAAGCGACAATACCGAGATCCAGCAGCGGATGGGTGGACGAAAGAATATCCAGTGCGGCGAAGGCGGCAAGAACGGAGATCAGGCC
>JANMJR010000466.1:0-9127 GCA_031371465.1 Pseudomonadota bacterium
GTCTTCCAGCCAGCCGTAAGGGCCGTAGTCGATGGTCAGGCCTAGAATGGACATGTTGTCGGTGTTCATCACGCCGTGCACGAAGCCCACGCGCATCCAGTGCGCAATCATCGTTGCCGTGCGCAGGCAGACCTCGCGAAACCAGCGAACATAGGTTTCCTTACCGGGCGCGCCGAGGGCCGGAAAATCCGTTGCGATGGTGTAATCGACCAGCTTGCGCAGCAGATCAATATCCTTGCGCGCGGCGAGTATTTCAAAATTGCCGAAGCGAGTGAAGCTTGGCGCCACGCGGCACACTATGGCGCCGGGCTCAAGGCGCGGATGGCCGTCGTAGAACATGTCGCGAATGACGCTTTCGCCCGTGGCCACCACGCACAGCGCACGAGTCGTCGGTACACCGAGGTGGTGCATCGCTTCGCTGCATAGAAACTCGCGAATCGACGATCGCAACACCGCCAGGCCATCGGCGCCGCGCGAGTAGGGTGTCGGCCCGGCCCCCTTAAGCTGCAGGGCCGAGCGCTGTCCCGCGCGATTCACGGTCTCGCCCAGGATGATCGCGCGACCGTCGCCAAGCTGTCCGGCCCAGTGACCAAACTGATAGCCTCCGTAACACATGGCGACTGGATCCATGCCATCAAGTAATTTATTTCCGGCGAACACCTGAACGAATTCGGCCGATTCACAGATTGCAGGCGTGATGTCGAGTAGTTCAGCCACTTCGCGCGCGTAGGCAATCAGGTGTGGCGCAGCGACGGGCGTCGGCGCCACTCGGGAATAACAGGCGCCTTGCACTTGACGCCGAAAATTCGTAATTTGTGAATCCGCCGGCAGTTCGCGGGTAAAGCGATTGTCGAAGTTACTTAGAAACCCTGCTTCACTACTCATCGCCGAACACCGGCTTGCGTTTCTCGATAAAGGCCAGTACCGCTTCTTTATGTTGTGGCGTCTTGTGCGCGATCGCCTGAAATCCGGCTGACATCTCCAGTAACGATTCGAGGCGCGCGTGCTGGCCTTCACGCAACAGGCGCTTAGTCATGCGCAACGCGCTACCGGGGTTGGCGGCGATTCGCTGCGCCAGTCGATTCGCTTCGGCAAGCAATTCGCCGGGGAGAACCACACGCGAGACCAGCCCGCATTCAAGCGCTTCGGCCGCGCTCAGCGCGTCGCCGGTGAAACTCATCTCAGCCGCTTTGGATAGGCCGACCACGCGCGGCAGCAACCATGCACCGCCATCACCCGGAATGATGCCGACTTTGACAAAGCTCTCGGCAAAGGTGGCGGTTTCGGAGGCGATGCGAATGTCGCACATGCAGGTGAGATCGCATCCCGCGCCAATCGCCGGGCCGTTCACGGCGGCAATGGTAGGCACCTCAAGGTTATAGAGCGCCAGTGGCAAACGCTGTATGCCGTTGCGATATTCCTCGCGAATGCGCACGGGCTCGATGTCTTGCTCGAAAAATCGCCGCATGTCTTTGACGTTACCGCCGGCGGAAAACACCGGCCCGGCCCCAGTAATGATCACCACCCGCACGCTGGCATCGGCATTGATGCGCTGGCAGGCTGCAACGAACTCGTCCACCGCGGAATTGCCCGTAAGGGCATTGCGCGTTTGCGGTTCGTTCATGGTGAGCATGACGATGGCGTGTTGTTGTTCATATAACAAGAACGGGTTCATGGTTTTCTCGTAACGTGAAAAGCGGATATTACTGCGAATTGTGGTGGCCGTGATCGGCAAACTCCTGCGATAGGAATACTCAATCTAATCTTGCGCTATCTTAGTAGACGACTTAATTTTCGGAAAAAGACATCGCCTAAGACCATGGACAGATGAATTGACGCTATCGAAATTCGCTAGAATTCATGGTTTGGCTGATGGGGTTCGAACCCACGTCAACTGGAATCACAATCCGATCTTCAAATTAATACAATCAATGAGTTACGTGAATAGTTTCCTAAGATGGCAGGCAAAATCAGCGATTTTCGCGGGGTAAGACGCCGTCATCTTTGGACGATTTTCAACATAGGAGTATCCGCTTCCTTTTTGACGGGTTAACTGCACTTTACCCATCCAATTTGCCACAGAGTTTGAAAAATACTTGCGCCCGCGAAGTTCGATATCGCCCGATTTACCGACCCAAAAAATGACATGGATCTATTCTTAAATGAATCACAATTCAACGTAATGACAATGACGTTACCAAATGCTATGATTCGCTCTTGAAGTGAAGGGTAAAATTATGAAAGCCACTACAACCACATCCCCACGCCGCGATACGTTGAACTTGCGCATTCCGGCCACCGCACGTAATTTAATCGACCGTGCCGCAGAATCAAGCGGAAAGACCCGAACCGATTTCATTTTGGAAGCCGCACGCCGCGCGGCCGAAGATGTCCTGCTTGATCGCACTTTTTATGCGGTGAGTCCGGAAGTTTATGCGGAATTTCTAGCGCGGCTCGATGCCACCCCGCAGCCGAATGAGCGGTTACGTAAAACCATGCGTAAACCGGTTCCTTGGACATCAGGGTAAATGCTTTGTGCGCCGGAACCCCTGGCGGCACGTCATAAAATTGATGCATTCGATTCCGGGGTGTCCTCCCTCGACGACTGGTTAAAGCGTCGCGCGACGCAGAACCAAGCAAGTGGCGCATCGCGCACGTTCGTTGTTTGCGACAACAACGCGGTCGTCGCGTATTACCTGCTAGCGTCGAGCGCCATTGCGCCGGCCGCAACACCAGGACGATTTCGACGAAACATGCCCGATCCTATTCCTGTCATCGTTCTAGCACGACTAGCTATTTCTCGGTCTCATCAAGGCAAAGGCCTGGGCCGCGCATTGTTTCAAGACGCCGCCCGGCGCGTCGTTCACGCCGCGGAGACCATAGGTATTCGAGGCCTGCTCGTACACGCCATTTCCGACCAAGCGAAAGCCTTCTATCTTCGCCTTGGTTTGGAGTTATCACCGATCGAACCAATGACCTTGATGACAACGGTTGCAGACTTACGCGCTGCGCTGACCGAATAGGCCTGTAGGCACTTCCATCTAACGATCGATCCAAATGTACAAGGGGAGTAGAATTTTGATGCTGGGTTACATAACGATGTGGTCGGGAACCCCAACCGTTGAATGACCGAGAATTGTTGACCAAGTTACAGGCCGAAAATGCTCGCCTCGTCGCATTGCTGGAAACGCACGGTATCGTATGGCAATCGCAAACAACGCCAGTTTCAGCCGTTCCGGCTGAACTCGAGCCATCCAAACTCAACACCGATGAAAAAGTAACGCTGTTTCGCCAACTATTTCGCGGTCGCACGGATATTTACCCAATCCGTTGGGAGAGCAAAACAACCGGCAAAGCGGGCTATTCGCCCGCCTGTGCAAATGAATGGCGCCCCGGCGTTTGCGAAAAGCCGCGCATCAAATGTACCGACTGCGGCAATCGCCAATTCATCCCGCTCTCCGATGCGGTTATCTACGATCACCTTGCCGGCGAACGAACCCTCGGCGTCTATCCGTTACTGACAGATGATACCTGCCATTTCCTAGCAGTCGATTTCGACGAAGCCGAATGGAAAGACGATGCGCGGGCATTCGCCCAATCATGTCATGAACTTGGCATCCCCGTTGCGCTGGAAGTTTCTCGCTCCGGCAAAGGCGCCCACGCCTGGATATTTTTCGCCGACAGCGTTTCCGCCCGCGATGCCCGCCGCCTTGGTAGCGCCATCATCAGTCATACCTGCGCTCGAACGCGCCAATTGAAGCTAACGTCCTACGACCGTCTTTTTCCCAATCAAGACACGATGCCAAAAGGTGGATTTGGCAACTTGATTGCTCTGCCGTTGCAAAAGAAACCCCGCGAGAATGGCGGCAGTGTGTTTGTCGACACGGCCTTGCGCCCCTATCCCGATCAATGGGCTTTTCTGGCGTCGATCAAACTCATGCCGCCACAAGACATCGAGCCGATTGTCCTGCGCGCCACCAATGGGGTCCATCCGCTCGATGTAACGTTCATCGACGACGAAGATAACAAGGAGCCATGGAAACGCCGCGCAACCGTCTCCAAAAAGTTGCCGGGACCGATGCCACAGTTAGTGAAAATAACCCTGAGCAATCTCATCTATTTCGAGAAGTCCCAATTGCCGCAAGCACTGGCGAATCGCCTAATTCGACTAGCGGCTTTCCAAAACCCGGAATTTTATAAAGCCCAAGCCATGCGCTTTACGGTTTGGGATAAACCGCGCGTGATTGGCTGCGCAGAGAACTACCCGAATCACATCGCACTGCCCCGTGGTTGTCTGGATGCGGCACAGGATCTGCTGCGGGATAACAATATCCGCTGCGACCTACAGGACGAACGATTCGCCGGCGAACAACTCGATGTAAACTTTGTTGGAACCCTCCGGCTCGACCAAGAGGTGGCGATGGCGGCGATGCTGCAGCCCGATGCCGGGGTACTGTGTGCGCCGACGGCTTTTGGCAAGACCGTGACCGCCGCTGCGATCATTGCGCGTCGCGGTGTAAACACGCTTGTGCTGGTGCATCGCACTGAGTTACTTAAGCAGTGGCAGGAACGGCTACACGCCTTTCTTGACGCCGACAATGGCACGATTGGAAGTATCGGCGGCGGCAAGGCCAAGCCAACCGGCAAGATTGATATTGCGGTGATGCAGTCCCTATCGCGTCACCACGAAATCAATCCGTTAGTCGAAAATTACGGACATGTCATCGTCGATGAATGTCATCACGTCGGCGCCGTATCGTTCGACGCCATCCTGAAACGCGTCAAAGCGAAATACGTACTCGGACTCACCGCGACACCGATTCGTCGCGACGGCCAGCAACCGATCATTTTTATGCAATGCGGGCCGATCCGGCATACGGCACAACGATCTGAAAATGCGCCGCAAGATTTAGAGGTCGTGCCACTTTTACTGTACAACCAAATTGACCTTCCGGCGGAGGTTGGAATTCAGGAGGTATTCAAGTTCCTTTCGAACGATGAGCGTCGTACACAGGCAATCGCCACTAAAATCAAGAACGCTTTTGACCAAGGCCGGAAGGTCCTGGTGTTGACCGAACGAACCGCGCATCTGGATGCCATTCTTGCGGCGCTGATTGGCAAAATTCCTGCTCCATTTGTACTTCACGGGCGGCTGTCGAAGAAGCAACGTGCGGTGGTGATCGCGGAACTCGATGCACTTTCGCCTGATGCACCGCGCGTGCTACTCGCGACCGGGAAATTGATAGGTGAAGGTTTCGACCATCCAGCGTTAGATACGCTGGTATTAGCCATGCCGATCTCGTGGAAAGGAACATTGCAGCAGTACGCCGGCCGTTTGCATCGGACACAAGAAATGAAGACCGATGTGCGCATCCTCGATTTCGTGGATAGCGGCCATCCGGCACTAGTTCGAATGTGGGAGAAACGTCAGCGTGGGTATCGAGCGATGGGATATCGTTTAACCGCACAACCGCTGGAATTAGCGATCGCTTAAGAAATATCGTTGGATAGGAAGCAAGTCATACTATTAATTCCATTTGGCATCTTGAGTGGTATTGATCGAGAATTCGACAATCGCCGGTTCAAGCCAACTGAATAATTTGGTTTGATCGTTCGCGCACTTGTTTGAATTGTTCCTTGGACACGGATTTTAGTGGATGCGCGCGCGGTTCTCTTACGCCAGTCAAACGATTTTGGTTGATGACAAAGTACATAGCTTGTTTTACCCGCCTTACGTCCCTTTGCGACCCCGATTGCGACGGCAAATGGATTGTCCACATTGTATTCTGCCGTGGTCATTGGCAGGCCAATTGCGAGCGATGTTTTCTCGTTAAATATCTTGGGCGAAAGCACTAAAAACGGATGAATATCGCGCATCCCACGACCGACTTGTGGATTGCAATCGATCCATATGATTTCCATTCGGTCTGGCGCCCACGTCGGGCGCTTTTTAGTCAATTTTTTGGCGACCGCAGCTACCAACGTTCCGCTCCCAGGGCCTCGTCCGACATCATCACTTCGCCACCATGGCGTACAGCGTCAAATTTTTCGAGTCGTTGTGCAAGTGTCAAACCCACGTCCTCAACGGGCGTAATCATGACTTGATTTCCCTTGACTGACACACGCACTCGTTGATCAGCAGACAAACGCGCTTCACTTGCAATAGTCGCGGGCAATCGAACGCCGAGATTATTGCCCCACTGTTTGATATCAAGTACGACTTCGGCCATGATCGCTTCCTCAAGAATGTATAAACATAGTTTAAACATTTTGCCTTGGATCGTCATTCTCAGCCTCTTCGAATGGCATTGGAGTCTGAAACGGCGCCTTGTTTTCGACACCGTGTGAGGCTGAAATAGTGATTTTGGAGCTATCATCCTTGCATGTTGCGGGGCTGGCCTCGGGCCGAACGCTGTCCAGCCCAGCAACCACGGTCCGGCTGATTGCCACTGCGCTTCACTTTTCAGTGGCGATTTGACACTGATAGAGTTCAGCAATATTGATCTGTTTTTTTTGTAGGTATTTGGCGATAATCTTGCGATTAGTATGAGAAGAACACAAACATTGCAAAGAGCAAGTGTCCAGGTAAGCAGTGCCACGGAATCTCGTACTGACGGAACCTTAGGAATACTGGAGCTTCGCCATCTTTGGTAATTTGTTAGCGGGCACTATCAACTAGAACAAGCATTGATGGGGTGGCTGATGGGGTTCGAACCCACGACAACTGGAATCACAATCCAGGACTCTACCGCTGAGCTACAGCCACCATAGAACTAAAATCACGACCGACTTGAGGCGGACAAACTGCTTAAATCCCGCACAACGCCGAACGATGCGGTCAGGTCTCCCTATTCGTGGCGCGTATTTTAACATGAAATCATTTTATGGTCGCGACGCCAGCCGGCTTGCGCAACTTGCTTGTTGCTTGCTCATGCCCCAAGACCCGCGCCGTGATTGCCGCTACGGCCGCTAGCGTATTTTTAGCATCGCAATTTTATGCAAGCGAATTCGGCCAGACGAATCGTCCGCTCGGGGCGTCGGTCAACGGGTCAATGGCACGCGCGGTAGGCGCCGCCATACTATTTCAAACTATTGGCAAACGAATCGGCCTTGCAACGCTAGCGATGTTAAAGAAGACCGATTCAACAGTTTCCGGTTTGAGCAAATGGAGTTATGCTAGCTTCTAATCACAAAACTTGACTTCAATGTTCGCAGGAATCTCCCAGGCTGAACAACAACACGCTCTTCGAAAGGATCCTCATGTTCAAAACTTTTTTTATCTTGATCGCTACGGCACTGCTCACCCTTAACGCCTGCACGACCGACAGCCTCGGTGAGGCGAAATACAAGGCGGCCGTCGCGCGCGCCCACGAAGATCACATGCTCGCTTTGCGTGATTGCGACAATTTCGCAGGCGATGCGAAGTCCATGTGCCGTACTGAAGCGGGCGTCGCACAATCAAAAACCGTGGCGACCGCCAAGGCGGAAAATTTAGGCACCACCGCCGCGCTCGCGCAAGCCGAACGCGACAACGTCAACGCCGATTGGGCGCTCGCGAAAGAAAAATGCAATAAGTTTGGCGGCGACGCGAAAACCGAATGCCTCGCCCAGGCGCGGGCGAAGTACGATGCTTCCGTGGCGGAAATCGAAGCCAATTCGAATAAGCAAGAACTGCAGTGGAAAGCCGCCGTCGCGGAATGTGCGGAACTTGCCGGCACGTATCGCAGCACCTGCATGGCCGAAGCGCGCGCGA
The DNA here is from genome assembly GCA_031371465.1 of Pseudomonadota bacterium. Lineage (GTDB taxonomy): Bacteria > Pseudomonadota > Gammaproteobacteria > Burkholderiales > JALYOK01 > JALYOK01. The sequence goes on from JANMJR010000466.1 coordinate 7,754, forward strand.
AGTACGGCCGCTAATTTTTTCGTCGGTATGCTGCCTGGAGAATGGCATGAATACTGCCTTGCAGGCCATGCATTGCCGTAGCGCAATCCGCAAGCGTCTTGTGGCTTGGCTATAAGTAGTATTAATCCGCCCCAATATTAACGTCCCCGCCCACGCTGCCCACCACCCATCGTCGACAACCAAGAACGGAAACCCCATGTCAATCCTAATCACCGGCGGCATCAAAGGCATCGGCTTCGCCATCGCCAAACGTTTCGCTAAACGCGATACCGACGTGTTCCTCAACTATCACAACGATGAAGCGACCGCAGCGAAAGCCAAGCGCGACATTGAGCAACTCGGCGCACGTTGCCACTTAATTCGCGGTGACGTCGGTACGCCCGCCGGTTGCAATACGGTTCTCGACCAAGTTAAAGTTCACGTCGATCAGCTCGATCAATTGGTTCATTGCGCCGTGCGCGTCATCGCTGTGCCAACCTTACAAGTGAACCCGGATGATTTCACCCGTGCGCTCAATCTCAACGGCACCGCCCTGCTCTATCTGGTGCAAGCCGCATTGCCGATTTTCACACGCGGCAGCAGTGTGTTATTTCTCTCCAGCCGGGGTGGGCGCACGGTGATCAAAAACTACGCTGCGGTTGGCGTCGGCAAAGCCCTCGCCGAAAGCCTACTGCGCTATCTTGCAGTCGAACTCGCACCCCGCGGCGTGCGCATCAACGCCATCGCCCCCGGCGCGGTCGATACCGACGCGCTTCGCGCCGTGTTCGGCGCGGATACCGATAAGATTCTCAAAACTGCCGCCGAACAAAATCCCAGCGGCCGTTCCGTGCAGCACGAGGACTACGTCGGCCTAGTCGAATTCCTCGCCAGCCCGGCAGCGGAAATGATTCAAGGGCAAGTCATCTTTGTGAATGGAGGACATAACTTGGCTGCCTGATTATTGTTCACGAACAACCCAGGAACCTTCGAACAATTGGACTTATATTCATGTCCCACGCTACGCACTATTGCGTGTTGCCCGGGGGCGAAGTTGTTCCGTTGTGCGCCGATTTTTGCGTCGATTCGCCGATGTTGCTTTGACGTAAATCTGTGATATTGCTATAATATTTCAGATGTTTGGAATTCGTAGAGGCCATACCTAGGAAACGCTCGTAAGTTTGAGTCCCCCTTCCCAATCCACGACGGCAAGAAAAGTCGCATCGGCTTTTTTTTCGTTTCCAAATAAGTCGCGCGCTCGCGCGGCCACACCCCAGGGCGGGGTGGCAGAGTGGTCATGCAGCGGCCTGCAAAGCCGTCCACGCCGGTTCGATTCCGACCCCCGCCTCCAACATTATCGTAATTGCCAGCGATCAAGGATTGGCGCCCATGCAAAAT
>JANMJR010000486.1:0-7544 GCA_031371465.1 Pseudomonadota bacterium
GAGTTTCTGATTTTGCTCACGGACGTGGGCTCCATGTCGGACGTCATTCTGGTCGTCACTAGGCTCATTGCGTCGCTGGGTGCGCCGCATCCCATCGGCGACCGGACGTTTCGGCTGAAGGCGAGCATCGGCATCAGCATCAGCATCTACCCTGACGATAGTGACGACGTTGCCGTGCTGATCGAGCGTGCGGACGCCGCCAGGTACGACGCCAAACGCCAAGGGCTCGGCCGTTTTGTGTTTCACAGCGAGGAACTTATCAACGAGGCAAGTCCGGACGCGCCACCTCGCGAATCCGTATAGTGACGTCCGCGCACGGTCGCGATGGGATTTTTCAGCGCTAAAAAATCCTATAGCCGCTCGATTCCAACATCTTCAAGCCGTTTCGTCACGAGCCATTGGCGCACCGGCGCAGACGCTTTTGGGGTCGTTCGCCGATTTACACAAAACTGCACACTTAGGATTTTGGAGCAGGCTGGAATGGATGGAGCGCAGCGGCCAGAATCGAGCGCCTTTGAGGCCGCCATCTAGGCGCCAGGCGTAGTCGCCGGTCAAGGGGTTTCCGTACATTCCGTGCGTGGAATCTCCATTTATAAACTGAATCACTAGTGTCCCAACGTCATTCGAATAGATTCAATTGATTAGCGTTAGGGGGCGGCATGTTGTCGAGAACGATTTTGTTAAGCAGTTGCCGCGCAAGTCCAGCAGCGTATGCAACTTGATGGCTGCCTTGGTCGAGCGAATGACCCTAGGCCAGCCACACGGCGCCCAGGCAAACACCGACAGACACAAGTCGATGGTGCTGGCATCCAGCGCATAAACTGTTTCCTTCAGATCGATGCCAAAGGGTTCCTCGGCATAAAGACGGCGGGCGATTCCAATGAGCGGATGCGCCAGTCGCGCACCGCGTTCGCATTGGCCAACGTGTTGCGGGCTACGTTGCTGCGAATGCCCATGTGATAGAGCTTTCCCGCTTGCGCTCCCAAGCACGCCTGGATGTCGCGCAGGCTTTCGCGATAGGTAAGCTGTGCAAACGCCATACTGAGATACTGATCGAGACCAGAAAAAAACATGACTTATCTATTGCGTTTCAATCAGTTGTTGGTGAACAATTGATCAACGTTGGGACACTATCGACCCGGCATAAATAAAGTACGAATTCTATTGAATCGATGTTGTCTATTGGACGAACCAGATTAGGAACGACTGAGAAACAATGTTCTGAACGTCGCATCTAAATTTGGTAGGGTTAAGTTCGGCAATGAGAAGTGTTGGAAATTGCGTGATCTGCGCGATCGAAAATCGGTAATCCAAGTGAACGCGACGTACGTCGTGCGTTGCATCCATATTCCGGTCGTCTTGGACACTAATTCCGGCGACATGACCACGTATTCCGGCACTCATCGACACCGCTTTTTGAACTGAAAATCGGGCCTCGATCACTCTTGGCGCGGGATTCTTTTTGGGGCTCCCTGTTGGTGGTATCTGCCGGCTACCGCACTGCTGGCATCAATGGCGAGCCAACGCAAGAACCCGTCAGGCCCACAGATGACCGAAACCATCAAACAAGATGGAATAGAATAAATCTGCTCCTAAAAAAATTAGCGCCACCTATTAGCTTGATCGCTGTTATTTCGTCGCGCAACCGGTTTCCCCGAAACCATTGTTGCCAGCGCATAGGGGTAAAGGCACCACCGTAGGAATGATTAATCCGGGAGATAAATCCGTAGAATTCGTGCAACGCCCGGCGGATGAGGTGGATGGGCGATTTGCCCGTCCCGGCACGCTTAATCATTGCAAGAGTTATTTTGGGCCTAGCGTTGGCGTTGGAGTTCTCTCGCACTGGTTGCAAGGCGGCGCGACACAAACCTCGCATATTCGTAATTCATCTACCCGAGCGTACTATATTCGATGGCGAGGATCGCGTCTTCTAGCGGCGCATGGATGTCGGTGATTGTGATGATGCTCTCGTCGGTAGAACCTAGAATCGCATTATCGCTGGGATGACTTAGGCGAAGTTTGAACACGCTGTCGGCGTCGTTGTTCTCGTCATGCAGGATCGGAATTGTTAGGACTTTGGAAGTCTCATCCGGGCTGAAGGTAAGTGTGCCGGAAATTCCAAGGTAATGCGTGCCAGAGCTTGCTGTTATGTCTTTAGCGCCGTATCGCACGGTCGCGGTGTTGGTGGTATTCCCGGCGCGGAGGATGATCACACTGATCGCGGGGTCCTTTTCGTAGCCCGTGTGCAAGGCTGCTTCGAAGCTGAACACCGTCGGTAGTGGCGCCGGCATTGTGAACGCCGGATCCTTCAGCACCGCTATTTGGTCCGTCGCCACTACCCAAAGGTTGCCATCGTAGCCCTGCGTCAGAGCGCCAGGTCCTTCGACGCCTGGAAGATCGAATTCGGTGATCACTCCCTGCATGGTGACACGACCAACCTTGTTCGCACGAGTCGCCGTGTACCAGAGATTGCCGTCGCTGCCGCTGGTGATGTGATTGGGGAGGCCGCCTGAAGCAGAGGGAATGGGAAATTGAGTGATTATTAAGGTTTCGCGATCAACACGGCCAATAACGTTCGATCCGGGGTCGGTGTACCAGATATTGCCGTCCGGACCCACCGTAATTGCCGTGGGCTCGCTCAAGACTGTCGGCAACGACAGTTCGGTCACGATTCCGCCCGGAATCGCTCGGCCGAGTTTAGCGACATTGCGTTCGCTAAACCACAGTATGCCGTCGGGGGCCACGACCATGCCACTGATGCCCGCATTGTTGCTCGGAACGTGGTATTCGTCAAAAAACGTGTCCTGCACCCACATGAGACGGTCGCGCGTACTATCGGCAATCCAGAAATTTTGATCCGCGCCCAGCGCGATATGTTGCGGCCGGCGCTTGCCGCCCATCCGGTGCTCGGAGAGTGTAGCCTTGGCGCGCGGGGCCAGCGCATAGGGTTTGAGGCTCCCGATACTGGCGGCGATCCCGTCTGTAATCCACAGATCACCGTTGGCGCCTGTAGCGATGCCGGTGATGGCAACATCCTCGGGCGTACCCAAGCGTTTGCCGTTGATCCCCCCCGACGGCGTGATGCGGCTGATCTTGTTCGGTCCTTGGGTAAAGAAAATATTACCGTCGCTACCGCGCAGGATATGATCCGCCGCGCTGGCGGCGGGGGCGCTGTAGGTTACGATCTCCATGCTTAGCACGGCTCGGGAGGCCAAGCCCAGCAACAGGGCAACCGCGCCGGCTGACCACAGTAAGGGAACAAACAAACAATTTCGACGTGATCTCATATAAATCGGCTCGCATTTGAAAATGTAAAAAACTTACCGTGTCGGTCTCGAAACACTGGCTCGGTTAACGCAGGAACCTACGTGCGCCGCAACGTACCCGATGGGTCGGTGAGGAACAATCCGCTGAACCTTTACCAACTTTCTCCGCCACATCAGCGACGTGACCTCTTCCGCAACGATCAAGGCGTTATGCCTGCGCGGCCTCTGCGCATTTGAGGCGGCGGTATTCTTATCTCCGAACGGTCGTTTTCCGATCTCAGCGCGCACTAGGTTGTTCGCTAGTCGGTAGACTTTGCCCCAGATCTCGTTTAACGCGGCGTCTTCCGTTTGTTACGCGTGATCTTCTGCGCCAACCTTGAGCGAAATAGCGAAATTACTGATAATGATAGTCTACATTAATAAAATAGGTAAAGCAATTGAAAATACGCATGTTTTTTCAACAATTTTCGAAAGATAGTCAGTAAAAGCGAACTTTACTGGTAGCCGAAGACGTTGACCGGAAGGTTCGTCCAGTTAGACGTACGTTTCGGTAGCGTGTGATGATGATTGACGCTTATGGGCACGACTAGAAATTGATTGTATTAGCGACAATTTTTGATCGGGGTTAAGGTGCGTACGTTAGTCACCATCCGAGTCGAATTTAACGCCATAAAAATGCCCATCGGACTTCATCCCAATTTTTCGTTGTTCATGAGCGCGGTGCCAAGCTCACCTGGAGAACAATGCGCCGCAGGGCCTGAATGAACAGGCGAACGCGGTGCGCGTCACCGCAGATCCAATGAGGCATCAATTCGCGCAACGAGCACGCGCGCACCCAATCCACAAACGTGGTGGTGCATCTCGTTCGAGCGTTAATCAGCGCTCAAATTCGCGTAAAATATTCCTGAGAGTTTGTAACTATTACGCGCTTCATAGGCCTTGGATCGCCATCTTTCAATCTAGCAGCGCCTGCTGCACAGGTTAGCCCATTGAAGAGAAAAACGGCAGTTGAGATTTGCGTGGAAAATGGCTCAACCCTTGTCTGACGCGGTTTCTAGGGATTTCTGTCACCTGCCCCGCGAAGGGCGAAATCCTTCTGAAGAAGGCACTGGCGCGGCTTTCGGCTGATCTCCCCAACTTTCTTAAAATTCACCTAATTGGCTCGAATTGAGGGTGCGGCGACAAATCGTGGAATTAGGTCTAATGCGCGAATTGGCATATTCCTTGCGTTGTAAGGCTTAGGCCCCACACCGGGGTCTTTTTCCGACCTTCTCAAGGAGATTAAATCATGAAATTGAAAACACTACCGCTGGCACTTGCCGCTTTACTTTTTTCAGGTGTAAGCGTATCTGCGTTTGCAGCCGACGAACCCACAAAGCCCACGGCCGATCAAGGTACATCCATGCCGCAGCCCGATAAAGCCAACACCGACCAAGGCTCTCAAGCTGCGAAACCCGCCGGCACCGACGCCGCAGCAACAATGCGGGGCCTTGATACCGACGGCAATGGCCTTATCAGCAAAGAAGAGGCGGGAAAGATGAAAGGCTTGAGTGACGGATTTGACGTGGCTGACAAGGACAAGGATGGCACATTGGATGCTAACGAGTTCACGGCAGCCGTTTCCCGAATCAAGAAATAGGCGTTAGTTTGATGAAAGTGTTGCTAGGGTTGAAAGTGACTTCGAAGCGTTCAATTGTTCACTTTTTGCAATAACGACATTTTCATCATCGGCGTTCACCAGGCGAGCGAATCAGTCGCAACCCCGACACGCGAACTATTCCTGCGCTCGTTTTTGTTGTTTGCTGTAGCGTTACTTTGTTGTTTGCTGTAGCGTTACGATATTCAGACCGACATGCGGCAACTGCAATGACCATGCAAGTTGTCACGGTATACATGTCATAACCAATGAGTTCGAAGCACTATTTTATTCCCGTTTTATATTCAATAAGTTATAGCGAGCCCTGGGCATCACCAAAACAAAACTAATTAATTGGAGGGACTGTTTTTCAACGTGCCCCTGCCCCTCTAAACAATTGATTTACATAGCGGTCAAAAACGGGACTTCAATACCCGCGCCGGTCAAGATTGCGGTGTCTGCGGCAAAGGGGTTCCGAGGGATTTTCAAGTTGTATATTAAAGACATTTAAATCTTCTTAAGCGTTGAATTTAGCCGGTAAGGTTTCGAACCAAAGTCAGTTCCCGGCACTGACGACCTCGCTTTTGTTCGCGCGCTTGTATCGCCGTGATTACTGCAACAAATGAACATGTTCTCACGTAGCGATCACATGCAGCTACTTCCAGCATGCGCATCATTACACGTTCTCTAGAATCGACGGCTTTGTTCTCCGCCGACTGCGGTCAGTGATGCGCCGGCGGTTTCATCGGCCGGGTCAGGGGCACGACCAGCGCGATCACAAACAATGGCCGAACGCTTTCTTCGCTGATTTGAGGCCGGTCACGATGACTAAGGCCTCACCGCATGGCGCGCCAGTTCGCCTAATCTGGCCAATGAGCACTGACGTCTATTCTGCTGCTTACGGCGCAAGCGCTTGAGATAATGCACGGATCTCAAACGTTATTTTCTTTTATCACTACGCTCATTTGCTTGGCACGGACTTTGCAGCACTCAATTTACGGCGTGCTCCGTCGCGATAAGGGCGGCGAAGCGACGCTTTGTTAAGTTTTTCTGAGGAGTTTTGATCAATGTTCAAGCGTTCAATATTTGCAATAGCAGCACTGGGAATTAGTTCGAGCCTGTTTGCGATGGGCCCGATGAGTCCCCTCGATCCACAGTACAAAGCCCCGGCATTCAACGATATCCATCAAGGCGAAGGCGCCATGACACAAGATGAATACATGAAGTACGTCGGTCGCACATGGACTGAAACCGGCGGAAAAAACATCGACAAGTCGCATCCGAGATATTCGGATTATCAAAAGAGTACGCGATTTGAAATGATGGACAAGAATCACGATGGATCGATCAGCCAAGCCGAATATACGGGATTCCATAAAGACGCCTGGGTTGCTACGAAGCGTGAATCCATGATGCAAAAAGACTACGATGCTTGGTATCAAAATGGGGACAATCCGTTACACCCTAGTTATAAAAAGAACTAGAAATAGATGTGGGTCATTGCGCGTACGCTTGTGACCCACTTTTCTACAGCGCCAGAAGACACGTGCGCAATACGAACATCCAGTACGAAGATAATAAGCCGCGACGCACAATGCGCAACGGATGCGGTGCACTGCAGTTACCATTCTGTTGCGTATGATCTGATCGCTGCGACTGTTATGGTCGGGAAGTTGCCGACTGCGTTGTGGCAGTCCTGCAGACCGCTCCGCAGGTCGCAGGGCTTGACGTGGCAAACCATCCGAAAGTATTGATGACCAATCGCAGCCCAAGTGATTCATTCCATGCCCGCAACTGCAGCACTCATGATTGCGTGGCGGTCGCGTTTAACTCCGACGAGTTCGACTTTGAAATAACTGCCGCACTGCATGCAGTCAGGCAGGGATGCCGGACATCATTCGCGCACCTTTATTACCTAACCCACCGTCGTTTAATGTGGATCATTCTTCGAATTCAAACTAACCGTCCCGACGCCGAGGAGGTGTTACAAGAGGTTTATCTCAAGGTGTGGAACCGTTGCGCACAGTTTGATGCGCGCAAGGGTCAAGTAATCTACTGGTTGGCAGGCATTGCACGCCATTGCGCGATAGACAACTTGCGGCAGCTCTCTTCACGTCCACAACGCAGTCCTACCACGACAGAGGAAAACGATGCTGTGTGCGAGAAGGTGGCGTCATGTGGACTTCAACCACTAGAACTCGTCATTCAAGGGCGCAATGCTGACGCGGTAAAACGCGGTCTTTACAGTCTATCGATTCAGCAGCGCGAAATTTTATATCTCGCATTTTACGATGGGTTAAGTCACGCAGAAATCGCTCGCCGGCTTGGGCGTCCGCTGGGAACTGTAAAGAGTCGTCTACGAAATTCACTTTTGGCAATGCGCCCAGCGTTAACCAACTACGTGGGGTTTGGTAACAGCTTAGGAATTCGTGAGGTGAATTTTTGATTCAAACAAACAACAATTTAATCGAAGGCTGAAACAGGCCTACGCGTTTGGAGCACACTTGCACGGGTGGCTCACGATGGTTGACAAAGCGCGGCGCGGTTTCAACGGGGCGCCGCGATCACGTAAGCCAAACCACATTACCGTAAAAAACGCCGCGGCCGACCTCGCCAAGCTCAATACGCAAATCGAGGCGGCA
>JANMJR010000492.1:0-3507 GCA_031371465.1 Pseudomonadota bacterium
GACCGGGACTTTGACCGAAGGCAAGCCCCGCTTCAATCGCATCGTGACCGCGCCGAACTACACCGAGGACGAGGTGCTGCGCCTGGCGGCGAGCCTAGACCAAGGCAGCGAGCATCCGCTGGCGGCCGCCATCGTGAGCGCAGCGCGCGAACGTAAACTCATGCTCGAGCCGGCCCAGGGCTTTGACTCCAGCGTCGGCATCGGCGTTCGGGGCGCGGTCGCCGGTAAGGCGTTGGCATTGGGTAACACCGCGCTGATGACCCAGTTAGCGATTTCGCTCGACAACCTGACCGCGGAGGCCGAAGCGCTGCGCTCGACCGGTGCGAGCGTGATGTATCTGGCCATCGATGGCCGCCTGGCTGGCTTACTATCGGTGTCTGATCCGCTCAAGGCCAGCACTGCCGAAGCGCTGGCAACCCTCAAGGCAAACGGCATGCGGGTGATTATGGCGACCGGCGATGGTCTGACCACGGCAAAGGCGGTGGCGGACCAACTGGGCATTGACGAGGTGCACGGAGAGATCAAGCCCGCGGATAAATTGGCGCTGGTGGAAACGCTGCAGAAAGCAGGCTACATCGTCGCGATGGCCGGCGATGGTATTAACGATGCGCCGGCGCTTGCCAAGGCGGACGTCGGTATAGCGATGGGCACGGGGACAGACGTCGCGATGAACAGCGCTCACGTGACGCTCGTCAAAGGCGATCTCAGGGGTATCGTCCAGGCTCGGACGATCTCGCAGCAGACCATCGCCAACATGAAGCAAAATCTGGGTTTTGCCTTCGTCTACAACGCCCTGGGCGTACCCTTGGCCGCCGGGGTACTTTATCCGTTCACCGGATGGCTGCTGTCACCTATGATCGCGGCGTTGGCGATGAGTTTGAGTTCTGTATCCGTTATCACCAACGCGCTGCGTCTGCGACGGCCGAATCTTGCGGCCATCCGTGCAGCGGATTCCGTGTGAAGGCGCGCCCCGATCCGCAGCGCGCATACAATCATCGCGCAACGGCGAAGTACGGCAGAAAGAGACCACATGAACCAGTCCAGCGCTGACTCCGCGCGATCCGATGCGCTGGTGCTGTTCGGCGTCACCGGTGATCTCGTTCACAAAAAAATCTTTCCGGCGCTTTACGCGATGGCGAAGCGCGGTGTGCTGAATGTTCCGGTCGTGGGTGTAGCGTCCTCCCCGTGGAGCGTGGCGCAACTTCACCGGCGGGCGAAGGATAGCATTAAACAAATGGGCCGCATCGACGATCCGGTTGCACTGCGTCATTTGCTTTCCCTGCTGCGCTACGTAAGCGGAGACTACAATGACCCGGCTACGTTCGACGCACTTAAACAGGTGCTGCGCGGAGCGCGGCGTCCGGCGCACTACCTGGCTATCCCGCCGTCATTGTTCGCGACGGTAATCAATGGGCTAGGCGCCTCGGGCTTGGCGGATCACGCGCGTGTCATTGTCGAAAAACCATTCGGCCGGGATTTGGCCTCCGCTCGCACCCTCAATCGCATTGCGCGATCTAGATTCCCTGAAGACGCGATCTTCCGGATCGATCACTTCCTGGGTAAAGAGGCGATCATGAACATTCTCTATTTCCGTTTCGCCAATTCGTTCCTCGAGCCGATCTGGAATCGCAATTACGTGGCCAGCGTTCAGATTACCTTAGCCGAGCGTTTCAGCGTGGAAGGCCGCGGCGCGTTTTATGAATCCGCCGGGTGCCTGCGCGATGTCATTCAGAATCACCTGTTTCAGGTTGTCGCGCTGCTCGCCATGGAGCCCCCGTCCTACCGAGGTTTTGGCGCGGTGCACGGTGAGACAGCCGATGTCTTCCAGGCAATGCGCCCCTTAACGCCTGACGACTTGGTGCGCGGCCAATATGCGGGCTACCGCAAGGAGCACGGTGTAGCGAAAAACTCCGACGTCGAAACATTTTGCGCGCTGCGCTTGTTCATCGACTCCTGGCGTTGGGAGGGTGTGCCGTGGTATCTGCGCTCAGGAAAATGTTTGGCCGCAACAGCCGCCGAGGTGATCGTGCAAATGAAGCCGCCGCCGCAGCGCCTATTCGCAGACTCGGCGCCGGCGCCGGGCACTGCTAACTATCTGCGCTTTCGCCTTTCGCCCAACTCTGCCATTGCCCTCGCCGCCCGTGTTAAGCGCGAGGGAAAAGAATTTGTCGGCGACCAGCGCGAACTTTATCTGGTTGATGAACGGCCCGGCGAAGAAATGCCTTACGAGCGGCTGCTTGGTGACGCCATGTCGGGTAACGGCGCCCTGTTCACGCGCGAGGACGCGGTTGAGGCCGCGTGGTCGGTGGTCGATCCCGTTCTCACCAACCACCACCGGGTTTGTCCCTACCGGTGCTATAGCTGGGGACCGACAGGTGCGGATGCGCTCATTGCCGTTGATGGCCGGTGGCGCAATCCGATTCCGAAAGGGAAGCCGTCATGAACGCCCCGCAGCAACTTCACCGTCTGGGCCAACGCCTCTGGCTCGACAACATCACACGGGCGCTACTGACCAGCGGCACGCTCAGTCGCTACATCGCGGAGTTCGCGATTACCGGTCTGACGTCGAATCCGACAATTTTTGATCAAGCGATTAAAAGTGGTGATTTCTACGATGCAGCTATTCGTAAAAAATCCCATGCGGGTATGTCGGGCGAAGCGTTGTTCTTTGAACTGGCCTTGGAAGATTTAACTCAGGCGGCCGATCTCTTTCGTCCGATCTACGACGCTACCAATGGTTTAGAAGGATGGGTATCGCTGGAGGTTTCACCTTTGCTTGCCGATGACACCGCCGGCGCCATCAACGCCGCGGCACAATTGTATGCGCGCGCGCAGCGACCGAATCTTTTCATCAAAATCCCCGGCACGCCTGCAGGCCTACCGGCGATTGAAGAGACGATTTTCGCTGGCGTGCCGGTCAATGTCACGCTGCTGTTTTCCAGCCAGCAGTATATCGCGGCGGCTGAAGCTTATATGCGTGGGATCGAGCGACGGCTCTCCGCGGGTCTTTATCCGACGGTCGCTTCCGTCGCCTCGATGTTTGTCAGCCGTTGGGATGTCGCCGTCAAGGATACGATTCAAGGCGAGTTCCACAATCGTCTTGGCATTGCCATCGCCATGCGCGCCTACAAAGCCTATCGCGATTTGCTGGCTTCGCCCCGCTGGCAAAGGCTTGCCAGTTCCGGTGCGTGGCCGCAGCGTTTACTCTGGTCCAGTACCGGATCCAAGGACCCGGCTGTCTCGGACACTCTCTACGTTGAAGCCCTGGCGGCCCCGGACACAATTAACACGATCCCCGAGAAGACCCTACTCGCCTTCGCGGCGCACGGCAAAGTAAAGAATGTGTTGCCGCTTGACGAAGGGTACGCCGAAGCGGTGATTGCAGAATTTACCCGCGAGGGCATTAACGACGAATTGCTGGCCGGCACGCTGCAGCGCGAAGGGGTGGAGGCTTTTGCCCAGTCGTGGCGCGACCTGATGTACCGCATTGGCGCAAAAAGCAAAGTG
>JANMJR010000080.1:0-4930 GCA_031371465.1 Pseudomonadota bacterium
AGCCCAATGCAATGGACTCCTCCCAACCTAACGGCATCGTAATGTGCCAAAGTGGGGTGGAGATGAGTTAAACCTGAACACTTAACGAGAAGAGAGGAGTCCAAGATGAAGCTTAAACAAATTAGGGCAGATTTACACAATAAATTCCCACTCTCGCGGCAATGACAAAAGGAAAGGCTGCTGGAGAGCCGCGTCTCGCAATCGAGTGCGAAGCAATGATTTTTGACGCCTTAACGGCAAAGATGTTAGCCTGATTCCTCGTCGGTATATTGCCGGACAAACGCGAGATTATGTCAGTTTGGGCCGTAATCCCTTTGAAGTCGCCGGAGTCGGCGAAATCGCGGCTGAGCGGCGTGCTCAATGCAGCGCAGCGGCTGCGCTTGTTCTATGCGCTTGCCCACCGCGTGATCGAGGCCGCCACGCATACGCCGGGGATAGCGGGCGTTACGGTGGTGACCGCCAGTGAGGCTGTGGTGGCATTTGCCGCCACCCTTGGCGCCCAGTGCCTTCGGCTAGATAGCGATCGCGGTACTGCGCAGGCTTGCGGCCGCGCTCTGGATTCATTGCCAACGTATGATGTTGATGGCGTGTTGTTTATCGCTGGTGATCTCCCGCTGATTTCACCGAGCGCGCTGACGCCCTTAGTAGCGTTTGCGGAACGCCGGCCGCTCGTGGCAATAGCAGGCGATCGGCGCCAGATCGGCACTAATGCATTGCTTTGTGCGCCTGGCCGGGCGATTCCACTTAGTTTCGGCAGCGGAAGCTTTGCCAAGCACTTAGCGGGCGCTGCTCGTCTCGGTGTCACTGCGCACATTGTCGATTCGGCGCCCTTGGCGCTCGATATCGATGAGCCGGCCGACTTGCACGAATGGCATCGGCGGCTTGTTGCACGCAAACAACCCATCGATGTTGAACTTCATGATTTATTTGCTGCGCAAGACCTCGCACTCAGCCAATGAACCCAACTTTGCTCGACGACCTGTCCGCGGCGCCGCCCCGCCCTGAACACGCGCTGCGGCTATTGTCTATTGAAAATTGGCTTGACTTAGCGCCCGCCGCCGCCGCGTTACGCACGCAAGGATGGGGCAATCATGTCACTTACTCGCGCAAAGTGTTCGTGCCGTTGACACAACTGTGCCGCGATGTTTGCCATTACTGCACCTTCGCCAAGGCGCCCCGCTCGCTTGCCAAACCGTACTTATCTCCCGATGACGTGCTGGAAATTGCGCGCCAGGGCGCTGCGGCCGGCTGCAAGGAAGTGTTGTTCACCCTCGGCGATAAGCCGGAAGCACGTTACGCCACGGCGCGTAAAGCGCTCGCTGAATTGGGCTTTGACACCACCCTCGCCTATCTCGAACACGTCGCGCGCCGCGTGGTTGAGGAAACGGGTTTGTTGCCGCATCTGAATCCTGGCTTGATGACGGCGACGGATTTTCAACGATTACGCACGGTAGCGCCGTCGATGGGCATCATGTTGGAGTCGGCGTCGCCGCGTCTGGCCGAGCGCGGCATGCCGCATTTCGGATCGCCCGATAAAGAACCCGCGCTGCGCTTGGAAACCTTGCGCATCGCCGGAGAGCTGCACGTGCCGATGACCACCGGCATTCTGCTTGGCATCGGCGAAACCCGCCGCGAACGTATCGAGTCATTGCTGGCCCTGCGTGAATTGCATGCGCAATATGGCCATATTCAAGAAATCATTATTCAAAACTTTCGCGCTAAGGCGGACACTAAAATGCACGCGGCCGCACAGCCGTCGATGGATGAATTGTGCTGGACGATCGCCGTTGCGCGCTTAATTTTCGGCGCGCAGATGAGTATTCAAGCGCCGCCTAATTTGTATCAAGGCGATCTCGCCGAGCCGATCCGCGCGGGCATCAACGATTGGGGCGGGGTGTCGCCGGTGACGCCGGATCACGTCAATCCCGAGGCCCCCTGGCCACACCTCGATCACCTCGCTGCGCAAACCGAACGTGCCGGTCACTACTTGGTTGAGCGCTTGACGGTCTACCCGAAATATATCGACGCGCGCGATCAATGGATTGCGCCGCAGTTGCATGCGCAGGTATTGCGCTTGAGTGATAGCGGCGGATTAGCGCGCCCTGGGCCATGGGCGCCTGGGCTGAGCGGTGTCGACAGCATAGCCGATGAGCGCGACGTCGCCCCGCGCCCGACCCTCGCCATCACTCGAGCTATCGCCAGTCTGGTGGAGCGCGCAGCAGCAGGAAGCGAGTTGAACGAAGTCGAAATTTCGATGCTATTTAACGCGCGCGGCGGTGACTTTCAGCACATCTGCCAGGCAGCAAACGAATTGCGCAAAGCGACGGTTGGCGACACGGTGCGGTACGTCGTTACGCGCAATATTAACTACACTAATGTCTGTCTTTATCACTGCGGCTTCTGCGCATTTTCCAAAGGCAAAACCCACGAAGAATTGCGCGGACAACCTTATATGGTTGAGCTATCCGAGATCGCGCGACGGGTGCGCGAGGCGTGGCAGCGCGGCGCAACTGAAGTGTGCATGCAAGGCGGCATTCATCCGGCGTTCACCGGCGACACTTATCTGGAAATTTGTCGCGCCGCGAAAGAAGCGGCGCCGCGGATTCATGTGCATGCCTTTTCGCCATTGGAAATTACTCACGGCGCAAAAACCCTTGGCCTATCAACCAAGCAATTTTTGCAAAAATTAAAAGGCGCCGGACTAGGTTCATTACCGGGCACCGCGGCGGAAATTCTCGATGACGCGATTCGTCGTGAAATTTGTCCAGACAAGGTCAACACCCAAGAGTGGCTCAATATCATGGGCGAAGCCCATGAACTCGGCCTGCGCACCACCTCGACCATCATGTTCGGCCATTTGGAAAGCTATCGCCACTGGGCGCGGCATTTGCTGCAACTAAGGACGCAGCAGCAGCGCAGCGGCGGCTTTACCGAATTCGTACCCCTGCCCTTTGTGCATATGGAGGCTCCACTCTTCTTGAAAGGACTCACACGCAAAGGTCCGAGCTTGCGCGAGACTATTCTCATGCATGCCATTGCACGCCTGGTGCTGCATCCGCATATTCGCAACATTCAAGTTTCGTGGGTCAAGGTTGGCCCAAGCTGGGCGCAGTATTGTTTGCGGGCCGGCGCCAACGACATGGGCGGCACGCTGATGAACGAATCGATCAGCCGCGCGGCGGGTGCGGCGCATGGACAGGAGCTTGATGTGCACACCATGGAGGCGTTGATTCGCGCTATTGGTCGCGATCCACGGCAGCGCACAACCCTGTATGCAGCGGCCGATGCCGAGCGGCATTCGTGCGCGAAAAATTCAGCGCCACTGCAAGAGCCCGTCAATACGCCTTTGCGTGGGCAACGGCGCGCGAACGCGCACACTGCTGCGCAGTCATAACAGGGGCAAGCATGATCAAGCTAGGCTATAAGGCATCCGCAGAACAGTTTTCACCGAGTGAACTTTTACGCTTCGCACATCTCGCGGAAGAACTCGGCTTCGATTCCGTTTTTGTCAGCGATCATTTTCAAGGCTGGCGGCACAGCGGCGGCCACGCGCCCTTCGCGCTTGCATGGTTAGGCGCGCTCGGCGCCAGCACTTCGCGCATTGTCATAGGCACCAGCGTGCTAACGCCGACGTTTCGCTATCACCCATCGATTGTAGCGCAAGCTTTCGGCACCCTCGGCGAGTTGTTTCCAGGCCGCGTGATTCTCGGTATAGGCACGGGCGAATCGCTCAATGAGACGCCCGCGACGGGCCTGCCATGGCCACCGCAGGCGGAGCGTACAGGACGTTTTCGCGAAGCGGTTGAACTGATCAAGCTGCTCTGGCGCGAGGAGCGTGTCAGCTTTGAAGGCAAATTTTATCGGACAGAAAACGCCACCATCTATGATCGACCGAAAGAACCGGTGCCGATCTATATCGCCGCCGCCGGGCCGGTGATCGCCAAGCTCGCCGGTGAACAAGGCGCGGGCTTTATATGTACCAGCGGAAAGAAACGCGAACTCTATAGCGAAACCTTGTTGCCCAGCGTCGTCGCCGGACTGGAAAAAGCCGGACGTCCATCCGGCGATATCGATCGCATGATCGAAATGAAAGTATCATTTGATAGCGACTACGGGAGGGCCCTTGAAGATACCCGTCATTGGGGCGCGTTGGCGCTGTCCGCCGACGAAAAAATGAATGTCGAAGACCCGCTGGAAATGGAGCGCTTGTCCGATGCTCTGCCGGTTGAACGTACTGCGCAACGATGGATTGTTTCCACCGATCCGGAGGAACACGTTGAAAAAATCAGGTCTTATGTCGACCTCGGATTCAACCACTTAGTATTTCACGCGCCCGGCCCTGACCAAGAACGCTTTCTGGGCTTGTATGCACAGCAGGTGATGCCGATGTTGCGCAAATGCTTTGGCTAAATTGAGCGCCGTCGCGTCAAATATCAACGAACATTGGTTGGACGACAGCGCAAGCGCCGTATCGCTATCGGCACGGCACGTCGCAGAAGCATTACGACAGGGCATTGCCGCCCGCGGTGTCGCCAGTCTTGCGGTATCGGGGGGGCGCAGCCCGATCGCGTTCTTTCACGAACTCGCACGCCAAACACTTGCCTGGGAAAAAGTCTCTATCACCTTGGTCGATGAACGTTGGGTTCCGACTGACAGCGACAACAGCAACGAACATTTGGTCCGGCAACATTTGCTGCGAAATGCCGCTGCAAGCGCGCAATTCGTGTCACTGAAAACCGCCGCGGCGACCCCCCAGCTTGCCTTAGCGGAGCGCGAAACGGCCGTCAACACGATGCCGTGGCCGCTCGACGCAATTGTG
Organism: Pseudomonadota bacterium; assembly: GCA_031371465.1. Taxonomy (GTDB): domain Bacteria; phylum Pseudomonadota; class Gammaproteobacteria; order Burkholderiales; family JALYOK01; genus JALYOK01. The sequence continues at coordinate 4,820 of JANMJR010000080.1, forward strand.
CTCGGCATGGGTGAAGATGGCCACACCGCCTCGTTATTTCCCGGCGCCGAAAACTTATCCACCGCGCTCGACATAGCGCGCCCTGCCCTGCTGACCGCAATCGATCCGCCC
>JANMJR010000092.1:0-4765 GCA_031371465.1 Pseudomonadota bacterium
ACTACGCGCGGGCCCACGGCCCGTGGCCGATTCCCAATGGACAGCGAGTAGAAGTGCCAACCGCTTACGCCGCATTTCCAAAAGAAATCCTCCGCCCGCCCCGCTCCATCGCCGAGCGTTTCTACAATATTCAACGCTGGACCACGATGTCAAAGGGTGGCCACTTTGCTGCGCTCGAACAGCCCCAACTGTTGGCGGAAGATATCCGCGCGTTTTTCCGGCGCTTTCGCTAATCTATCCACACCGCGACTTTAAATGGTAGTTACCTCTGACAATATAGGCGGCCCCTCATGGCCCTAGGAGCGTGGCTAGCCTACAGGGTGTCCTACGGGGCTGGCCTAGGGCCAGGGCCAGGGACAGGGACAGCGCTACCCCGCCCCACCCGTCCTCTGGAGGGAGAAGGGATCCTGTCCCCTCTCCGTGTGGGAGAAGGTTAGGGCTGCGTGGCCTAGGGCCATGAGGGCTGTCGTCGCAATGTTTACCGTGCGAAAAAACTAGGTTAGGATTTTTCATGCTCGACGAGCAACACAATCTCCCGCGCCTGGTCGCGGACATCGGCGGCACCAATGCGCGCTTCGCGATGTTCTTCGATAACGCCGCCACGTTGTCGAACGAACGATCGATGAGCTGCGACCCATACGCCGGGCCGGTAGATGCAATCGAAGCGTATCTCAAGGAAACCACCGCACCGCGGCCCTACGAAATCGCCATGGCCGTAGCGACAACCGTCGGCGCTGATCGCATCCAATTCACCAATAATCACTGGGTATTCTCGGTCGAAGAAACGCGCCAAGCGCTCGGCGTCGATCGTCTATTAATGTTAAACGATTTCACCGCGCTCGCTTTGTCGCTGCCGCACTTGAGCGCGGCCCAACAACGCCAAGTGGGCGGCGGTCAAGCGGCAGCGCATGCCGCCATCGCGCTCATCGGCGCCGGCACCGGTCTTGGTGTATCGGGTTTGCTGCCAACGAAAAATGGCTGGGCGCCCATCGAGGGCGAAGGCGGCCACGTCAGCTTTAGCCCGGCGAACATCCGCGAGATCGAAATTTTGCGCATCCTCTGGCGCGAATTTCCGCACGTATCGGGCGAGCGCCTGATCTCCGGCATCGGTCTGGATCCGCTCTATCGCGCCATCGCGGAACTAGGGGGCGTGAGCGGCTCGGCGCCGACACCGGCGACTATCACCGAGCGCGCCCTACGCGGCAACGACGATTTGTGCCGTGATGTGATGAATACCTTTTGCGGCATGTTAGGAACGGCTGCGGGAAATTTAGCGGTGACGCTCGGCGCCCGCGGCGGTGTATACATCGGTGGCGGCATCGTGCCGCGGCTGGGAGAATTCTTCGATCGTTCGCCGTTTCGCCAACGCTTTGAGGCCAAGGGCCGCTTCAGCGACTATCTGAAAGCGATTCCGACGAAAGTAATTTTGGCCGACTATCCCGCGCTGACGGGCGCCGCCCAGGCACTGTTGCGCGACTGATTATTTTTTAGGCACTACGCCAAGAGCCATTATCCAGGGGCTGGGCTGGGCTGGCCTACCGGGTGGCCTAGGGCCAGGGCCACCTAAGGCCATGCGGCTCTCCACATATGCTTTGCCACAAGGCAAGCGTGAAGCGCGTCTCCTACGAGTATTCGACGGTCAGTCCGTCATGGGCAAGTTCCAACTCTTCCATCGCCACTTCGCTTGCATTCGCAAGCAACACCGGTCCGGAATAGCGCACCGGAAAAGCGTTCCTAATTTTCCAACTGACCACCGGCTCATGATTTCCATTGAGCAACTGCACGACAATATCGCGCCGCTCGGCCGTGTTGAGGCGAATGGTGTTGATCCACGCAAAAAAATCATTGTCATTGGGCACGATGCCGCGCTTCAAAACGATATTGCTGTAGTGAAGCTGTCCGGGCATTTTCAGTGGATGAAATTCGGGATTTGATCCTTCGCGATACTCGACCGCGTCAACTTGGATGTTCAGCCCGGAAACTTCTTGAAACCCAATTCTCGCGCCGCCCCATTGCACGCTGAAGTGATACGAGGGCATCGGATATGCAATAGCCATGATGGTATTAATAACCTTCCGAATAAATTGGTAAATTTTTCGCAAACTTTTTCTCACGTCGAAACACGAACCAGCGTCAGACCCAAGCTCAGAGAGCTCTATGGCATGGTAATTGAAAATTATTCATCAAGAAACAACTGCGTCTCTTTGAACAACTGCATGCGATTTTTTTCCATGATGACCGTGTGCGTGCCTTCACCGATGACGATGTAGCGTTTGATCGCGGCGTTCGTCAACAATGGAAACAGCGCTTGCGACATATACGCCGGTGTGTCTTGATCCCACTCGGCATGGATAATCAAGGTCGGGGCGGTGATCTTGGCCGGATCGTACTTTGGCTTTCCCGCCGCCCAAAAATTCTGAATATCGTCGAGCACGCCATTCGGCGCTCGCAGCACCGGTGGGTTTTGCTGTGCGCCAACCGGATCGGTGGAGAAAGTCGCGTCGGCCCAGGTTTCAAACCATCCAGCAGGAATTAAATCCTTCTGTTTTTCCGGCGCAACGCCATTCAGCCAACGTTGCTTCGCGGCTTCGCGCGTGACTGTTCGATAAGCGGGCAACGGGCCCGGCGGTAACTTAAGTGGCTCCTTGCGCAGCCACACCGGCGCATAGAGCACAAGCTTGTTCACGCGCTGCGGATTTTGCGCCGCGTAGGATCCCATGGTGGAGGTGCCCCACGACCAGCCGAGCAAATTGAGCTTGTCGATGCCGCGCCGTTGCAAAATATGCTCGACCACGGCTTCGATATCGCGCACGGCGGTTTCGGTTTTGACGATCGGTGCGTTGTCCTTCGCCGGCTGAGCCATTTCCGCAGGGCGCGTGGAACGGCCATAGCCGCGCAGGTCGAGCAGATACACGTCGTAGCCCTGACGCGCGATGTAATCCATCCACGAGAATCCGTCCAGCGCCAAATCAAAGGCCGTTTCAGAGGGATAGGTCGCGCCGTGGACATACAACAAAACCTTTTCCGGCGTAAATGTTTTCATGTCCGCGGGACGCTTGTTACGAACATAAAGCTCGATGCCCGGATCTTTTGCTCGAACGGTATAACTTTCGACGCTGAGTTTCACATCAGTCACCTGGCTATTTGCGTTAGTTGTAAATAACACCAGCGAACTGAAAAACAAAATCAACTTCTTCATTATTATTCCTCAATGGGTATTTAAAAAATCAAGCGCTAAATGCGCGAGGGCGCGCACACCGAGCAGAAGTCCGGATTCGTCCACATAAAAATGCGGCGAGTGATTCGGCGCCGCATGTTTTGTGTCCGGTGGCGTAATCCCGAGAAAGAAAAAAAGTCCTGGGATCACTTGTTGATACTTGGAAAAATCTTCCGAGCCGGTCAGCTTGGGCGCGATGAATGTATTGCCCTCGCCCGCCACGCGCTGCAGCGTCGGCGCCATTTTTTCGGTGAGCCCGCGATCGTTAATCGTGACATCGTAGCCCGGCTCGATGCGTACTTCAGCACTGCCGCCAGCGCTTAGGGCAATGTGCTCGGCGGTGGTGCGAATTCGATTGCGAATATCTTCGCGCATGGCTTCGTTGAACGTGCGCATGGTGCCAACCATTTCCACGTGATCGGGAATAATGTTCTCGCGGACACCGCCATGAATACAACTGATAGTGACAATCGAAGGCTCCAACGTCACATCGACTTGGCGGCTCGGAATCGTTTGCAAACCCATCACGATTTGCGCGGCGAGCACAACCGGATCGATGCCTTGCCACGGAAACGCGCCATGGGTTTGCCGGCCTTGCACTTTGATGCGGATGGTATCGCCGCTCGCCATGGTCGCGCCGGGTCGATAGCCGATCTTGCCGGTGGGCATGCCCGCGATCACGTGCAGGCCGAAGATGGCCGCTGGGCGAGGGTTTTCAAGCACCCCTTGCTGAATCATCAGTTCCGCCCCGCCCTCCTCATCGCCTGGTGGACCTTCCTCGGCGGGCTGGAATATAAACTTAATCGTTCCTGAAATTTGCACTTTGATGCCCGCGAGAATTTCAGCGACGGTCATTAGGATTGCCGTGTGTGCATCGTGACCGCAGGCGTGCATGACGGACACGGCATTGCCTTCGTATTCCGATTTGGCTTTCGAGGCAAACGGAAGATCGCCTTCCTCCGTGACAGGCAATGCATCCATGTCGGCGCGCAACGCTACAACCGGCCCCGGTTTACCACCGCGCAATAACGCGACCACGCCGGTGTGCGCCACCGGCGACTGAACCTCCAGTCCCAATGCCCGCAGATGGTCGGCCACGATATTGCCGGTGCGATGCTCGCGATTTGAAAGCTCTGGGTGTTGATGAAAATCCCGCCGCCAGGCGATGAGCTTGTCTTTTAGCTGTTCGGCGCGGTGGTCGATTTCGGAGAACGGCGAAGTGTCCATAGTTGTCCTACTAATTTCATTTTCGTTAGGTGCTTCGAGATACGTCACTCATTTCCGCCCTTCTTTCGAAGCGGGCAAGGCGCTTTGTCCCCCTAACTCTGGGCGGTTAGAGCGACGGACATGGTCTCATTTGCGCGAAAAATGCGCAACGCCACTAGCCATGCAAGCCATCCCCGTCCGCGCCGCCATTCTGATACACTAATTCAGTAAGTCCGCAGGAGAGGAACTTGAGTATGTCAACCTTGATTACGCCAACCGAGCTACCACAATGGGTACCCGGTAAGATATTGTGCGCCAGTGATAATCTTGGCTGGAACGGTG
>JANMJR010000106.1:0-6552 GCA_031371465.1 Pseudomonadota bacterium
ATTCACCATCGGCATGCTGGTGGCATTTCAAATGTTTGCCGGCAAGCTCAGTCAGCCGGTGATGCGACTGGTCGGGCTGTGGCAGCAGTTTCAGCAGGCGAGCTTGGCGGTGAATCGTCTGGGCGATCTGATGAACGCCCCGACCGAACCATACAGCTTAACGCCGAGCCGGGTGATGGACGGCCAAGGCAAGATTGAATTTCAGGATGTCGCGTTCCGCTACGGCGACGACCGGCCGTTCCTATACAAGAATCTCAACATCAACATCCAGCCCGGCGAGACCATTGCCCTGATGGGGCCGAGCGGCTGCGGTAAGAGTACCTTGGCGAAGCTACTACAAGGTTTTTATCAAACCACGGATGGGCAGATCAAGATCGACGGAACCAATATCCGAAACATGAGCGCCAATGGACTCAGAAGCTATTTCGGCGTGGTGCCGCAAGAAACGGTGCTGTTCTCCGGCACGATTTACGAGAACCTCATTCTCGCCAATCCGCATGCGACCTTTGACGACGTGGTGCATGCCTGCAAAATGGCCGAGGTGCATCAGGTGATTGAAGAATTGCCGCAAGGGTATCAGACTGAGATTGGCGAACGTGGGTCGGGGTTGTCGGGTGGGCAGAAGCAACGGCTCGCCATTGCTCGAGCGCTATTGAAACAGCCGAAGATTCTGATTTTCGATGAGGCGACCAGTAATCTGGATCAGCAGACGGCGGAGCATTTCGCTAAGACGATTAATGCGCTGAAGGGACAAGTCACCATGCTATTCATTACCCACGCGCTACCCAAGGGATTGGCTGTGGATCACTTGGTCAGACTCGACGCGGCCGGGAACATGCTGCCCACCGCAGTCCCAGCCCGGCATGATCACGAAACGGCACATAATTTCTAATCCCAAACTTCAAGGACAACCCATGTATCTCGACGCAAACGGCAAATTGAAATGGCTCTACTGTCTGGCGCTGGCCACCGGCCTGTTTCCAACCTTGCTTGCCGGCGCATCCGGTTGGATCGCCTTGGCTGTCGGTGCTGGCTGGCTGGGCGGGTTCGGTGCGTTTGGTTTGCTGCCAATCCTCATCTTAAGCATTTACCGCATCGTCACCGTCGTGAAGATGCAATCAGCACTCGGCGCATTTATCACCCGTCCATCGGTCAAGGTGCTTCGGCTATTGGGAATTAGCGGCATGATCATCGGCGTGATCGGCTCGATTGCGATCCTGTTCATTGTGCCTATTACCGTTGGGCTGTTTGGCAAACAGGCCTATTCGGGTGTGGCGTTCTTTGCTACCGGCCTTGGCTTGTATCTGGTTGCCAGTGTCGGCCTACCGGCGCTCGTGCTGTTTGAGTTCAGCCGGCTATTGGGGTTTGAAACCAAGTTGGACGCACGGCGAAAACCGGCGCCCGCCATTCAACCCGCTCGGCCCAAGGCGGCCTGAGTAAACAAAGCAACGCAATTATGGACACCGAATTTCATAAGGGGAATATCGCCATGTTGAAACAACTAAACCGATGGTTATTAATTCTAGGAGGACTGACCGTGCTACCCGCTTGCTCAAACAATGAAGTCACTTGGCAAGAAGAAGTCAAACTCAACGACGGGCACATGATCGTCGTTACGCAAAAAAAACTCATGGACCGAGGCATCGATCGCGAGGCGTGGCTGACCTTTTCGTTGCCTGAATTCAGCAAGACCGAAATCCTTTGGCACGAGAGCCAGCAACCGATCGTATTGAATGTACACGCAAGCAAGCTTTACGTGGTGGGCCTGCCGCCGACTCAACGAGAGTTTTTTAAGTACGGCAAGCCTCGGCCGCCATACGTGCCGTACCGATGGGAGAACGGCGCGTGGCAGCGTATTCCATTTGCCGATGTGCCCGAGGCGATCTACGACGTCAACATGCTGATCGAGGGCATCCCACCCAAGGGCACTAAGCTACTCACCTGGGGCAGAAAAATGAGTCCAGATCTGAACGGCAAAGGTACCTATACAACAGATCAGAAACGGCTCGATCCAAATGACTTTAGCCCAAGTGACCCTGAAGCGAGCAAGCTCGAGCTGCAGCGCTGGGAACGCGCGCGAGTGGAACGAGAACGCCTAAAGCAAGAGAAGCGGAAGCGCGAAGCGGACGACCAAAGTTCCAATAATTCCGACAAACCCTAGAAACCTTCCTGATAAAAATACGGAGAATTGGACATGGCAACCCTTGACGAATACTTGGTCTTCGCAGCCGCAGCCTATAACGACGCACGAAAAGATAAGAACATAATTGATACGCCCAATGGCTGGACTACAATCCCCGGTCCAAGCGATACCCATAGCGGCGTGCTGGCATTGTTGTCGAGCGGCCTGTCAGCAACTGCGTTTCGCAACGATGCCAGCGGTGAAATTGTTATTTCCTTCAAAGGCACCGATTTTCTTCCTGACAACCTTTTCCAAACCATCAGTGATCTGCTGACTGATCTGACCGTAGGCACGGGATTAGCTGCTCCTTCTTTAGGAGCGTTGAAATCGAATAAACCCTTGCAAGGCCCTGGAGCAAGAACAATAGGCACACCGAAATTCATAAGGGAAATATCACCATGTTGAAACAACTGAACCGATGGTTATTAATTCTAGGAGGACTTACCGTGCTGCCTGCTTGTTCGAATAATGAGGTCACTTGGCAAGAGGAAGTCAAACTCAACGATGGTCGCATGATCGTCGTCACGCAAAAGAAACGAATGGATCGAGGATTCGATCGCGAGTGCTGGCTCTCGTTTTCATTACCTGAATTCAGCCAAGGTGAAATCCTTTGGCATGAGAACTTGAGGCCGATGGTATTGAACGTCCACGAAGGACGGCTCTATTTGGTCGGCCTCCCGCAGACGCGGATAGAGTTCTACAAATACGGTATGCCTCGACCATCTTACGTCCCGTTCCGATGGGAGGGTGGGGTCTGGCAACGCGTTCCATTCTCAGAAGTGCCGGTGGCAATTTATGACGTGAATATGCTGATTGATTCGGCCCCTCCGGAGGGTACGAAGTTACTCACATGGTCGACAAAAACCTCCGCGGAGGTTAACGGTAAGGCAGGATATCCTCAAGAAATAAGGCGGCTCGATCCCGAGTCTTTCGATGCAGATGATCCCGATGCGGCAAAGCTCGAATTGCAAAGGCTTGAACGCGCGAAACAAGAAAGGCAACGGCTCAAGCAAGAAAAACTGCAGCGCCAAGCGGATGACCGAAGCTCGAACAATTCCGACAAACCCTAGAACCTTTCCCGAGAAGAATAAGGAGCAATAAACATGGCAACACGTGACGAATACGCGATTTTCGCAGCCGCAGCCTATAATGACGCACGAAACAAAGCGAACAAAATCAATCCGCCGACAGGCTGGACGCCCATCCCTGGCCCAAGCGATACGAATAGTGGTGCGCTGGCGTTGTTGTCGAGCGGGCTGTCGGCAACTGCGTTTCGCAACGATGCCAGCGGTGAAATTGTAATTTCCTTCAAAGGCACCGATTTTCTTCCTGACAACCTCTTCCAAACCATCAGTGATCTGCTGGCTGATCTGACTCTAGGCACAGGACTGGTCTCCTCTTCGCAGCTATCCGGGGCCGCGTTATTTTACGAGAAAATAAAGGCCAGTAACCCACCCGGAACGCAGATCAGTTTTACTGGCCATTCGCTTGGGGCGGGGTTGGCTTCGGTCATGTCGGTTTGGTTTGACCGACCTGCGACTGTATTTGCAAATGCTCCTTTTCAGGCAAGCGCGCTATCTCCATTTGTCCTCGCATCCGTACAAACCGCATTGGCAGGTGCAGGAATCGTTGATCAAAGTTTCCGAGATTTCTTACTTCCGGGCGGGCTATTACCTAATATGTTGGAATTTTGGGCTCGCGAAACGAGTGTTACTGGGCGTTATGTTCAAGGTGAGCTACTGCATGTTTCGCCCCTTGGATATTGGCCAAGTGTAATGGGCCCGAGTGATATACCGGTCGCGATTGGCGGTGGCGACAAACTGGATCCAATCACCCTGCATTCCATGGCGCTGCACGCGACGCTGCTCATGGAAGACAAATTTCGCGCCGTCACCGAAAAACTGCCCAATCTACTCCAGGGAATATTTGATGGCCGTCTCTACGGGCGCGGACCTACGAGCACGGAGCGAGATTTCTTAACCCATCTGCTCAAGTCTCAAGTCCCGCTGCTAGGCGGCGATACGTCCAATAGCCTATTGACCCACTTCGCCGGCGACCTCGAAAAGATCACTCTGGACGGGCTGGTCAAACAAGAACTTCTTAACAAAGCGTTAATCGCAACTGGAATCGAAGCCTACTACTACATGCAATCCGGCTTCACCCAAGACTTCTTCCAAGCAATCTCTGGCGGCCTCAAATTTGATCTACGCGACATCGCCCTCAATGGCGCCAGGAGCTTGGCCATACCGCGCCTGGTAAATGCTGCTGGAGAAATACTTGGCGACCAAGAGTTGGTCTTCAATCGGGGCGCACTCAAAAACTCTCAGGTTTGGTATATGCAAACCGGTGATGCCGGAATGACTGTCAGCGGCGGCGCCGACAATGAAGCTGTGCTTGGCGGCGCGAGTGCGGACACGCTGGACGGTGCCGAGGGGAACGACTTCCTGCTGGGTGGGCTCGGCGGCGACACGCTCGCTGGCGGCAGCGGAGATGATGAGCTTAGTGGCGGCGATGACGACGACTCCCTGATCGGCGGCGAGGGGGATGATGTTCTGTTCGGTGGGGAAGGAACCGACACCTACCAATACACGACCGGTGATGGCCGCGACACAATCAAAGACATCGATGGAATGGGTTCGATTCAATACGATGGCGAAACTCTCATTGGCGGCAAGAAACTCGCCGACGACATCTACCAATCCGACGACGAAAAGTTCGTCTACCGCTTCATCGGCGATTCTTCGTCCGGCGGTACACTCACCATCAACGACAACGTCATCGTGGAAGGCTTTAAGAATGGCGATTTAGGCATAAACCTTGATGAGCCCGATGCGCCACCGCCCCCACCGCTCGCTCCGAGTTCGGATCGATGGGATGATGGCGCTAATACTTGGGCTTGGATAACCCCTTACCCTTACCAGTACTCGGGCTCAAACTCCGGCTCATTTTTAGAAGGGGGTCCCGCAAACATTGTCTATGGCTACGGCGGAAACGACAACATGGCGTCCGGAAACGGGTCGGCCTACATGGACGGTGGAGCGGGCAACGATTATATTTATCTCGGCAACGGCGATCAACGAGGCTTTGGCGGCGACGGCAATGACGTCATAACATCGGTCGCCCGTTTAGCGCCGATGCCGGAATGGCAACAAGGGGTAGATATCGTTTATTTTGAGGGATTTGATCCGGCGTTTGATAAAAGCACAATTATCGACTCAATCACTGACCAGCCAGCGGTTGATACGCTAGGATTCACAGTAAAGCCGACTATGGGTGAAAACATCTTAGCTCATTTTGGACCAGATTTGCCAGAATATAACCCACCCAGTACTTACACCGCAGTTACAAATACGTTTTCGCAGCTTTTGGACTCCGGTTCTGGGACGGGACGGAAAGAGATGCGCGGTGGCGCCGGCAATGACGGGTTGTTCGGCGGCAACGACGACGACCAACTCTTTGGTGACGATGATAACGACGCAATCGCCGGAAACGGAGGAGACGATATTCTTGTTGGAGGCGCTGGGGACGATATCATCATCGGCGGCTACGGCGATGACCAAATCAGCGGTGGCGCGGGCAAGGATATCGTGTACGGCGAATACGGAAAGGATGTAATTTCCGGCGGTGACGGTGACGACATCTTGGTGGGCGATTCCAATCAGTCAAATGTTAAATGGGAATTACACGGTGATGACGTCATCGATGGCGGTGCTGGGGACGATCAAATTTATGGCCTAGGGGGCAGCGATCTCCTGCGAGGCGGTGAGGGTGATGATCAAATTGCCGGGGATGCAGACGATGTACCCGTCGCATTTCAAGGCATCGATTATCTATATGGCGGTCTAGGCAACGACATATTGTCAGGGAATGGCGGAGACGACTATCTTTACGGCGAGGCTGGTACGGATACGCTCTCTGGTGGCAAAGGCAAAGACCTCCTCGATGGCGGTCAGGATGACGATGCCCTAAAGGGCGACGAAGGCGATGACGAATTATACGGCGGCTCGGGCGATGATATCGCTGTCGGTGACGATGGCAACGACTATCTTGACGGTGGTCTCGGCGTCGATCGATTGGGTGGCGGCGATGGCAACGATGTCCTTATTGGGGGCGACGGCGACGACCAAATTGGTGGCGATGAAGGCGACGACGTCGTATACGGTGGTGACGGCGCGGATTTGATGGATGGTGGCGCCGGCGACGATTTCCTTGTTGGTGATGCCGGCGATGACGAAATGGGTGGGCGTGATGGCGACGACGTATTGGACGGCGGCGACGGCGACGATCTCATCGTTGGCGATGCGGGTAACGATACGTTATTCGGCGACGCTGGCGCAGACCAAATGGACGGCGACGAAGGCGATGACTAC
>JANMJR010000123.1:0-2405 GCA_031371465.1 Pseudomonadota bacterium
TTTCCGTCATAGGGTCGACACAATAAACGGTTCAACTTCTGGCCCTGTATTCAATTTCTTTTCACGGCTGGCAAAAGCGTTGGTCATTGCACTGAAACTTACGCATGCCTTGTTGTCGCCTGTAGGCGTAAGCTTCGTTCCGATTGCAAGACTAATGCCTTAAATTTCAGGAAAGGAAATCAATTGCGTCCCGCTCTCGACTTGATCAAATCGCATCCTGCAGAAGTGCGTGTGCAATCAAAGGTGGCGCTTGCCGACGGATTCGACACAGTTCGCCGCGCCACTGAATCTCTGACGACGCCGCTTTCCGCTGAGGACTGTGCGCTGCAATCGATGCCCGATTGCAGCCCGACAAAATGGCATTTGGCGCACACCAGTTGGTTCTTCGAGACGTTTATTCTCGAGCCCTCTGTTCCCGGTTACCGGGTGTTTGATTCCGCTTTCCGCGTATTGTTTAATTCCTATTATCAAACCGTCGGCGAGCAATTCTCGCGCCCGCGCCGGGCATTATTGACTCGCCCGAGTTTGGAAGACGTGTTGCGCTATCGCCGCCATGTCGATGAACACATGACTAAACTGCTCGGCGCCGCAGCGCCGTTGCCGGCCACCCTCGCTGCGGGGATTGAATTGGGATTGCATCACGAGCAGCAACATCAAGAATTAATATTGACCGACATCAAACATTTATTCTCGTTTAATCCGACTCGCCCGATTTACCAACCCCATCCGGTCGCGGCTGACGCGGCATCAACGCCGATGGACTGGCTGAATTATTCCGGTGGCTTGGTGACCCTCGGCCATCATGGGAACGGCTTTTCGTTTGATAACGAATGTCCGTCGCACAAATATTATTTGGCGCCGTTTCAGTTAGCCTCGCGCACTGTGAGCAATGCGGAGTATTTAGCGTTCATGGAAGCAGGCGGCTATGAGCGACCGGAGTTTTGGCTTTCCGACGGCTGGAATAAAATTCGCGCCGAAGGCTGGCGTCAACCACTGTATTGGGAGCGCCATGACAAGGCTTGGTACACCCACACGCTGAATGGTTTCTTGCCAGTGAACCCGAATGAACCGGTTTGCCATGTTAGCTATTACGAAGCCGATGCCTATGCGCGTTTTGCCGCCGCGCGCTTGGCCACTGAAATGGAATGGGAGCATGCGGCATCGAGTTTGGAAACGACGGGAAACTTTGTCGAAAGCGGTCGCTTTCATCCCGCTGACGGTCGCGCAAACGAATCCAGTGGCGCGCCACAGCACCTGTTCGGCGATACCTGGGAATGGACCGCGAGTGCGTATCTACCCTATCCAGGCTTCAATGTCTCTGCTGGCGCTCTGGGTGAATACAACGGGAAATTCATGTCCAACCAAATGGTATTGCGCGGCGGATCGTGCGTGACGCCGCAGTCGCACATTCGCGCAAGTTATCGCAACTTCTTTCCGCCGGACGCGCGCTGGCAATTCAGCGGCATCCGGCTCGCACGCGACGCGTAGCGCGCAGTAGATGGAACATGCCCTGGAGGCCGCGCCAGTACCGGGTGGCCTTGGGCCATTGGCTCTCAGGGCATTGAATGGACATTGATACGCGTGAGCTACGCGGGAACTTGATCCAGCGCTTGGGCGAGGTCTGCAAGCAAATCTTCAATCGCTTCGATTCCGACTGAAAGCCTCACCACCCCGTCGGTGATGCCGGCAATCTCCCGCTGCGCTTTCGGCATACCGGCATGGCTCATGGTGGCGGAATGGCTGATGGTGGATTCCACGCCGCCGAGTGAATCGGCAATGCCGAATACTTTCGTCGCGTTGGCCATCGCTTTGGCTGCGGCAAAACCACTTTTCAACTTCAGCGACACCACGCCACCGAAACCTTTCTGCTGTCGTTTCGCTATTTCGTGGCCAGGATGATTTGGCAAGCCGGGATAATAGGTCTCGGCAACTTTCTCGTGCTTAGCCGAAAACGCCGCGACCGCAGCAGCATTTTCCTGATGCTGCCTCAAGCGCAGCGGCAACGTTTTACTGCCACGCAATGTGAGCCAACAATCGAACGGACCCGCGGCAAGGCCATAGGTTTTGACAGCGAACTGAATTTTTTTCAAGTGCGCTTTGCTGCGCGCCACGACCACGCCATTAATCACGTCGGCATGGCCATTGATATATTTGGTGGTCGAATGCATGACGATGTCGGCGCCGAACTCGAACGGCCGCTGTAGCAGGGGCGTCATGAAGGTGTTGTCTACGATTAACGTCAGTTTTTTCCGCTCACAAAATTGGCCGAGTTGAGCCAAATCCACAATATTTAGCAACGGATTGGTGGGGGATTCCGCCCACACGATTTGGGTTTGGGGCCGAATAGCCGCCTCGATGGCCGCAAGATCATTTAGATCCACAAAGGAAAACGTGAGCTTGCCTTG
>JANMJR010000198.1:0-3572 GCA_031371465.1 Pseudomonadota bacterium
GCATCCATCTTTGCATCGGCATGGCCTACGGATTTTCGGTGTTTTGGTTGCCGCTGACCAAGGCGCTCGGCATTTCAAAATCCATCGAGTGTCCTGCGGATATGAGTTGGGTCACAAAGCTTTTCACGACCACCTGCGATTAGGACAAACCCATGCTCGGGTAGATGTATGTATTCATCGATCCGTCGGCAGCAATCTATGGGGTTCCCGGCCCAACTCAACAACGGCCGGCAGTAAAAGAATTATTGCAAGAATCGGAAAAGAAAACGCCCCGGCGGCTGGACAATATTTTCCGCACGCTGCAAAACGTTGCGCCGTCCCTTTAGCCGATACCGAGTAATTCCATTTTCAAGGATTACAACCGCAAGACGCGCCGTTCGATGACGGCGACTTGGTGTTCGATCGCGATTAAGCTCGCGACAATTCGACTCCGAGGCGTTCGAGCAGCGTGCGAGCGTTTTTCATATCGGGAAAATCAAACCCCTCGGTGAAGCTCGCGTAGAGAGGTTGCAGCAGCGCCTTGGCTTCCGCGACCTTTCCCTGAGCTTGCCACAATTTTGCAAGCGAAGTGGCGGAACGAAGATGCTTGGCCCGGTTTTCGTCCTCGAGCGCGATCTCGATGGCTTCTGTGAAAAAATGCTCGGCGAGTTTTGCATCGGAGTGCGGTTTATTCAGATGCAATTCGCCTTCGATGCGGCTGATTTCTGGAAAGCGCACACGCTTATTGCCCGGTGCCCGGTCGGGAGAAGATTGCAGCACCCGAAGACCCTCTTCACAGCGCTTCGCCATGCCATAGACCGAAGCCAACTGCGCGATCATTCTCGACACAAATATCGCCGTGGAACCCACTTCCCGGTAGCGGATGAGCGCTTGGGTCATTTGCTCGATCGCTTCGTCGTAGTGACCTTCTTCCGCGTGAACCCAGCCACGATGGAAAGTGCATAGGGCGTGCATCAATGAAAAGCCGTGCTTCCGGCAAAACTCTGCGCCGAGGTCGGCGTAGTGCCGCGCTCTGTCCGGAAGCCACATATAGTAGGCAAGATCGCTGGTCCAACTGTACGCGAATGCCTGTGAGTAGGGATGGCCAAGCTGATGGCTAAGGAGAATAACTCTCTCCGAAGTCGATAGGGCGCTGTCAAACTGACCGGTCTCCCATTGCATGCAAGCCGAATTTACTAGAGAGAGCAAGCCAGGGTCGTTGCTATACTGAAATGCCAAGGCTGCATCGATGCGCTCATCGTAAAGCAAATGGACTTGCTCGAATTCAACTAAAGCGCCTTTGTAGCGCCCTGCGAACATAAGCGATTCGCCGCAAACGGCATGTGCATATATTCAATGAACTCTGTCGCCGGTTTGCCCAGCAATGGCGATCAACTCGTCACAGAAATGGTTCGACTCCAAGCGGCGCCACCTAAACGAGACGATAATTCCGGTGAGGACGCGAAATCGCCTAGCCACATCGTCCATGTTCCGACTCAATTTCTCGGCTTCCGTAAAGTGCTCTAGCGCGCGCTTTGAATGGTAGCCCTCGATCATCATCAACAGCATCCCGAGCTCGGTGTTGACGTCGATGCGCTGCGTTACCTGCCAGTCGTCCGGCGCGGCGGCGCCGAGCAGTCTTAGGGCGCGTTCCAGATCGCGCACTGCCTCGATATTGGCGAACCGGCTCTTCGCCTGCAAAGCGGCGCGAACGTACCACTCGATGGCCGGTTCACTCAGGCCGGCACGATCGAAATGTTGGGCTAAGACGCCTGGGTCGCTTTGCGCGAGTTGCGCGTCTTGCTCCAATGATCTGGCAACAGCGGCATGCAATTGTTGGCGGCGCGATTTCAGAATGGATTCGTAGGCGGCGTCCTGCACCAATGCGTGCTTGAAAACATAGACCGTGTCGAGCGCTGCGCCGCGTTTGAAGACGAGTTCAGAAGTCACGAGTTGATTCAGCGCAACCTCCAACTGCGCGGCGGGCAATGAAGAAAGAGTCGCGATAAGTTTGTGACTAAACTGGCGGCCGACGACCGCGCCGAGCTGTATCAGTTCCTTCACCGGCTCCAGCCGATCCAGCCGCGCCATCAGCGAATCGCGCAGCGATGAAGGAATCGCCAGCGCTGGCAATGGACCGCTGACGCGGTAATGGTCGCCCGCATCGACCAGCAGGGGAGACTCCAACACAGCCTTGGTGAGTTCTTCGACAAAGAGTGGCACACCATCGGTCTTGGCGAGGATCTGATCGAGCACTTCCGGCGGTAGCCGCTTGCCACTAACCTGCTCGGCAAGCGCCGCGGTGTCTTTGCGCGACATCCGTGCGAGACTCCGCGCGGTGACTCGGGATTGTCCTTGCCAAGGGGGTGTGAATTCCGGCCGATAGGTGATGATGAGCAGTACACGAACGGAATCGATGCGCTCTAGCAAGGCGGCAAAAGTTTCCAATGTAGAGGGGTCGGCCCAATGGACGTCTTCGACAATCATCAGCACCGGTCGCTGGTTCGCCAATTCCATGACTTGAGCGACCTGGGCGGCGATGGTGCGCTCTTTCTGTTGTTGCGGTAAAAGCCGCAGATCGGGGTACTTTTCCGTTGGTAATGACAACATGGCGGCAAACAGTGGCGCCACTGCCGCGATGTTCGACTGGGCTTTGCCGAGCAGGGCTTCCATCTTGGCAATTTTCTGATCGGCGCTGTCGCCAGATTGAAACTCCGCCGCTCGCTCGAATTGGTCGATGATCGGATAGAACGCGCTATTGCTATGGAATGGGGAACATTAGTAATACAAAGCAATATGCGGATCAGCACCGATGCGCTCGCGCAGCGCACGCGTGATGCGCGACTTGCCGATGCCCGCCTCGGCGCTCAACATGACCGCTTGACCTTCATCCGCCTTCGCGCGCTCCCAGCGGTCGAGCAACAAAGCAATCTCGCTGTCGCGGCCGATCAGCGGCGTAAGTTGCCGCGCGTGACTCGCCTCGAAGCGGCCTTCGACCCGGCGTGGACCTAAAACCTTAAATGCTCGCACGGGATCAAGAATTCCCTTGAGAATTAGATTGCCTAAGTCCGACAATTCATAACCGTCGCCGATGAGACGGCGAGTGGAAGGCGCGATGACGATTTCATCCGCCACGGCCACGCCCTGCAGCCGGGCGGCGAGATTAGGCGTACTGCCAATAGCCAACTTCGATTGATCACCCACACCGGTTTGTTCGCCCACGACGACGGCGCCGGTGGCGATGCCGATGCGCACCGACAATACTTCATTTCCCACAATCCGCTTGATGGCGGGGACGATCTCCAGCGCTGTTCGTATCGAGCGCTCGGCGTCGTCCTCATGGGCCTTGGGCCAACCGAAGTACGTGAGAATCCCATCGCCGACGTAACGCGCGACGAAGCCGTCGTAGCGCGCGATAACTTCGCCGCAAACGGTACGATAATTGTGTAGCAAACTGCGCAATTCTTCAGGGTCGAGTTTCTCGCTCAACGCCGTCGAACCGACTAGGTCGCAGAACATCACCGTGAGTTGGCGGCGTTCGCCAGCGTCCGCCCTGGCTGACGGCGCTGGCATACCTATTGAGAGGGCACGTG
>JANMJR010000241.1:0-3931 GCA_031371465.1 Pseudomonadota bacterium
TCTTTACTGGTGAAAACTTGCACGTTAGCCGGGACATCTTTCACCGGCGTGCCGATGCCCGGTAACGGCGTGGTGCCGATCACCTCGACAGTCGGCAATTCAAGGATTTCGGCGGGATTGTCCGGCGCATCCGTGGCGCCAGCACTGCCGAATGGAAGGATCGAGACCAGTGCGAGCATGCGCACCGTTGACAAGCCTGACGGGTAAGACATTACAACTCCTCTTTTTTTAGATATACGGTGCATTATTTTCATTCGATCAACTTTCCGTCGAATGGTTTATTTCAGCCAATAGTGGCTTATTTCAACCACCATTATCGCCGATCTTCCGCGTCACTTCCGGCGCGACTCGGCGGCGCTTGAGCCAAAGTTTTTTCGACAACCCGTTGACGCGACTCAAAAAGAAGCCGGGCATGAAGTCCGGCTTGAATAGGAGGCGTCACAATTGGCTCAAAGCCGCAAAGAGCGACAGTCAAGTAGCAGCAATTACTGTGCCCGGCGTGCGGGTCGCCCCCTCACCCACCATGTCTGACCCGAGGCCGTGCTTCTCCAAACGATAGCGCAAGGTCATGCGACTGACACCGAGGCGCCGCGCCGCTTCCGATACATTGTTTTGCGTCGTGCGCAAAGCCGTAACGATAAGCATTTTCTCCGCCGCTTCCAACGTTAGTCCCTCTAGAGCCGGCACGCCGGCGAGCATCGACTCACTGGCGACGAGCCCTAAATCCGCGGCGCTAATTTCCGGCCCATGACTCAGCAGCAGCGCCCGTTCCACTTGGTGTTTCAGTTCGCGCACGTTGCCGGGCCAGTGATAACCCTGCAGCGCAGCGAGCGCAGCGGCATTCAGTGGCTTGTCCGGCAAGCCGTAACGGCGACAGGTTTGCACGGAAAAATGCCGCGCCAACAACGCCACGTCCGGTCCGCGATCCCGCAGCGGAGGCAAGGTCAGCGTCACCACATTCAAGCGATAATAAAGATCGCTGCGAAACGAACCGGCGGCGATCATATCCGGCAAATGGCGATTGGTCGCAGCGACAAATTGCGCGGCGACATGGGATTCCTTGGTCGCGCCAAGCCGCCGTGTTTTGCGGCGTTCGATCACAGTGAGCAATTTGGCCTGTAACTCCAATGGCATTTCGCCGATCTCATCGAGGAACAGCGTGCCGTCTTCCGCCGCTTCGATCAATCCGGTTCGGGCGATGCCGGCGCCGGTGTAAGCGCCCTTTTCGTGGCCGAATAATTCCGCTTCGATCAAATCTTTGGGCAACGCGGCGCAGTCGATTTGCACAAACGGTCGATTGCGCGACTTGCCAGATGTGTGCAGCAAGCGCGCCGCAACATCTTTTCCGGTACCGGTTTCTCCCAAGATCAAAATGGTTGGCGGTGTACCTGAGGTCATTTCCGAGAGCTGTGCCAGACGGGCAATCTGGGTGCGGACCGTGGCAATGGCATCGCTCTCACCCAGCATCTGCGCGCCTTCCAGGGCATGGCTATCGCGCTCGCGGGAAAAATCCAATTGATGTTTCAAACCCACATTGCGCAGCGCTTGATCAACCGCCAATTGCAACTCATCCAGATCGATGGGTTTGCGCAAATAATCCAGCGCCCCCTGCTTCATGGCTTGCACCGCGTCGCCGATGTCACCAAACGCCGTCAGCACGATGGTAGGCAATCGTTCATTTTCGTTCACGGAAAATTCCGCGAGGAAATCCAGCCCGTTGCCATCGGGCAAGCGCAAATCCAGCAACACCAAATCGGGCCGTGCCGCGCGCAGCATTGCCCGGGCGCTGGCAAGATTGGGCGCGATGTTGCACTGGTACCCAGCGCGCTCAAGCCGCTTTTTGGTCGCGCGCGCAAAGAGCGCCTCATCCTCGACCATGAGGACGTGCGCCGACTCGCCAAGATTGGCTGCCGGCTTAGGGGCTTCTTCATCGGGCCTACGGGATAACATCTTGCTTGATTTCTCCGGCGTGGCGCTGCGGGATCGAGACAATCACTTCCGTTCCGTGTGGCGCCCGTGATATGAATTGGAGCTTGCCGCCATGCTCGTCGATCACCCGCAACGCGAATGGAATGCCGAGTCCGGTGCCGTAGCGTTTCGTCGTCGGTCCCGGCGCGAGGCCGGTGGTCACGGGCGCGAACGGCATGCCCGAGCCCTCGTCCAACAGGTGAATCTCAACGCGATCAGCGCTGTGCGCTACCCGCAATGTCAACTTGCCCTGTGGCGGCGACGCTTCGATCGCGTTGACGATCAATCCTTGCAACGCCTGCTCCATCAACTCGACATCGAGCGAAACGCAGCGCGCACCGGTGTCGCCCGTGCAGTCTACACCCAGTTGTTTTTTGTCGATGCGCAGGCGGCACAGATCCAACACATTATCCAATAATTTCTTCAGATCAACAGCGGAGAACTGCGGCTTCATCGGATGCAGATAAGACAGCAAGCTACGTGTCCAACGTTCCAAGCGATCCGCGGTGGCGATGATTCCCGCAATATCTTCCTTCGTCTCCGCCGACAACGCGGGATCGCTGATCACCTGAGCCGTCGCACGAATCGCCGCAATCGGATTGCGGATATTGTGTGCCAACACCGGCACCAGCGCGCCCAAGGTCGCCTGTTTTTCCGCGCGCAATAACGATTGCCGACTCTCGGCTAAATCATGCGCCATGGAATTCACTTTTTTCGCCAGCGAACGCAATTCGCTCGGGCCATAAAGCGGCACCCGCTCCTCCAAATGCCCGGCGCTAATCTTCGCCGTCGCAATTTCCAGCGCGGCCAACGGCGCCACGACCGCCCGTTGCAAAAAAAATCGCGAGAAGATCAATAACCCGAGCGCGAGCAAAAAGGGCAAGGCCAGCAGCACCGGCACCAGTTGGTTCAGCTTGCTCAAGCGCCGATCCAGTTGCGCCTGTTGCACGCGCAGCAGCGACTCGATTTTTTTGATCGCTTCCTCGTGATTATTGATGCCGTGCATTTCAAGCTCGGTATTCAGCAGCCGCTGTTTTTCCGCCATCGGCATATTTCGATCGGCACGTAGAACGTTGGCACTGACGTCCCGCACGCCTTGATAGGACTTGCGCAACCCATTGAGCGCCGCACGCTCGTCCGGGCCGTGGGCGATGTTATCGAGGCGATTCAAATGGGTTTGTATGCGCTGTTCGTATTCGTAGTATTGCTTGACTGCCTCGCTGTCGGCCAAAAAAATCGCATCAAACACCTCTTTCAACTGCAAATAAAGGCTGCCGCGCATTTCCTGGACCTGCTGCATCATCGAATTCAAGCGCAAGGTTTCGCGTGACGACTGATGCCAAAAATACAGCGCATAGCCGCCCATGCCACCGGCGACGGTGACTAACGCTAAAAAGCCGATGGCGTAGAGCAGTAAATATTGCTTAAGGGATCGAGCTCGGGACATTCGAAAATAATCGAGGGTAACGTGGGGCTATTGTAGCGCCACGTGCGCCGATGCGAATTTCGCCGGCCGCAAAGCTCGTCAAAGGCAATTTCCGGTGCTTCGACCCTATTCCGGTTTGGCGTTCGGCGGCGAGATCCAAGAACAACGTTTTGCGCGTGCCTTCTTAGCGCGCGGCGAGGCGCCGATACCGCTATGCGGAGGGCATTTCGCCGCGCCGACCTTCGCTTACGTCGGCGGCGGCTCCACCGAAGCGCCGATCCTGCCGGAACCCAGACGGGGCATGAACAAGATGCGCTAGCGCAACACCAAACTGCTTCAAACGATCCGCATGGATGATGCGTAATGGAGAACCACGGATTCAGCCGATAAATTCTCTCACGATGCGGTTGAACTTTTCCGGATTTTCCATAAACATGAAGTGGTTGCCGCCCTCAGCTTCCTCGAAAATTTCCACCCGCGATCCTTTGATTTGTGTGCCCATCCATTGCTGCGATTTCCAGCCGACTAGACTGGTTT
>JANMJR010000344.1:0-2718 GCA_031371465.1 Pseudomonadota bacterium
CCACAAGCGCCGATAACCGCTTGATTGATCTGGCAGGGGATCGATGGCGCGCAAGAACATCGCCGATCCGATTAGCAGCAGCCCCCACAACAACATCACGGCCCACGTTGCAATCACTGGCGTGACAAGCCAAATCGCCACACCCAACAACAGTACGCCGAAGAAGCGTTTTACCGATTCCATCCACGCACCGGCACGCGGCAAGAACGCCCCCGCGGATGCGCCGACGATTAACAGCGGAACACCCATTCCCAATGCCATCACGAACAGCGCCGTGCCGCCGAGTACGATGTTTCCCTCTTTACCGATATAACCCAGGGCGGCCGCGAGAGGCGCCGCGACGCAGGGCCCGACGATCAGTGCGGACAAAATCCCCATGAGCGTAACGCCGACAAATTTTCCGCCCGGAAGGCGATTGCTTTTCGCTGTCAGTGCGCTTTGTGCGCTGGTAGGTAATTGCAACTCATACAGGCCAAACATCGACAGCGCCAGCAGCACAAATACGATTGCAAATGCGCCCAACACCCAGGGATTTTGCAACGCCGTGGAAAGGAGCGAGCCCGATAGTCCGGCGACGACGCCGGCGATGGCGTAGGTAACCGCCATGCCCAAGACATAGGCCACGGAAAGCAAGAACGCGCGGCCTTTTCCGACATTCGGGCCGGCGCCGACGATGAGTCCGGAGAGGATTGGAATCATGGGCAAAACACAAGGCGTGAACGACAACAGCACACCGAAGCCAAAGAAAGCCGCGACGATCGCCCAAAAGTTTTTTGATTCGAAAATCTTGGCGATCTGATCCGTTTCGGAGAGATTTGAACTCAGGCTAGCCGCGGCACTATTTCCGAGGGGTTCAGTTTCGCCGGCCGGCAAGGCCTCGGCTTTGGCGGACGGCGCCGCAGCATCCAGCGCGGCGAGTGCACTGCCATTTCCAACGGCCGCGCCATCAGCGTTGAATGCCACCCTCTCGGTGTTTGGTGGGAAACATACGCCTACGTCGGCACAGCCTTGCGAGGTAGAACTAAAACGCCAGTCCGACGCATTGCCGTCGCGCGAAAATGGAATGACGATCCGTACTTGGTTGCGCAATGTTTCAATACGCCCGAAGAACTCGTCGTGCTTTACCGTGCCCGTGGGGATTTGTGCTTCACGTAGCTTCACTTTTGCAGACTCGGACGCGAACGCAAACTTTTCACGGTAAAGATAGTAGCCCGGCGCGATGTCATACGTGATTTGCAGCGAAGAATCCGACACCACTTTCGCGGAAAACTTGAAGGCGACGGCCGAGTCAAGGATCTCAGGTTCCGCCGCGCGAGTCGAACTCGCGAACACAATTAGTGCGGTGATCAACCAACGAATCGTCATTGAAGAGTGATGTCCAGATGCTAAGATTTATGTTGGTAGCGGCGGATCGTGTGAACTTACCGCCGCGACCCAGTTCAAATATTCAGGTAAACCATCGGCAAGTGGGACTGCGATTATTTCCGGAAGTTCATAGGGATGCATGCTCTGAATTTCCTTTTCGATGGCGCCGTAGTTCTGTTTTAGTGCTTTGATTAGTAGCGGAAATTCCTCGACGGTTTCGAGCGAGTTCTGCCAGGTGTAAACTGATATGCAAGGAGCCAAGATGTTCACGCAGGCGGCAAGGCCGGACTCAACCAGCCGCGTCGCGAGTTTTAACGCAACGTCCCGGCTCGGCAGATTGGTGATGATTAATTGTATTTCCATGATTTGAAAGCTGTCGATGCGCCTTCTATTCGTAGTCATTTTACTCGGTTTCCCGGTTCTCGAAATGTTTTTGCTCGCCAAGATTGGCCATTATGTTGGCTGGTGGCTCGCGGCTTGGCTGGTGATGAGCATGATGACGGGTATGGCGCTGATCAAGGAAGCGCGTTTTGCGTTAGTTCGCGAACTGGCCAACGTGATCAACGCAGGCGGTTCGAACATTCCTGCCCTGCTCGGCAGCGGTAGAATTTTGATCGCCGGTTTCTTATTTATTTTTCCTGGCGTCATCAGTGATTTCATCGCCCTCGCGCTGATACTCTTTCCCCATGATCGCGTTGCTCCGGTGAGCGCCAGGCGCGGCGAGCACGTGATCGACGGCGAGTTTCGGCGTGAGGGCTGATGCGGATCGAATCAGCCGTGGCCTGGAAACAATAGAGGGCGCGGCGTAGGCGATGCTTCTCTTTTCCTCGCAAATCGTCCGCGAGGTTCAAATTCAGTGAACTAATTCTCGATCTGCAATCGCCGACGCAAAGTCTGCGCCTACTATAATCGCCGATGTTAACGGCTCCGGCCGGTTGCGCGAAGTTGCTTTGCGGTAAACTGCGCGATCTCGTGCGTGTCCTGCCCAAATTAGAAATGCCTGCAACAATCATAGACGGTAACGAACTTTCTCGGATTATCCGCGCCGATTTTAAAACTCAGGTTGACGCGTTAACCAGCCGAGGCCTTAAACCTGGCTTGGCGGTTGTCATCGTTGGTGACGACCCCGCCTCGCACGTTTATGTGCGCAACAAAGTCAAAGCCTGCGCCAATGTGGGTATGCATTCCGAACTGCACGCCATGTCCGCGAATACATCGCAGGCGGAATTATTGGCGAAGATTGAAGCGTTGAATCACAATCCCGCGATCCATGGCCTGTTGGTGCAGTTGCCGGTGCCAAAACACATCGACAACAAAGCCATTATCGAAGCCATTGCAGTAGAAAAAGATGTC
>JANMJR010000365.1:0-4202 GCA_031371465.1 Pseudomonadota bacterium
TGACTGTGGAAAATAAAAAAGTGTTTCTGCGGTACCACGGGTTATGGCTCGCCTTGGGCTGGGTGTGGATCGGGTTAGTCATTTTTCTTTCGTTTATGCCGCATCCGCCCAAAATCGAGATGCAGTCGGGAGACAAGATCGGCCACGCCTTGGCTTACGCGTTTCTCATGCTGTGGTTCACCCAACTATATCGAACGCGCCCAATAAAATTATCGATCGCATTGGGCTTAATCGGCTTGGGCGTCGCAATCGAATTCGCCCAGCAACAAACCGGCTATCGCGCGTTTGAGTTGGCTGATATGGCGGCCGATGCGATTGGCGTCGCGATGGGTTTGTTGTTGGGCGCGACCGTGCTCGGCCACGCTTTGCGGCAAGTCGAAGGGCTGTTTACGCTTCGTAAATAACCGCTGCAACTCCTATTTGCTCAAGTAGGGATTTCCAGCGCATTTCGGCGCAAAATTTTAAGACGGTTCCGCTTTCACGGGCCCGGGTACAGGGCTCGCCATAGGCTGCGAGCACTGACCGTTCAATTTTATCCGGAGGAGTTCATGATGAAAATGTCACTTCTTATCGTCAGTGGCGCAGCGCTGGTTTCGGCGATGTTGGTCGCGGATCAACGCTCGCAATTCAACTATGATCAAACGGCGGCGCGAGTCGGCATTGGCCGCACCGCTTGTCAAACCTCGGCCCGTGGGCCGCAGGCCAACCCGTTTCTAAAATGGGCGATGGCCGAAGAAACATCGGCCCCCAAGAGTCCTCAGAAAAATGAGTTAAAGCCGTTCCAGACCGGTATTAATCTGAGCGCCGGCGGGCCGGAATCCCAGGGCGATCCTGTCTTGTGGGACAACTTGGGTAGCCTACATTTTGCTATCACCACCGCGAATCAAGACGCGCAGAAGTTCTTCGATCAAGGCTTGCGCTTAACCTACGGCTTCAATCGCGCGGAGGCATTGCGGGCGTTTCGCAAAGCCAGCAAACTCGATCCCGACTGCGCCATGTGCTACTGGGGCGAGGCACTGGTGCTCGGCCCGAACATCAATGCGCCGATGTTTCCCGATACGGTGGAACCGGCTTTCGCGGCGGTGACCAAGGCGCAAGCATTAGCTACCAAGGTGAGCGATAAAGAGCGCGCGCTGATCGGCGCCCTTGCGACGCGTTATACCCACGATGCAAAAGCCGAACGGCCGCCGCTGGAAATGGCTTATGCGCTAGCCATGGCTAAGGTCGTCGCATTGTTCCCGCGCGATCAAGACATTGGCGCGTTCTATGCGGAAGCGTTGATGGATACGCAACCCTGGGATTATTGGGAGGCCGGCGGCAGTCAGCCGAAAAATCGCGCCGGCGAAATTTTGTCGACGTTGGAGCGGGTTCTAAAAGACAATCCCAATCATCCCGGCGCGATTCACTATTACATCCACGTGGTCGAATCGTCGAGCGCTCCGGAGCGCGCGCTGCCCTATGCGCAGCGCTTGGGACAGCAAATGCCCGGAGCGGGACATATCGTCCACATGCCGTTTCACATCTTCTACCGCATCGGCCAATATAAAGAAGCGCTGCAAGCCAACAAAGAAGCGGTGGCGATCGACGAAGCCTACTTCGCCAGCGGCGCGCCGAAAAGCGTGTATTCGCAGGGCTACTATCCGCACAACGTTCACTCGCTAATGGCCTCGGCGCAAATGGCGGGCGAGGGCAAGACCGTGCTCGACGCGGCGGGCAAACTCGGCAATGTGGTTTCCGATGAGGCTGCGCAAACCTTCGCGTGGCTGCAAGCCGTTAAGGCCGCGCCGTATTTTGCCCATGCACAATTCAGTGATGCCGACACCTTGTTGGCACTGCCCGATCCCGGCGACAAGTTCCCGTTCATCAAAGCCATGTGGCATTACGCCCGTGGCGTCGCTTTCGCCCAGCGCGGTGAGGGTAGCGCTGCGAAAAGCGAAGCGCAGGCCATAGCCAGGCTCGATCAAACGGCGAAGTTCGACGACGTGATCGCATGGGGGGTGCCGGCCAATGATGTTCTAAAAGTTGCCTACCACGTGGTGCAAGCTCGCGCCGCGCAATTCGCCGGTAATCAAACCGAGGCCATCAAGTCATACGAATGGGCGGTTCAGGCGCAGGATAAACTCGGCTACATGGAACCGCCGTATTGGTATTACTCGGTGCGGCAATCGCTGGGCGCCGTGTTAATCAAAGCGGGCGAGCTTGATAAAGCGGAGCAGGCGTTTCGTTCTAGCCTAGCTAAAGCGCCGAACAACGCATGGGCGCTCTATGGCTTGGCCGAGGTTTACAAGCAGCGCGGGGATAAAGCCGGCGAAGACGCAACACGCAAACTATTCCGCAATGCCTGGGCAGGGGAAGGCGACACACTCGACTTAGCGAAGCTTTGATTTTTCGTCCTCATCATTCCCGCCCTCGAATGATTTAGTTCGGGTGCGGGAATGCGCGGCAGGGAGTACGCGATGGCATCGCGCCAGCGAAAGCTTCCGGCTAACGGACGTTTTTGAATCAGACAATGTCCGCCATGAGTTGGCGCGAAATAAAGAACGAAGCGGTCATTCGGCAAAACTACATAGAGTCACCATCGGACAGAATAGAAAGGCTAGCGCATGACGTGCAGCACCACATCTCCAAGGAGACGAGGGCTTGGCTGGCAAAGCACCGCCAGCGCCTTGAATATATCCATAGCCCGAAGCATGGCTCGTCGCTCAATTGGGTCGAGTCCGCCTGCTCCGTGATGGCGCGCGCTTTTCTGCGTCACATTTGCGTGGCGTCCGTGGACGAACACAAACAACGCACCCTCAAAGGCATTGACGAAATGAACTCTCGTCCCGTTCGGTTCCAGTGGAAAAACTTCGATTTCCCGCTGAACAGAACATAAATGTTTGAATGAAACGAAGTACTATTTGTATCGCCGCGACCTGGGAATTGAGTTTGACCGTCGCGTCGGTATAGCCAACAACGCCCATCGATAATAGCGCCAGGATTCGCACGCAAACCCGCCGGGTCAACGAACCGCTTGCTCCAGCAGCAGCGCGAGCTCGTGGGTGCGCGATCGGCGCGAATGCAAATTGGCGACTTCCGGCCGGACGCCCGCGGCACTACCGTTGCGCAGCCGCGCAAGAAAGCGCCGCAGCCCCGCGGCGATGTCCTGCGCGTCGGCAATGTTGACAATATCCGTCGCATCGGCGGCGCGCAGCGAATTGGCGGTGTTTCCGATCGGATCGGTTAGCGTGAAAATAGGACGACCCGCACGCAGATATTCGTAGAGTTTCGCGGGAATTTGATGGTTGCACATACTCGCTTGAAATAGTAGCAAGCCATCGGCGCACAACATTTCCCGCAATGCGTCGCGATAGTTGACTGTCGGTGCGAGCCTGACAATGTCGGTCAGGCCCAGCTCATCCAATATGGGTCGATAATGATGATCGCTTCCGGTGGCGCGGAGTATGACTTGTAATCGGTCGGACGAAATATCACCATTGTCTTTTAGTGTCCGCAACGCGGCGAAAAACGGCTTGGGATCGCGCTCTTGCGGATACAAGATACCGCTGTGGATAAGTGTTAGTTGCCCTGGCTGGCCCAAGGGTCCTGGCGCGAATCCCGTTTCGGCGTCATGAAAGTTTTCGTCGTCAAAACCGTTTTCAATCACCGACCAATTCGATGCGGGTTTTTCCGGATAGCGCGCGGCGTACATCTCGCGCGTGCCTTCGGTGGTGAACACCGCTCGGGCACAGCGGCGAATGATCGCCTGTTCCAAGCGCCGGTGTAGGCGCCAAGTCAACGGATCGCGCGGATAGCCAGGCTCGGTCATTGAGTCGCGAAAATCCGCGACCCATGGCAAGCCGCTCAGACGTTGTAGACACAAGCCGATGAGATGCGCGGTCGCGATTGGGTAGGTGGACATGATGACCAATGGGCGATGGCGCCGGATCATCGACATGCCGCGCCAGACTGCGGCCGGTAACCAACTTACCCAACGATCCGGTTGCGCGAGCCAACCCGGGTAGCGTTTGCCGATTGCCAAATGCCGCGAGGTATCCAAGCCGAATGCACGTTCGACTACCATTCCCTCGGGAATCTCCGCCATCTGATCGTCGCTGGTTTGCTCATAGGCTCGGGGTGAGATGGTCAGCACCATTGGCTCCCAGCCATTCTCGCGTAAATACGCAGAAAATTTTAGGGTGCGCTGAATGCCGCTACTGACC
>JANMJR010000392.1:0-8070 GCA_031371465.1 Pseudomonadota bacterium
CGGTGGCAGCGGCGCGCGCGGGACGCGGTTTCACGCTGTCGGGCAGCGCTTGCGTCACATCGTACTGCGCTGCCGGCCTCGCGGCGTCGTCGCGTTCTTTGATGAGCAGCCACTGCTCCTTGTCCGCGCCGCCTTTCAGGCGTGTGCGCAGCAACGTCCAGCCACCGGACAGTTTTTCGCCCTTGAGTCGGAACTTGAGTTTGCCGGCTCGATAACTTTCGCTGGGGTCGCTTTCAGGCAGCCAGTGGCCCCGGTCCCAAACGATGACCGTGCCGGCGCCATATTGTTTAGGTGGAATGACACCTTCGAAGTCAGCGTAGTCGAGCGGATGATCCTCAACGTGCACAGCCAAGCGCTTGTCGCTCGGATCCAGACTCGGGCCTCTCGGCACCGCCCAACTCTTCAGGGCGCCGTTGAGTTCCAAGCGAAAGTCGTAATGCAATCGCCGCGCCGCATGTTTCTGAACAACGAAGCGAAGCTCCTTTCCCGTGCGCCGCGATTGACCTTGCGGCTCCGGCGTCAACTGAAAGTTGCGCTTCTGGCGGTATGCTGAGAGCTTATCCTGCATTGCCACTGCCGGTTTATTTCACTGCGCCCTGCCGACACCGGCGCATTTAAGCGCGTTTGCGCTTGGGCTGCGCTTTGATTTCTGCTGCGGCTCTGGTCACGGCTGGCGGTTTTTTCTTGATGGTCGTGACGGCGCTTTTTCGGACGTTGCCGCCGCGCAGGCTGCGCTGCAACAGCGCCGTTAGGTCGATGACATTGGACGAGGGTTCAACGCTCTCGACGGCGGGGATTTCCGCCACCGTCTCGGTATCGCCCGCTTTGATTTTGCGTTTCACGTGCGCCATGATGTCGTTGCGAAAAGTATCCTTATAGCGGCTAGGGTCCCATTTCTGCGTCATGTCGGCGACGAGTTGCTCCGCCATCGCGAGTTCCTTTGCGGTAACGCCGGCTGCTTTGAGGTTTTCTTGCGGCAGACTCAGGTCATCGAAGGGTCGCACCTCGGCAGCCCACCGCAACGTATTCAAGATCAGCGCCGGCCCGCTCGGGATCAGTGCGGCAAGATGTTGTTTAGTCTGAATCACCACCGTTGCGATGCCGACTTTTTTGGTTCGTTTCAACGTTTCGCGCAGCAGCGCGTACACTTTCTCGCCGCGCGGTGACGGCGCGAGGTAGTAAGGTGTTTCCAGATAAGTGAACGGAATATCCGCCGCATCGACAAACGCCAGAATGTCGACGCTCTGCGTGCTCTTTACATTGGCGGCTTTAATCTCTTCGTCCGACAACACCACGTAGCGGCCCTCTTCATATTGAAAGCCGCGCACGATGTCGTCTTTTTCCACATCCTTTCCCGTGTCCTTGTTGATGCGTTTGTAACCAACCGGTTTCATGTCGCGTTTGTCGAGCCAGTCAAAATCGAGGGCGTCACTTTTGGCGCCGCTATAGAGCGCGACCGGAATATGGACTAGACCAAAGTTGATCCCACCTTTCCAAAGCACACGCGGCATGAGAATCCCTTAAATGTGTTCGAATACCAAGCGATGGTTGGACGCCATCTGAAGACAGAGCCGCCGCGGCTAGATTTTTTTGACCTGCTAGGCGTCCTCGAAGCAATTTTTGTTCCAAATAAATTGGCGCGAAATCTATGTTTGATGGGCCGAGTGTGCCGCCCAGGTACGCCAGTTGCGAACCGTTTCGCAAGCCCGTAGTAATTACATTTGTCGGTAATTCTTACGCGCCTTTGTTAACTTCATCGCCGTTGCCCACTGCGGCGTGACTCTCTGCGCGTGCTTTATTTTTTTAGAAGCGATCCCCGGCCACCTGCACAATGCCGATAGCGCAAAGCCGCCGGTAAAGAAGCTAGCGGATGGTTCGATGCTTGTCGATGGCGCCATGTCAATCTATGACGCGCAAACACTACTCGAACTGGAAGCCCTGCCTGACGGCGACTTCAATACGCTTGCGGGTTCGTTCTATCGCTGTTCGGCCGAATACCCGTCGTTGGCGAGAACGTTGATTGGGGCGGCTGGCGTTTCCAGGTGTCCTCCTTGGATGGATTGCGACTGGATAAAATTGTCGCATGGCGTACCGACGTCAATGGGAATGCGCAAGTATCATCGAGCTCATGACGGCATTCTTGAAGCAGCGTTTTTTAGGGTAAAAAACGGGCGCGACAAACATGCTCGCGCCCGTTGGTCATTCACACAGCGGTAACAATGTTACCGCCACTTATACGCCAAAAAATCCGTACGGCTGACCACGCCGTCATTGTCTGTGTCGAGCCTTTTCCACGCCTTCTTGACAGATTGGTCGCGACTGGCTTCGCTCTTACTGATCACGCCATCACCGTTGGCATCCACGCGCATGAAGCGCGCTTCCGCGGTTCCGGCCGGGCCCATTCGCGCCATCGCGCCCATGGAGCGATCGACATCAGTCACGTAACTCGGGTCGTTAATGTCTGGCCAAGTGTTTTTGTCATACGCGCGCTTGGTATCGATTGTCGCTTTGTCGACGTTCATCACCAAATCGTCCTTGTCGGCGCCGTAGGTGAACGCGCGCATCGGTAAGGAAATGAGTTTATCCTTCAAGTTCCACGACTGGTCGAACGCCAGCACGGCATGGTGGATTTTGCCGTTGCTCATGTTCACGACGATGTCGTCGATCTCTCCCATATCTTTCCCGGCGCGATCGTCTACGTTCTTACCGATTAAATCGCTGGCGCGGCGCAGTTTTTGATGGGGCATCTCCTTCAGTTTCACTGTTTCGCCATAGTACCGATCCACCTGGTCGCCATAGCTAAGCCAATCCGGCCATTTGTCGCGTGCGAACCCCGGCGCCGCCTTAAGCTTGTCTTTGTCTACATTGAGCACCAGTTTATCCATACTGTTACCGGTATGCTTGAACGCGCGCACGGGATAAGCAAACAGCTTCTCACCCATTCCGAGGAACCCGCCAAACTCCAGCACCGCGTAGAACACCCGTTCATTGTTGACATCGATAATCAAATCCTTAATTTCGCCAAGATTCTCACCTTGAGCGTTCTCGACATTCTTGCCGATCAACTGACTGGCGCGCATGTGCATATGACGAGCGGTGGTCGTCGCAGGCGCGGTTTGTGCTGCCGGTGTGTCGGGGTCGGCGGCCAGCGCGGAAAGCGCCATCGGCATACCAATTAATGGGGTCATCATAGTGATCATCACGCTTCGTCTAAATTTTATAGTCATAGCTCGTCCTTAAATTCATAGGTTCATCGGTTCAATACACCAGGCGCGATTCCTTCTGCCGGAGACGCGCCGCGTCTAAGCTATTGCACGTTCCATGCCAGAAATTGAGATCGCTAAAGACTTCTGCTTGGCATTTCGTCAGCGGTGGCATTCGCAGCATTAGTGTGTTCAAACTCCATCAGAGCGATGATAAAAGGGCGCCTGAGGCAATGCTGTTCACTTAAGCTCGTTCGCCCTGACCCGTTAGCTTGTCGAACGATCGACGGGTGATTGGGTTTATATGGTTCGACAAGCGCACGACTCGGCCCGAACGCTAACCGAACAGTATTGGCGCCCGAGGTCGTTATCCCGCCTCGTGAAAGTGGGATAAGTCCGGCGCGGCTTGAAAAAACTACGCGGCTTTGCAATTTTTGCAAATCGCGCGCGACTGTTTTGCAATGGCCAATTCAATTCGCTCATGCGATCACGCACGGATGGCATGAAAGTTGCGGCGTTAGACTCGAGTCAGCCCTTCGCCCGCGCGACCTCTGTCACATAGCGGGCTGATTCGGGAATCAAAGGAGGTGTACGATGGATAGCGATAATGAGTGCCTTGAGACTCTATTGAAGATCATCAATCGAGTTCACGTCGCGATGATGACGACGACGGAGCCCGCCGACAGCCTGCGCAGCCGCCCGCTTGCAACCTTGCGTACCGAAGAATTCGACGGCTTCCTTTGGTTTTACACGGCAGCCGACTCACCCAAAATCGCTGAGATCGGGACGCATCATCAGGTGAATCTCAGTTACGCTGACACCGCACATCACTTGTACGCCTCGGTATCAGGGCAAGGTGTGGTGGTGCGCGACGCAGAAAAAATGGCGGAACGTTGGAATCCGATCGTAAAAGCGTGGTTTCCAAATGGCCTGGATGATCCGAATTTGGTGTTGCTTCAAGTCAGTGTGGATAAGGCTGAGTATTGGGACGCCTCCGGTACGCCGGTGAAGCGTCTGGCGGCATTCAAGAAGGCGCTCACCACCGGTGATACAAGTGATCTTGTTGAACACAGGAAGCTGCGGCTGATTCCGCCTTCGAGTTGACAGAGTCGTCGTCCAGCGACGATCAGTTGTGGTCCGGTTTAATTTCAATATCGAAATTCGAACCGCAGAAGGTGTTGTGTGATTTAGAAAGGGCGTAAATTCCGCTTGGCACGCATCCTGCTGCTAATTAAATGGGTGAAGCGAAAACACTTCCCCTAAGTAGTATCCGAGACTCGACTCTAATGAAGGATCATAAGTATGCGTGCAAAACTAATTCTGACTTTAACGCTGTTGGGCATCGCCGAACTTCCCCATGCGGCCGACGACGCCGCCAAGAAACCGCAAGGCGGATCGGCGACTACCAAAGAACAAAGCGCCGGCCACCCGGCAACGAACGGCGCAGCGGCCGCGACGGAAAACAAGGCGGGCGCCGGAACAACCGACGAGATGACCACCAAACATCCCGCGACGCAGGGTGAAGCCTCTGCGAAAGCAACCCCCAACGCGACCGCTGGAGGCGATGTTCGCGATTGGTCAGCGATCGACGCCGATCGCGACAACTCGATTTCACCCGACGAAATGCAAAAGTTCCTCGATAAAACCTGGGCGACCAAGCAAAAATCGAGTTGATCGGCGACTCCAAGCCTGGCCGCGGTTATGCATCGCCTCTACCGCTGACCAGGGCTGCGGGCGCGTCTTGTCGTCCCGCTGATTCGATGAGTTTTTCCAGTTGCTCGATATCGACCGGCTTCACTAAATGATAATCGAAGCCGGCCTCCAGAGCGCGACGCTGGTCGTCGGGCCGTCCATAACCGGTCAGCGCGATCAAAACCGCATGCTGCATTTCAGGCATCGCGCGTAATTGTTCCGCGACTTCGTAGCCGCTTAGGCCGGGAAGGCCGATGTCGAGC
The DNA here is from genome assembly GCA_031371465.1 of Pseudomonadota bacterium. Lineage (GTDB taxonomy): Bacteria > Pseudomonadota > Gammaproteobacteria > Burkholderiales > JALYOK01 > JALYOK01. The sequence continues at coordinate 5,159 of JANMJR010000392.1, forward strand.
AAAACGATATCGGGTAGAAACGCTTGCGCAACGATCAATGCCGTTTCACCGTCGTGCGCCACGCGCAATTCATTGCCGTCTGACTCCAACAGGAGCGCCAGCGACTCCGCCGAATCGATATTGTCATCGACCACCAGTATTCTGCGTTGTCGCGTGAGGGTTGCGTCGTTGGCCTTGACTTCGATCGGTGTAACCAAGTCGGCCGCGAGGCCTGGCGGCAGTTCAATAATAAATTCACTCCCCTGCCGGAGGCCGGCGCTGAAGGCGCTTATCGTGCCTCCTTGAAGTTGCAGCAGTCGCCGCACCAAGGTCAGACCTATTCCCAAACCGCCCTGGGCGCGATCGTCACCGCGCGGCCCTTGGGTGAACAGATCAAACACATGCGGTAGCAATTCAGCCGATATACCGATGCCGTTATCACGCACGCGAATTTTCACCGTATGCCCGTCGGGTTCAACGCTCAATTCCAAATGTCCGCGTTCCTGCGTGTACTTAGCGGCATTGGTGAGGACGTTGCCAATCACCTGAGCCAACCTGACCCTATCGCCTTTGACATAAACCGGATCAGGCGGGAGATTGACGCTGAGGGTTTGACAGCGCGCATCGATTAGCGGACGCGCGGTTTCCACCGCATGCAGCACAACCGGCGCCAGTTCGAGCGTATGAATATGCAACGCAACTTTACCGTGCGTGATGCGCGACACATCGAGCAAATCGTCGACTAATCGGGTGAGGTGTTCCACTTGCCGTTGGATGACCGCACGCGCCTTATCCAAAGTCGATTCCATGGGACCTAAGCGCCCCATGATCTCCACCGCCGTTCGGATCGGCGCGAGCGGATTGCGCAGTTCATGGCCGAGCACGGCGAGGAATTCGTCTTTTTGACGGTCGGCCTGCTTCAGTTGGTCTTCCGCGCGTTTGCGTAAAGTGATGTCGGTCATTACGGCGACCAAGCCGCACACTTGATCGTGAATGTCCCGCTCCGGCACATACGATACGTGCATATAATGTGCGCCGATCTGCTGATACGGGATGTCGAGTTCGAACTCGACTGTCTCGCCGGCAAATGCGCGCTCGACATAAGGCTTGAATGTGGCGAACGCCTGTTCACCTACCACTTCTGGAATACGCTTGCCGATCACGGCGTCCCGATCCAAGCCAAAGCGTTCCGCGTGGCCTTTGTTGACGAACAAGTAACGAAGTTGGGTGTCGACCCGCGCTAAATACACCGGGGCGAGGTCGGTTATCATGCGCAGTTGACGTTCGCTCGCGAGCAGTGCCGCCTCCGTAGCTTTACGCTCGTGGATATCGCGAAACACCAGCACCACGCCTAACATCTTGCCATCACTGTCGCGTATCGGCGCCGCGCTGTCATCGATGGGATATTCTTTCCCGTCGCGCGATATGAGCAGTGTGTGATCAGCCAGTCCCGCGACCGCGCCGGTCTCCAACACCTTGGCGACGGGATCGTGGGCGCGCCCACGCGTTGCCTCGTTGACGATGTGAAAAACATCCGCCAATCGCCGGCCAGCCGCGTCGTTTCGCGCCCATCCAGTCAACGTTTGCGCGACAGCGTTCATGAAGCTGATGCGTCCCTCGGCGTCGGTCACGATAACGGCGTCACCGATACTGGACAGAGTAGTGCTAAACCATTCCTTCTGCTCATGCAGCGCCGCGCGTCCCCGTTCGCGCGCGCGCACATCACGCCAATAGAAATAGGCCGTCGCCAAGGCAAGCGCGATGGCGGCGAGTGCGGCGAGCGCCTCGGATAGCACGGCTATCCAATAACTGCGCTTGGCCATGGCGGCCCGAGCGGTGAGTAATTCTTGCTCAGCCGCATACATTTGTGACCAGCGATCGCGAATCGCGTCCATGAGGCGTATGCCTTCGCCGCTGGCAACGAGCGCTTGGGCGCGGGCAAAGCCATCGGTCTCGCGCGTCTGCAGGGTTTTGTCCAGAAAAGCCAGCTTGTCCGCGATCAGCGCTGTCACTGCGGCCAGATGCGCCTGCTGCACCGGGTTATCTTGTGTTAACGCCGCGAGCTGGTGCATCTCGCTGTTTACGTTTAACTTGGCGTTTCGGTACGGATCCAGCAAGGACGCTAAGCCGGTGATGAGGTAACCGCGTTGGCTGGCTTCTGCTTCGAGCATATGTGATTGCACCCGACTGAGCGTATCCATTACCGCATGGGTCTGGGTAACCCGAGCCGTGTTTTCGCGTAATTGGGTGGTCGTGGTATACGCGACGAAAGCGTTACCAACCAGCAGCGCGAGCAGGGATGACAGGCTCAGCATCGCGCGGACCGTGAAAGACCCCTTCATACTTACCTTTCCCTCTATCCCTGAATGTGGGAACGATAGTTGCAACGCCTACAGGTATGGCTGAAGGGTCAACTGATCCAGTTCGTCGAGAGATATTGTATACCGCTCGTTATTTATAAGCATGACAGGTTGGCGGCCACTACCTCGCATGTCTGCGGCGTCTGACGTCACCTGGCCGTAAAGCTATGCCAGCGCGCCCGTTAGGGCATGCCTTGCCAGGAAGCAAGCGCGGTGCGGTTCGTGGCGATGGCGGGAAGTGGACGATGAAGCAAATGGCGCGGTTGCGCGATCCAACAAGCGAAGGCTGTTGGCGTTCGTTTGTTGCGGATGTAATTGATTTTCCCGAGCATCGCAGTCACCCGCATTGCACCGCTGGTGACCACGAATACTCCGTAATCTAACAATCCACTATAAAGCAGCAAACCGTGGGGTCGCGACGCCGCGATTTAGCGGGCGCCGCCGGCTTGGCGCGCGACACGCGCTGTCCGCGACTCAGATTCGGCGTTGTCGTCGTCGGATTCCGCCGCATCTTCCAGACCCAATTCGGCGCGCAACTCCTGTTTGCGCAACCGCATTTCTTCCCCGAGGGCT
>JANMJR010000405.1:0-29779 GCA_031371465.1 Pseudomonadota bacterium
CGTACCGGGCCATAAAGCTGGCGCACTAGCGCATCCTTTATCGCCGCCGGATCGTTAAAACTCGCCACATCGACATTTTGAATAACCGGTACTTTCGGCGCCACCACGTCAATCGCCGCGATGCGTTCGCGCAAGCGTTCCGCCGCGGGCCGCATCAAGGAACTGTGAGCCGGAACACTCATCGGCAACATCATCGCCCGTTTGGCGCCCCGGGCTTTCGCCGCTTCAATCGCGCGCTCAACCGCAGCGCGGGATCCGGAAATAACTAACTGTCCGGGCGAGTTATAGTTGGCAAGCTCAACGATTTCGCCCTGTGCCGCTTCCGCGCACGCCGCTTTCACCGCATCCTCATCCAAGCCCAAGATTGCCGCGATCCCGCCCTGCCCCACCGGGACCGCCTGTTGCATTGCTTCAGCGCGAAACCGCACTAGTGGCACGGCGTCAGAAAATTCGATCGCCTCGGCTGCCACCAGCGCGCTGTATTCGCCGAGACTGTGCCCTGCGAAATAGTCGGGCATGGCGCCGCCTCGGCTGCGCCATGCGCGCCATGCGGCAATTCCGGCGGTTAGCATGAGCGGCTGCGTATTGACCGTTTGCGCCAAATCTTCGGCAGGACCATCTAGCACCATCTTCCATAAATCAAGGTGCAATAGATCCGATGCCTCGACAAACGTCGCCTCAATAGCGGGCGCATCACCGAAGCCTGCCATCATGCCGACGCTTTGCGACCCTTGACCGGGAAATACGAATGCGGTGTCATTCATGTTACATCTTCAACAATACAGCGCCCCAGGTGAAACCTCCGCCGACGCCTTCAAGTAGCACATGCTGACCATGCTTGACACGGCCATCGGCAACAGCGACGTCCAACGCCAATGGTATCGAAGCCGCGGATGTATTGGCGTGATCTTCAACGGTCACCACGACGCGATCAAGTGGCAAGCCCAATTTTTTCGCGGTCGCATGAATAATTCGCACGTTCGCTTGGTGGGCGATAAACCAATCGATTTTGTCAATACTCAAGTCATTCGCGGCAAGCGCTTCGCGTCCGACCGCATCGAGCACGTTCACGGCCAGTTTGAATACACTATTACCTTCCATTTTCAAAAACGGTTCTCCCGATACGGCGCCATTTTTGACGGATCCCGGCGTACACAAAATATTGGCATAGGAACCATCGGCATGCAGATGACTGGACAGCACGCCCGCCGTATCGCTGGCCCGCAGCACAACGGCGCCCGCGCCATCGCCAAATAGGACACACGTCCCGCGGTCAGTCCAATCCAGAATTCGGGAAAAAATCTCGGCGCCGATAACCAGCGCGCATCGATTTTGCCCGGAACGAATAAAACTATCGGCGATTGCCAGCGCGTAAATAAAACCGCTACAGACCGCTTGCACGTCAAACGCCGCGCCGCCCTTGATACCGAGCTTGGCTTGTAACAAGCAGGCGGTGCTCGGGAAAATCATGTCCGGCGTCGAAGTCGCAACAATGATCAGATCGATCTCACTCGCATCAACTTGCGCGGCGTCGATAGCGCGTTGGCTTGCTTTCAGCGCCAGATCACTGGTGGTCTCGTGTTCCGCGGCGATGTGGCGATGACGGATGCCGGTGCGCGAGTAGATCCACTCGTCGGTCGTATCGACCATGGATTCGAGGTCACGATTAGAAAGTTTTTTCTCGGGCAGATAAGAGCCCGTCCCAATGATGCGGGAATAGGTCATGCCGCGTTGACTTGCTGACTGGCCATCATTTCTTCGATGCGTTTCAACACGCCGTTTTTAACTTCCGCAGCAGCACGTTCAATGGCCGTTTCAAAGGCGAATATGTCGGCCGAGCCGTGGCTTTTAACCACGATACCGCGCAAGCCGACCAGGGTGGCGCCGTTGTAGCGGCGCGGATCGACGCGGCGGCGAAAAGAATTGATCACGGGAATGGCGACGATACTGGAAAGCTTGGTGAGCCAATTGCGGCTGAATTCTTCGCGTAAGAATGTGCCCATAATGCGCGCCAATCCCTCAGTCGCTTTCAGCAATACATTGCCGGTAAAGCCATCGCAGACAACAACATCGACAGTGCCCTTGAATATATCGTCGCCCTCGACGTTGCCGTAAAAATTCAAATGGCTCGCGCGCAACAAATCCCCGGCTTCTTTTACCACTTCATTGCCCTTGATTGCTTCTTCGCCAATATTCAAGAGCCCTACCGTTGGACGTTCTTTACCGTCCACTGCCGTCGCGAGCATCGCGCCCATCACGCCAAACTGAAGCAACTGTTGGGCCGAACAATTCACGTTCGCGCCTAAATCCAATACCAAGGTTTGCCCGGTGTAAGTGGGCAACGTCGCGGCAATCGCCGGACGTTCAATGCCGGGTAGTGTTTTCAAAACAAAACTCGAAATCGCCATCAACGCCCCAGTGTTGCCGGCAGAAACGCAAGCGTCCGCGCGGCCTTCCTTCACCATGTTTACCGACACGCGCATGGAAGAATCTTTCTTCTTACGCAATGCCAGTGCGGGGGATTCCTCCATCGTCACCACTTCGCTGGCGCCTTGAATGGTCACGCGCTCCGCAGCGCCGTTTTTGGCCGAGGCCATCGCCGCTTCGATCGCGGCTGGGTCGCCCACCAAAATAATTCGAGTATCCAGCGTATGCTTGATATAAGACAAGGCCGCAGCAACGGTAACCGATACGCCATGGTCACCACCCATCGCATCGATGGCGACTGTAATCGTCACAGACGCACGTCAGGTTAGTTGGGAAATCTAGCCGAATTCAATTACTCGCCCTTGGTTGGGACGATTTTCTTGCCGCGATAGAAACCGTTCGGGCTGATGTGGTGGCGCAAATGTACTTCACCGGTGGTCGGCTCTATGGCCAATGGGGGGGTAGTCAAAAAATCGTGGGAACGATGCATACCGCGTTTCGACGGCGATTTTTTGTTTTGCTGAACTGCCATGATGTAACTCCTTCAATCTCAATTTCAATCAAACTTTAAGACGGCTTACCCAAACTGGCAAAGGGTAGGCCGGAATCCGTAGCGTTGGCGTCATTGTTGATTTCAACGCAATCAAAATCATGTTTCGGCGCGAGTGGTAGAGCCAAAATAATCTCGTCCTCTAGCAAATCTTGGACATTCATCCTGCCACTCGCCACAAGCACATCCACGTCCGGGTCTTCTTCATCCAGACCAGGTAAATCCGTTTCGTTTGCGACCAAAACGATTCGGCTGTCAAGTTCCAACGGATGCGGGAAATCTGCCAAGCAACGCTGACAGGTTAACTGTACTTCTCCGGCTATCGCCAAACTCAAGCTCGGCCGGTGGCGACTGTCCAACGTCCCTTGGAGGCGAAACTCGATCTCTCCCTGCGCCGAGGCGAGAGACGCCCGCAAGCGTTCAAGACTGGCAACCGCCATTTTACCCTGAAGTGATTCGCTTTTCTTGGCGAACGAGATACTATCAATCACTAATTCGTTCGACATAAGGCGCGCATGATAGTATTTACCGGACGCTCTGTCAAAGGATTTTTGCATTGAAAAACAAACCTTTAATCCTCGCATCCTCATCAATTTATCGGCAACAACTGCTACAACGGCTAAGACTGCCGTTTACCGCCGTCAGCCCCGATGTCGACGAAACGCCCCGCGCTGCCGAGCGCCCCGCGGACACCGTGCTTCGTTTAGCGGAGCAAAAGGCGCGCGCGCTAGCCCGCCGCTTTCCCGACGCGCTTATCATCGGCTCCGACCAAGTCGCAGTCTTGAACGGTGAAGCTATCAGCAAACCGGGAAATCATGCAAACGCCGTGCAACAGCTAACAGCGGCAAGTGGACGCAGCGTTTTCTTCCACACGGCGCTTTGCTTATTGAATAGCGGCAACGCAGAAGTGCAAAGCAAAGTCATCAGCAACGAAGTCAAATTTCGCCACCTAACGGCCGAACAAATCGAGCGTTATCTCGACGCGGAAAAGCCCTACGATTGCGCCGGCAGCGCCAAATGCGAAGGTCTTGGCATCGCGCTCATTGAGTCCATCCGCGGCGACGATCCGAATGCCCTAATCGGCTTGCCGTTAATCGAGTTGACGACGATGTTGCTGCATGTCGGCGTTGCAGTGATCTAGCCTTCCGCGAAACTACTATTGTGCCCGCTAAACCCCGTCCACTCGACGACCGACGATGATCAAATCTCGCTCCACCCCATCCAGCACGGCGACGCTCGGCAATTCGCCCCAACGCGCGAAACCATGGCGTTCAAACAGCGCGAGGCTCGGCATGTTGTGGCCGAAAATAAATCCAAGCAGGGTGTGAATGTTGAGGCTTGGCGCTTCAGCCATGGCTGCGTTGAGCAAATAACGGCCCAGCCCAAGCCGGCGAAACATTTCGGCGACATAGATACTGAGTTCCGCGGTTCGATCGTAGGCGGGTCGGCCATAAAATGACGAGAAACTAAGCCATGCGGCGATCTGTGCATCGATCTCGACCACCCAGAGTGGGCGCGCCGCGGGCGCATGCGCTTCAAACCACGGAATACGGCTCTGGACAGAAATGGGCTCGGTGTCCGCAGTCACCTGACGCGACGCAATGGTCGCGTTGTAAATATCAACGATGTCGGTGAGGTCGTCGCGTTGCGCGAACCGATGCGCAAACCTACTTAACGAATTTTTTCCCATAGCAGTGTAGCGCTGACGCTCTTGCCTAGATATTGAAACGGCGGCGTGCGCAAAGTCAGTTTCCGATCAGCAAACGTGTAGTAACGAATTTGCTTACTGCCGGTCCAATTGGGAAACAGCGCTTGCTGCACCTCGTGGGTCACCGTGCGCTCGCGCTCATCGACGCGATAACGCCCAAAATAGGCGATGTAGCTTTCAAACGCGGCTTTCTTTTCCTCGGCAGTACCGGCCATGCGGTCGGCAGAACTAAATCGAGGACGGTCCTCGCGGGCAATCTGCGCCGACATATTGCCCAGAGAATCGTACATGATCGTGCCTTCTGGCTCGGCGCCGTAGGGCGATTCGACCACCGCGCCATCGTCGGCGCGATACTCGATAGAAAGCAAACGCCAGACGCCGACAAACTTGTCAGCTTCGGTCATCGCCAACGCGCTTCCCTGGACAAGCGCGAAGAGAAAAAACACTTGGATAAATGCCATCATACGGCCAACTGTAGTCATTGTTGTTCCGCGGGCCGAAGCTCGAAGAATCTGTTTCTGTTTTCTAGCGGAAAGCAGATTCTTCGCTTCGCTCAGAATGACATATCTCATGGTTTACAACGCCTGAATGTTGATGGGCTGATGTGCCGTTTTAGATGCGGCCAATGCGTTGCGCAGCGGCTTTCCGAATTGCGCTGAAGTTATTTCAAACACATCGCCCGGTTGGGTCGCCACGTTCGCAGTAAAACTTCCCGTCGCCGCGCCGAAGAAATGAACGTGCACATCGCCCGGTCGGCGAAATTCCGCATATTTAAAATGGTGATGTTCCAGATTCCAAACCGAGTGCGCCATATTGTCTTCGCCCGACAACCAATCGCCGGACCACAGCGCATTCCCGGCGCGAATTAACTGCGCCGAACCAGTCACGTTTTTAGGCAACTCGCCGGTCAGCAATTCAGGGCCATAGGAACACTGGCGCAATTTGGAATGGGCGAGATAGAGATAATTTTTTCGCTCCATCACGTGATCAGAATATTCGTTGCCAAGCGCAAAACCGACCCGCAGCACTTGGCCATGGTCACCGATGACATAGAGCCCGACCACTTCCACTTCTTCGCCGCCGTCATTGGCGTAGGGGGGCAATTCCAAGTCTTTTTCCGGCGCAACCACCCAATGGCCATCACCTTTGTAAAACCATTCTGGCGCGACGCCGATTTCGCCCGATTTCGGTTTGCCGCCCTCCATGCCCCACTTGAACATTTTCATCGAATCGGTCAACTCGGTTTCCGATTTCTGTATTTTCGCATGCATCGAATCGCGCGCGGCGGCGCTGCCCAGATGGGATAAGCCCGTTCCCGTCACCAGGCAACGATAGGGATCAGGATGAGTGAGCGGCGGCAGCAAACGTTTCTCTTTGATGATGGCGTCGTAGTCTGCCGTCTCTTTGCTCATTAGCGGGTCAACATGCTGTTCCAAGGATTCGGATTTTCGCGCAGCATCGAGCGCAAGGCGGTACACGCTGTGAACTTCAGATACGACAGTTAACGATGAGCCGGCCGCTGGAACGACACCGACTTTCTGCTTACCTGCTTGATCTAAGAATTGAACGAGTCGCATGATTTCCTCCAATGCTTGTGATTTGTCATTCCCGCGTAGGCGGGAATCCATTTGGCAGTCGCTATTTCAGATTCAGTATGGATTCCCGCCTACGCGGGAATGACATAAAACGATCTTACCGATATTTGCTCGACTTCCAAACCGAAACTGCAAAAACAATCCACGCAAGAATAAACGCCAACCCACCAAACGGCGTGACGACACCGAGCATTTTAATATTGGTCAGCGCCAATGCATACAAGCTCCCGGAAAACAGAACGATGCCCGCAATCATCAATCCAGCCGTCCACTGCAATCCATTCATTCGCGGCCAGTGAAACGCTGTCAAAGCAACTATTCCAAGCCCGAGCGCGTGCCACATGTGATATTGCACCGCCGTTTGATATACCGCCAGCATTTCTGGCGTTAACTGGGCTTTCAGCCCATGGGCGCCGAATGCGCCGAGCAGCACCGCTAAGGCGGCAAGCACAGCGGCGATTGATAAAAACGATTTGGCCGACACTTTCTCTTGCTCGCCTAGGCGAGCGCCGCACTGAGCGGCACCGCGCACGCGGCGCGATATTCCTGCGCGATACGCTGCGCCAGCTCCGCAACCGTGGGCACATCGTGAATGGTCGCAACGCCGTGGCCCGCGCTCCAAATGTCTTTCCACGCTTTGACATCGGTATCAGCCAACCCGCTGACGTCGGGTTTCTTCGGCGGTAAGGTCGCCGGATCGATGCCAAATCGAGTAATCGACGGCAACAGGAAATTTGCACTCACGCCGGAGAAACGGTCGGAATAGATCAAATCTTTGATGCTGCAATCAACGATCATTTGTTTGTACTCTTGTTGCGCGTTTGATTCTTTCGACGCGATGAATCGCGTTCCCATGTAAGCAAAGTCCGCGCCCAACATTTCCGCCGCGCGCACCTGCCGGCCGTCATTAATGCCGCCCCCCAACACCAAACAGCCGTCCCAGAATTCGCGAATCTCGCGCACCAGCGAGAATGAACTTTGGATCGATGCGTGACCGCCCGCGCCACCGCCGATGCAGATGATGCCATCGACACCTGCGTTCATGGATTTGCGCGCATGGTCGGCGCTGATCACATCGCAGAACACCAGGCCACCGTAACCGTGTACGGCCTCGATGACTTTGCCGGGATGGCCAAGGCTGGTGATCACGAGCGGAATTTTGTGCTTGACGACGATTTCCAGATCCGGCTCAAAGCGCGGATTGGTCCGATGCACAATGAGGTTTACGCCGAGCGGTGCGACGACTGCTTCCGGATTCGCGGATTGATAGTCGACAAGATCCTGTTTAATCTCCACAAGCCATTTATCGAATTGTTCCGCAGGACGCGCGTTGACATGAGGGAACGTGCCGACAATGCCCGCTTTGCATAACGCACTGACGAGCGGCGGGAAGGAGACCAGAAACATCGGCGCCCCGATGACGGGTACGGACAGTTTGTTTTTGAATAGTGACGGAATGGGCATGGTGTTTTAAGGTGATTGAATATTATTTTGACAGTATATCTGGCTTGGATGGCTCGATTTGCGAACTTCAGACCGAGAATGTTTAACACCACCTCCCCTCACCCCAGCCCTCCCTGACGCGGGGCCGTAACGACGCCGAGCGCTACTGGATGGTCTTGGTGAAATCGAAATCGATCTCGACCGCTGCGCTTCGCTGCACGGGCGCCGAACCATAGCGATAGACAACCACCGTGGTGTTGTCCTGGCGCGGGTGAGCAACCTGATTGACTGCGCTGAGCAACGCCGTGGCACATTCTTCCGCGGAATTAGCGGCATCGACAATAAATACAATTCGCCCTTCGGACAGCGCGTCCAAGCCATCGCTCGCCAGAATAACCACATCGCCAAGCTCAAGCTGCAGCGGCATTTGCGGACAATCCACTCGCGGGATTTCCGCGCCATCCATTGAGCTGGTGAGGCGCTTGCGTTCGCGCGGAGTGGCTTGCTCCACAACATTTCCCAAAAACGCTTCGTCATCGAGAAACGCGCCGTAAGTGTGGCTGACATTCTTGTGTGCCAGTCTGCGCTTGCGGGCGAGGTAAAGATGACTATCGCCAACACTGATCCACCAAAGCTGGTCGGCATAAATGAGTGCGGCGACAAAAGTTGAACCCATCAGGGCAAGTTCCGGGTTGCGTGCCTTGGCTGTTGCAAGTTGTTTGTTTGCCCGATTCAAGGCTTGTAACAATACGGCAGGGATATTTGAATTCGCGTCAAGCGGCGCAATCGAGGCGGGACCCAGGATCTTGGGCGCGGTGTCCTTCGAGTTGCGCTGCATGGGCGGTTTTAGCTGGTTGGCAATCTCGGCGGCAAACAATTTCACGGCAAGCTGGCTCGCGATGTCGCCACCGTACTGGCCACCGATGCCATCGGCAACGATCAATAATGTCGGCCCCACCGCAGCATTCGCGCCCCTTGGCAATTTGATTAGGTAAGCATCTTCTTGCAGTTCGCGACTGCCGACGAGTTGTCCGCCGCCTACGGAAATTTCAATAGTCATCCTCGAGCCGATGATGGGTTTGACGGGTTGTACGATTTTTTCATTGCGATAAGTTGTGCTGAATTGTAACGCTTATGAGTTGTCTTGCGCGAGGCTGCGGCTGGAATCCTTATCCAGCTTACCTCACAAGCCACAGGCCGCCACGAGCAAGTATCCTGGGCTGGCCTAGGGCCAGGGGCCGTGCGACTCCGGGCGTGGCCGCTACTTCAGTCTAAACCGCCACCGGCATGGCAATGTGTGCGTGGGACTGGTAACCGACGATCTCAATGTCCTCAAAACGGTAGTCAAAAATCGATTCCGGTTTGCGCTTGAGCACGAGTTTAGGCAATGGGTAAGGCGTGCGGGTCAGCTGCTCGTCGATCTGATCCAGATGATTCAGATAGATGTGGCAATCGCCACCGCTCCAGACAAAATCACCCACTTGCAAAGTGCATTGCTGGGCGATCAAGTGCGTCAGCAAGGCGTAGGATGCAATGTTGAACGGCACGCCCAGCCCGGCGTCGCAGGAGCGCTGGTAAAGCTGGCAGGATAGCCTGCCGTCGGCGACATAGAACTGAAACAGCAAATGGCACGGCGGCAGCGCCATGGTGTGCAACTCGCCGACATTCCATGCCGATACCAGCAAACGGCGCGAATTGGGATTGGTTTTGATCTGCTGAACGACATCGGAAATTTGATCGACCACGCGGCCGTCGCCGGTCTCCCAGCGCCGCCATTGCTTGCCATAGACCGGGCCGAGATTGCCCTGTTTATCCGCCCATTCATCCCAAATCGTCACGCCGTTATCGCGCAAATATTTGATGTTGGTTTCACCCGACAAAAACCACAGCAACTCGTGAAAAATCGAGCGCAGGTGTAATTTTTTTGTGGTAACGACGGGGAATCCAGCGCTCAAATCGAAGCGCATCTGATAACCGAACACGCTGTAGGCGCCGGTTCCCGTGCGGTCTTGTTTTTTGATTCCGTGGCTACGAATGTGGCGCAGGAAATCCAAGTACTGTTGCATGGCGCGCAGACATAATTTTAGACAGCGCTATTATCGGCGAAACATCTACGCCGTGCGAGAATTTTTCGCCTTAGTCAAACGCGGCGCGGGCGACGCGGCGCGCTGATTGTCGCTACGCCGTTGATCAAGCCGCCGCATGCTAACACCGCGGTTGCCCAAATAGAGGCCGCAATTAACCACCGCATCTTGAGCTAACTCGAAATAAGTCGATTTAAGCTCCACTTGTTGGCTAGCCGGATTTTTCCATTTGTATTGAACCCAGCCGAATCCGTTGTCGCGCGCCCGTCCGACGCTATAACGCACATAGGGTTTACCGTCGACATCGCGAAGGTCGAGAATGTTTTCGCCACGCTTCCAAGGCTCCATGCCGTTCGCCAGGCGCGTGCCGTTCAGATCGAATACCGACAAATAGAATTGGTCGAAAATAAAACTGCCGTTGGGATCGTCAAAATCGTCGCAAGCTTTTTGCAAACCCACGGCGTCGATATGGGCAATAGCGCGTTTGACCAAACCCACGGCCGTATCTCGCCCTGGGATTTTATCGGTTTGGAACTGAACCATGGCTTCGTCCAGGTGCTGCACTTCACTTTCGAAGTCCATCGCCGCTGCCGCAGCCTCTTGCACCAGCGCCGAATTTTGTTGTGTCACGGCATCCATTTGCAGGATCGCGCGATTCACTTCTTCCGTCGCCTGGCTTTGCTCCTCGGACGCGACGGCGATATGGCGCACCAAGTCCGCGACCATTTGTACGCTGCCGACCACTTCATCCATAGTTAGTGCTGTAGCTTGGATGCCAAGCGCGCCTTCGCTCACCGTCTGCGTGGACACGCTGATAAGCGTCTTAATTTCCTTCGCCGCTTGCGCGCTGCGCTGTGAGAGGTTGCGCACTTCGTTGGCAACCACCGCGAAGCCACGGCCCTGCTCGCCCGCACGCGCCGCTTCGACGCTAGCATTAAGGGCAAGAATGTTTGTTTGAAACGCGATACCCTCGATCAAGCCAACGATCTCACCAATATTTTTTGCATTGGCGTTGATGCGTTCCATTGTCAGCGCGACATTTTTCACACCATCGGCGCCACGTGAAACGCTAGCGGAAAATTCATCGGTTAGCGTGCTGGCCTCACCGCAACGGCGAGCATTTTCCTGAATCGTCGATGCCAGTTCTTCCATGGTCGATGCGATTTCTTCGAGGGTCGAGGCTTGATGTTCCGTGCGTTCGGCGAGGTCATTGTTGCCCTGGGCAACATCTTGAGCGGCGCCCATGATCCTGTCCGAACTCTGCCGTACTTGGGTCACGAGTTCGACCAAGTTCTTGTTCATTTTGTTGAGTCGTTCAACCTGCGCACCCTGTACGGCCTCGTAGCCGATTTTCGCGCCACCGGACAGATCACCACGGCCGATACGCTCAAGGCCCATCCTTATTTGATTACCGGTTACGGTAATGTAAACGCCAAAGGCGGCAAGAAAATAAAGCGCCGCGGCAGTAGCCAGCAAGCAAAGCAGAAGTATCTGGAAAAAAGCAGTCAAGACGGCGAAACCGAACAAAACGCCGACGACAACACAGCCCCAGGCCCGAGATAGTCGTTTTGCCCAAGCAATCCCCGGACTTAAAATTGCTAACAATAGCGTTGTTGTTGTCATAAATTACGCCCTCTAACCTTTATTTGATTGCGATAAGAGTTATATCTCCCCTTTATCAATCTGTAGTATCGCGACGTCCGAGTATTAATTTTAACTGATACGTATCGGATATTTACATTCTGTTTATATAATTCTACTTTTAATATATTACAATAATAATTCGTCATAACTGAAGATTTTTTGTACGTGACAAAAAACTCAACCGATTTGTGTGCCTAGTCGCAAATCTCCATCATTCGAATCTATTGCGCAAGCCTGGTGTTTTCGATAAGGTGAGAGATCGTTAGCGACGCGGAGAGAGAAACATCATGTTCGATCACACCCCCCGTTGGGCATCGCTGTTAGGCCTATTATTGATTTTCGCTGTTGCTCCCACTCGGGCCGACGAGCCGATCAAAGTGGTCTATCACGTCATGGATACCGATGCCCAAGGCATGCTCGCCATGGGCAATATCCGCAACCATCTGCGCGCCGATCCGAGCGCGAAAATCACCTTGGTGGCGCTATTCAAAGGGATTAATCTTTTGATGGAGGGAACGACCGACAAGAACGGCAATCCCTACGCCCTGGCGGTCGAGGAATTGGCCGGCAAAGGCGTGCAGTTCGATATTTGCAAGAACAGCATGGATTTTTTCAAGGTGAACGCAGGTCAAGTGCTGCCGCAAGTGAAAATTGTACCTTCCGGCGTCGCTGAGATCGCGCAGTTGCAGGCACGAGAAGGTTACGTTTACATCAAGCCCTAAAAACACCCTCGCCAGAAGCCGCATGGATACTCGATTTTGGCGATGCATGGTCTGCGAACCGCACGCAGACAGGGTGGCCTAGGGCGATCGCCGCTGCAGCCCCCGTCCCAGTATGTCATTTCCGCCAACGCGGGAATGACGGGGTGGCCTAAGGCTACAAATTATGCGAGGTGTTTACTAAAACCCCACCGCCTGACCATCCTTGCGATGATCCGATCCGGCGACGTAAATGCCATTTTCTTGTTGGTAAATTAATTGCGCGCCGCCACAGCCGAACGCGGGTGCGTTGGCGGCGACACGGTGACCGCGCGCCACGAGTTGTTCGATAACTGTGCGATCAAATCCCTCTTCAAAATAGACCAACTGATCCTCGCCCAAAAACCAGCGCCGCGCGTCCGATGCGGCTTGCGGATTTTGTCCGTAATCCACGGTGCGCACCACCATTTGCGCATGGCCCTGGGCCTGCATCGCTGCGCCCATGACGCCGAAGCTCATCAGCGGCGCGCCGTTGCGGGTAATGAAGCCGGGAATAATCGTGTGGAACGGCCGCTTGCGCGGCGCGACGCAATTGGGATGGTTTGCATCCAGGCTAAATCCCGCGCCGCGATTTTGCAGGCTGATGCCCGTCCCCGGCACCACCACGCCGGAACCAAAGCCCATGTAGTTGGACTGAATATAGGACACCATCATGCCGCCCGCGTCCGCCGTGGTAAGGTAAATCGTTTCGCTGCCCTTGGGAATATCGCTCGGCGAACCCCAACTCGGAAAATTCGCGCGTTTCGGATCGATGAGTTTGGCGCGCTTCGCAATATAGTCGGGCGCAAGCAATGCCTTCGGCGCGAAGGGCATCGCGTTTTCCTCCGCCACATAATGATATAGATCCGCGAAGGCGAGTTTCATTGCTTCCAGTTGCAGATGGATGCAATCAACGGAATCGAGCGCAACTTTCGACAACTCGATATGTTGCAGAATGCCCAACATAATCAGCGCGGCGATGCCTTGCCCGTTCGGCGGTATTTCGTGCAGCGTGACGCCACGATAGTCTTGCGAAATCGTCGCGTCCCAATCGACTTGGTGCTCGGCGAGGTCATCGAGCGCCAGCGCGCCGCCCTGGGCTTGGCTGTGGGCGACTATTTTCTTCGCCAATTCGCCGCGATAAAACGCCTCACCCTTGCTCGCGCCGATCATGCTCAGGCTATAGGCTTGATCGGGAAAACGAAATAGCTCGCCGGCTTTCGGCGGCCGGCCATTGGGCATGAAGGCCGGCGCGAAATCCGGCGATTGACTATATTTTTCCGCTTGGGTCGCCCAATTTTTTGCAGTAATCGGCGAGACGGCAAAGCCCTTGTCGGCGTACACAATCGCCGGCACGAATAAATCCATAAACTGCAACTTACCGAAACGCTGCGACAAGGCCATCCATGCGGACACCGCACCGGGCACGGTGACCGAGTCCCAACCAAGCGTTGGCATCGCGGACCACCCGGCGAAACGTCGCAAGTTCCACCCGTTCGGCGAGCGACCGGACGCATTCAGACCCTGTAATTGTTTGCCATCCCAAACAATAGCAAAGGCGTCGGCGCCGATGCCGTTCATGTTCGGCTCCACCACGGTCAGCGCAATCGCCGCGGCAAGCGCTGCATCGACCGCGTTCCCGCCTTTTTTCAGCATCTCGATGCCGGCCTGCGCCGCAAGCGGCTGCGACGTCGCAACGACGTTGCGCGCGAGCACCGGCATGCGCTGCGAGGGATAGGGAAAATCCCAATTCATTATTGGTCTACCGTGAGAATGATTTTGCCGATGTGCTGGCTCGATTCCATTAAGCGATGGGCGTCGGCTGCGCGTGCTAAGGGAAAGGTTGCGCTGATAACTGGCGCCAATTCACCCGATTCGAGCAGTGGCCAAATTTTTTCTTTCACGGCGTTGGCAACGCTTGTTTTAAACGTTTCATCGCGGGCACGTAAGGTGGAGCCCGTCACCGTTAAGCGACGGCGCATAATCAGTCCCAAATCGACGCTGGCTTGCATGCCGCGCTGAAACGCGATCAGCACGATGCGCCCTTCTTCGGCCAAGGCGTTGAGCTCGCGCGGAATATAATCCCCACCCACCATGTCTAGAATCACACTGACCCCGTGGCCCTCGGTGAGTTTCTTGACGACTTCGACAAAATCTTCGGTGTGGTAATTGATCGCTTTTTCCGCGCCGAGCTTTTCACAGGCTGCGCATTTTTCGGCGCTGCCGGCGGTGACGAAGACGCGATGACCCATGGCCTTCGCCAATTGAATCGCCGTGGTGCCGATGCCGCTGGAACCGCCTTGCACCAGCAATGTTTCGCCCGGTTTTAAGCCGGCACGCATCCAGACGTTGCTCCACACCGTCATGCAGGCTTCCGGCAAGGCAGCGGCTTTGACCCAATCGTAACCCTTCGGAATCGCAAAACAACTACCGCTGTGTGCAGTGCAATATTGCGCGTAGCCGCCACCGGAAACGAGAGCACAAACTTTATCGCCGACCTTCCAATTAATGACTCCTTCACCCAGTGCCGCAATCGTCCCCGAAACTTCCAGCCCCAGAATATCCGAGGCGCCCGGCGGCGGCGGATAGGCGCCTTGACGCTGATAACAATCGGCACGATTGATGCCAGCGGCCGCAATTTTGATCAGCACCTCGCCCGGCTTAGCGGCGGGGAGCGGACGGTTGATCAGACTCAACACTTCGGCGCCACCGGGCGATACAAACCCGATGCACTGCATTTGGAGCGGCGAATTCATAGAAAACCAATCAGAGAAATGGATAGACGCATACTAACGAAAGGCGAAATGCATAGCAATGAACCATCACTGTCAGCCAGAAATATCAAATTACGTTAATGCATGAGGCGCTGAATCTTCTATACTTGTTTTATTGAACGAATTGACGTTAAACCGGTCAATGCTTTGACAATATCGTGATAAGGGAAGGGTGATCCTATGTCGCATGATAACAACTCACAGTCAAGCGAGCGCCAAGGTAGTTTCCTGCAATCGCTTTCCACCTACGCACGCGAACATCGCGCGGCCCATTGGTCGGGTTCTTTTTCTGATTTTCTCGAAAACATCGTGCCGAAAGATCCTCTCGGGGTAGCTCGCTCCAGCCACGAATATATGTGGGACATGATTCGCTGGCAAGGTGTGGAGACAGCCGGTGACGGACCCGTTCGCTTCAAACTTTTCTCCAACGAATTATTCGGCGTCGATGATTCCCTGGCGCGGTTGGCGGATTATTTCAAAGCCGCGAGCGCGGGCTCGGAAGTAGGCCGACGCCTGTTATTGCTACTAGGTCCGCCGTCAGGGGGCAAATCGAGCATGGTGATCATGCTCAAACGCGGCCTGGAAGAATATAGCCATACCGATGCCGGTGCGATTTTCGCCATTCAAGGCTGCCCGGTGAACGAGTCACCGTTACATCTCGTGCCGCACACGATGCGCGCGAATTTCCGCGAAACTTACGGCGTTGAGATCCAAGGCGAAACCTGTCCGTATTGCCGTGCGCGTTTAGAAACTGACTTCGCTGGCGACTTTATGAAAATGCCGGTCGAGCGTACCTATATCGCCGAAGCCGATCGCATGGGCATCGGCACCTACGCGCCCCACGATCCCACCACGGCGGATTTGGCCGATCTGGTCGGTTCCGTCGATCTATCCAAAGTTGCGGAGTATGGTGACGAAGGCGATCCGCGCGCTTGGTCTTGGTCCGGGGCGGTGTACGCCGCCAGCCGCGGCTTGCTGGAAATGATCGAGATATTGAAAGTGAAGCGCGAATTCCTGTATTTGCTACTCACGTTAACGCAAGAGAAAAACGTCAAGGTGGCGCGCTTTCCGTTGATTTATCTCGACGAAACAATTTTGGCGCACACCAATCTCGCCGAGTTCCGTAAATTTTTACAGGAAAGTGAAAACGAAGCGTTGCTCGATCGGATGGTGATTATTCAAGTGCCTTACACATTGAACTATCGTGAGGAAGCGCGCATCTACAAAAAGCTCACCTCCAGCGCTCAAGCCTTTAAAGAAGTTCATTTGGATCCGCACGTTCTTCACGTCGCCGCCGCCTTCGCGATCTTAACGCGTTTGACGGAGAACGAGCAAAAAGAAGCCGAGTTCGCTAAGCGCGTGCGAGTGTATGCAAACGAAGATGTCGACGGCGTGAACCGTTCGGAAGCAGAACGGCTTAAGGCCAAATCGCCCGATGAAGGGCTATCCGGCGTATCGCCGCGTTTCGTCATCAACGCATTGTCAAACGCCATTATCCAAAGCGACCGCAAAAGCCTAACCACCATGGACGTGTTGCTGGCGCTGAAAGATTCCATCGAATCCGATGCGCGCATGGACGCTAAGAAAAAGCGTAAGTGGGTCGATTTTCTGGTCATTGCACGCAAGGATTTTTACAATCGCTGGGTCAAAGAAGATGTGCACAAGGCGTTGTTCGTTTCCTTCGAACAGGAGGCGCAGGATTTGCTTAACAAATATCTGGACGAAGTCGAGGCTGCCCTCGACAATCGCACCGTTAAAGATCCAATCACTAACGAAGAGCGTAAACCGGACGAGCGTTTTTTGCGCTCCGTCGAAGAAAAAATCAGCATCTCCGATTCCGGCAAGCAATCGTTCCGTCAAGAAGTGGTGCGTAAAGCAATGGGCGCGTTCAAGCGCGGTGAGAAATTCAGCCTCGACAGCCACGGTCAATTGCACGATGCGGTCGAGCAATATTTATTCGAACAACGGCGCGATGTGTTGCGCTTGGTCAGTTCTTCGACCCGCCCCGACGAAGAGGCCAAGCAGAAAATTTCCGTGGTCGAAAAACGGTTGGTGGACGAGTACGGCTATGACCAACACAGTGCGCGCGAAGCGCTGAACTACGTCACGACCTTGTTGGCGCAAGAGTAAACGGAGTGAGCCCATTCCGAAATATTGCTGCCGAATCGCCTTGGTACGACTTGTTCTCCCGCGGCGCGCGGGACTGGTTGCGGCATAACGAGAAAGTCCGCGACGCTGTTAAGCAAAGCCTACCAGATCTCGTGAGCGGGCCGGACGCACTTACCAACACCCAGGATCGCACCGTTGTTATCCCCGTTAAATTGTTGGAACACGCGCGCTTTCGTCTCGCCGATGCCGACGAGCAAACGGGTGTCGGCCAAGGTAAGGGAGAGCCGGGCGATGTGCTGCGCCACGGCCAAGATCCCGGAGATGGTGACGATGCCGGACGCGGTGGCAATGCCAAAGGTGAATTCCAACTGGCGATGGAATTTCAAATGGATGAAATCGTCGATTGGCTCTGGGAAGAATTAAAACTGCCAGATATTAAGCCCAAACAGAGCCACGCGATCAACGACGACGATTGGGTGCGCGAAGGCTGGGATAAACACGGCCCGCGCGCGCGCCTTGATCGGCGCCGCACCATGAAAGAAGCGATCAAGCGCCGCGCCGTGCAACCTGACGCCGCAGCGTTTACTAACGATGATCTGCGCTTTCGCCAGATCACCCAGAAGCCGAAGCCATCGAATCATGCCGCCGTCATATTCGCCGTGGATGTCTCCGGCAGCATGAATGAAACCCAGCGCAAGCTGGCGAAAACTTTTTTCTTTTTCGCATTGCAAGGCATTCGCCGTGAGTACGCCCACGTTGAAACCGTGTTCCTCGCCCACACCGATGACGCGTGGGAATTTACCGAGCAGGAGTTTTTTAAGGCCAGCGGCACAGGCGGTACGGTCGCGTCATCGGTGTTTCGATTAAGTCTCGATATTTTCAACGAACGCTTTGAAGCGAGCCGCTACAACCGCTATTTGTTCTACGCGTCCGATGGCGAAAATTTTCGCGAAGATCGCGCACCGGCAACGGCCCTGCTCACTGAACTTGCGCAGCAAATAAACTACATCGGCTATGCGCAAACCGGCATGGTGGGCCCCGGCGCAGCACAAACCGAACTTGCACAAATCGCCGCCGATTTGCGCCGCGACGGCTTACCCGTCAGTTATGCTTATCTGTCGCGCCACGAAGATATTTGGAACGCCATTCGCACGTTTTTTCAAGAGCAGGCAGCCACCGTATGACGACGCTGAATTCCTATGCTGAGCAAATCGAAGCGTTGGCGCGAAAGCTCGGCCTGGATTATTATGCCGTCGATTTCGAATTAGCGCCGCCCAGCTTCATGTTGGAAATCGCGTCCTATGGTTTGCCGGTGCGCATGCCGCACTGGTCCTTCGGCGTGCGTTACATTCATCAAATGATTCGCCAAACCATGGGCCACTCGCATATTTTCGAAGTGATGTTTCCCGGCGATCCTTGCCATGCCTATCTCGTGAACACCAATACCATGGCGGAGAATGCGCTGGTCACCGCGCACGTGTTAGGCCACGCGGATTTTTCGAAAAATAATCAACTCTTCGCACGCCATCACGAAATGGCCGGCGGCCACATTGTCGAGCAAGCGGCGGCCCATGCGAATCGCATCGAGCAAGCATTCGCCAAACACGGCATCGCCAAAGTCGAAGCCGTCATGGATGCGGCGTTGGCGCTTGAACCCCATGTGGATTCCCATCACGAATTGCATCGCATGCGTTATGCCGCAACAGCAATCAAGGCAGAATCCCCACCGGAGGCCGGCTTCCAGGCACGCTTCGCCACCTTGCCCGGTGAGGGCGCGCCGGGGCGTGCGCTGCCCGAAGCGCCGCGCCCGATGGCGCTCCCGCCGCACCCTGAATACGATTTGCTGTGGTTCATCGCCAACTACGCGCCCGAGTTGGAGGAATGGGAACGCGATATTTTTCTCGCCGTACGCGAGGAGTCATTTTATTTTTATCCCGTGTTCGCCTGCCAAATCATGAACGAAGGTTGGGCCTCCTACTGGCATGCGCGACTGCTGCGCGAAGCGGATTTTCTGCCGCAGGAATTGTATTTGAGCGCGATCAAAGCGCACTCCGATGTCGTGCGCCCCATTGCTGGTGACGAACAAACGGCGCTGGCGGTGAACCCCTACCATCTTGGCTTTTCCATGTGGGAGCATATTATTGAGAAGCATGGCATCGACGCAGCGCGCCGCATCTGCCGCGAAGAAGACGACTTCGGCTTCGTGCGCAATCACTTGAATGCCGAACTCGCCGACAAGCTCGGTCTATTCGTCTATCAGGCCAAACAAGACGGCGAAATCAAGGTGCTAAATCGCGACATCAACGCCGTGCGCGAATCCATCATCGGCAATAAATTCAACTACGGCGCACCGCGGATCGCCGTGACGGAAATGAAGAACGATGGCAGTCTAGTGTTGCAGCATGATCATGGCGATGATGGCCGCGGCCTAGATATTGAGCGCGCCAATAAAGTGCTTAAATATGTCGCTCGCGTCTGGCGCCGGCCGGTTACGCTGCTAACGGTCGATGGCAAAGGCAAAACGCGCGAGTTGAACGCCGCAAACACGCATTAACATTCCCCTCGCGTATTCCACCCGCTGCGCAGGTTTCGCGCTGCGCCTCATCGATGTGTTGTAGCCGCTCACCTCGCGCCATTGCTTCAGCGTGGGTTTTAAAATTTCTCTTGATAAACTACAACGACCGATACTCATACTTGGCAGCGCCGAACGCCAATTAGCTGTTTACCATCAAGAACTTTAGTTGCATAATATTACCTGAAACAATTTTTGCCAATATCGCTTCCATGCCTTACCGCCTACTGCGTTTCGCGCTCAATGCCAACCACCCGGAGCCGCGCATGTTTCGTGCGCACGACAAGTTGAAATCCAGCTATGACGTGGTAATCATTGGCGCGGGCGGACATGGGCTGGCGTCCGCCTATTATTTGGCGCGGGATCATGGCATCAGCAATATCGCGGTGCTGGAGAAGGGCTACATCGGCGGCGGCAACACCGGTCGTAACACGACCATCATTCGCTCTAATTACCTGACGCCGGAAGGCGTGGCGTTCTACGATCAAAGCGTCAAACTCTGGCAAGACCTGTCGGCCGATTTCGATTTGAATTTGTTCTATTCCACTCGTGGCCATTTCACGCTCGCGCATACGGATTCG
This sequence comes from Pseudomonadota bacterium, assembly GCA_031371465.1. Lineage (GTDB taxonomy): Bacteria > Pseudomonadota > Gammaproteobacteria > Burkholderiales > JALYOK01 > JALYOK01. The sequence goes on from JANMJR010000405.1 coordinate 20,225, forward strand.
GCGATGCGCACCTCGCGTTGGCGCGCCGAAGTGAACAAACATTTGGGGGTCGACAGCGAAGTGGTGTATGCCGATGACGTGCAAAAAGCCTGTCCGCAAATGGACATCACCTGCGCCGGTCATGCACCCATCCTCGGCGCGCTGTATCACGCGCCGGGCGCCATCGCACGCCACGATGCCGTGGCATGGGGTTATGGCCGCGGCGCCGACCAGCGCGGCGTGGAAATTCATCAGCAGACCGAAGTACTCGGTATCGACGTTGAGGGCGGCGAGATCAAGGGCGTCAAAACTAATCGCGGTTATATCTCGACGCGCAAGGTGTTGTGCGCCGTCGCCGGCTCCACACCGCGCATCACCAAGATGCTCGATATGCGCACGCCGCTTTATATACACCCGTTGCAAGCCATGGTCACCGAGCCGATGAAACCCTGGCTCGACCCGATTCTCGTTTCCGGCAGTTTGCATGTGTACGTCAGCCAGTCGGCGCGCGGCGAGTTGGTGATGGGCGCCTCGCTCGATCCCTATGAATTGCATAACACCCGCTCCACACTCGATTTCGCCGAAGGCCTGGCGTCCCACATGCTCGATATGTTTCCGTTTTTGTCGAACGCGAAAATCAATCGGCAATGGGCCGGCATGGCTGACATGACACCGGACTTCGCGCCTATTATGGGCAAAACGCAGGTCACCGGTTTTTACCTCGATTCCGGCTGGGGCACTTGGGGCTTTAAGGCGACGCCCGTCGCCGGCAAAACGATGTCCTACACGATCGCGAAGGATGAGAATCACGAGTTGATCCGAGGCTTCACGCTATCGCGTTTCAAAGACTTTAAACTAACTGGGGAAAAGGGAGCAGCCAGTGTCGGGCACTAAAAGTTTTTTCGTTTCACTCTTCACCCTTCACTTTTCACAGACTTAGAATGAAGTTACTGCGCTGCCCGATCAACGGCCTCCGTCCGGTTTCAGAGTTTTTCTACTGGGGCGAGATACGCGATATGCCGAATCCGGAAACGGCGAACGACGATCAGTGGGCCGACTACGTATTCAATCGCAACGGCGCCCCGGGCATCAAAAAAGAATGGTGGTACCACCTGCCAAGCGGCGTGTGGTTCGTTGTCGAACGCGACACGGAGCGTGACGAGGTAAAGCGAACTTATTTGTACGGCCAGGAGACCGCGTGAGCAAACGCCTGCCAACCGTCGCCGGAGAATGGATCGATCGCAACAAACCGCTCGAGTTTACGTTTGAAGGCCAGCGCTATTCGGGTTTTGTCGGCGATACGCTTTCCAGCGCGCTGCATGCCGCGGGCGTGCGCGCCATGGGGCGCAGCTTTAAATACCATCGACTGCGCGGCATTGCGTCGATGGCGAATCACGATGTGAACACCATGGTGCAAGTCGGCGATAAATTAAACTTGCGCGCCGATGTGACGCCGCTCGAACAAGGCATGAACGCCATCGCCATCAACACGCGCGGCGGTTTGCGCGCAGACCGATTGGCGATCATGGACAAGCTTTCGCCATTTATGCCAGTCGGTTTTTATTACAAAGCGTTTCACACGCCGAAGTCGTTCTTCCCAAAATGGGAACGCACGATACGCAATACATCGGGCCTCGGTGAAATTAAGTTTGGCGCGCCGCGTGTTAAAACGCCAAAGCGCTACGATTTTTGCGATGTGTTGATTATCGGCGCCGGTCCGTCGGGGCTATCGGCAGCGATCACTGCGGCAGATGCCGACGCGCAAGTGGTTCTGGTCGATGAAAATCCCCAAGCGGGCGGTAGCCTCACCTACCAGCGCGGCGTCGACGACCATGTCGCCCGAGCACTTGACGAATTGCTCCGCGCCGTGCACCAGCGCCGCAACATACGAGTGCTGTTGGCCACAGAAGCCGCAGGCTATTACGGCGACCACTGGATACCACTGGTGGATAAACACAAGATAACAAAAATGCGGGCGCGCGCAGTGATTATCGCCGCCGGCGCCTTCGAACAACCTGCGGTATTTCGCAACAATGATCTCCCTGGCATCATGCTCGCCTCTGCGGCGCAGCGCCTGATCTATCACTATGCTGTAAAGCCTTTCGACCGCGTGGTGGTGCTTAGCGCGAATACCGAAGGTTATCGTGCGGCGCTGGATTTTCACGGCCATGGAATTTCTGTCACGGCGCTGGTGGATTTGCGTGCCCAAGGCGACGTGTCGGAGTTCGCCGCAAGAGTGCAGAAAGCGGGCATTAAAATATTAAAAGGTTTTTGCATTTACGAGGCGCTCGCAAACCGCGCGAAAGACAATGTTGCCGCGCTGACGGTTTGCCCGGTTGCCGCCAACGGCGAACCACAAATGCATGCCGCGCAAACTATTCAGTGCGATGGTGTGGCCATGAGTGTCGGCTTCGCGCCGGCGCTTAATTTGCTCTATCAAGCGGGAATAAAAAGCCGCTACGATCCAATCGTCGAACAGTTTGTTCCGTCGCAACTTCCGCCCGGCGTGTTTGCTGCAGGACGCGCCAATGGCGCTTATTTCATGCAAGGAAAAATCCGTGATGGTGAACGAGCCGGTCTGGAAGCCGCGCGCTACTTGGGTCTTGGCGCACCAGTCGGTCCGGCTATCGTACCGGCAGAGGTCTCGTCTCCGACGCATCCATACCCGATTATCGACCATCCGAAGGGAAAAAACTTCGTCGATTTCGACGAGGATATTCAAGTCAAGGATTTTATAAACGCCGCGCAAGAAGGGTTCGACAATATCGAACTGATGAAGCGCTACACCACGGTCGGGATGGGCCCCAGCCAGGGCAAGCATTCAAATATGAACGCGCTTCGTATCTTGGCGAAGATCACCGGCAAGCCGATTCAGGAAATCGGCACGACGACGGCGCGGCCGTTTTTTCATCCCGTGCCGTTGTCGCACTTGGCCGGACGCAGTTTTTATCCCGAGCGCGTCACGCCTATGCATAGCCGCCACTCGGCGCTGAACGCCAAGCTCATGCAAGCGGCCGCGTGGCTGCGACCCGAGTACTACCAAGTCCACGGCAAATCCAAGGACGAAGCGGTGCGCGAAGAAGTTCGCGCCGTTCGCCAAAGTCTCGGATTGATCGACGTCGGTACGCTCGGAAAACTCGAAGTCTACGGCACTAACGCAGCGCAATTTTTGGAGCGCGTCTACACTGGGCGCTTTGCCAACATGAAAGTGGGGATGACGCGCTACGCGGTGATGTGCGACGAGTCCGGCGTGATGATGGACGACGGCGTGGTCGCGCGATTAGCCGAGCAGCACTTTTATTTCACGACGACCACCACCGGTTCGGCCACGGTGTACCGCGAACTCACACGGCTAAATACCATATGGCGCTTGAATGTCGGTATCGTTAATGTCACCGGCCACTATGCGGCGGTGAATCTTGCCGGCCCGCGCTCACGCGAGGTATTGCAGGCTTTGACGGATTTCGATGTCGCAGATGTAGCTTTTCCTTATCTGGGCGCGCGCGAAGGAAACGTCGGTGGCATACGGGCGCGATTGCTGCGTGTCGGCTTCGTCGGCGAAGTCGGCTACGAGATTCACGTTCCTGCAGAATATGGCGTTGCGTTGTGGGACATGCTGATGCAAGCCGGCCAACGCTTTAGCATTCGCGCCTTCGGCGTCGAAGCTCAACGTTTGTTACGCCTGGAAAAAGGTCACGTCATCATCGGCCAGGATACCGACGGCTTGACCTCGCCTTTTGAAGCGGCGTCCGGCTTCGCGGTGAAAATGGACAAACCCTTCTTCGTCGGCCAGCGCAGTTTGAAAATTATTCAGTCCAAACCGTTGCGGCAAGTGTTGATCGCATTCGTCCTGGATAGATCCTACGCGGGCGCGTCGCCCAAAGAGTGCCACTTGGTTATTGACGGCGACAACATGGCGGGGCGCGTCACCAGCGTCGCACTGAGCGAAGCCTTGGGCCAGGTAATCGGTCTCGCCTACCTGACACCCAGCCTCGCGAATATCGGCGGAAAATTCATGATACGCATCGACGGCGGCACACTGGTCGAAGCTACGATTGTGAAACCGCCGTTTTATGATCCGGATGGTGCACGTCAGAAGTCCGAGGCGGCGCCAACGGCAAAGGCGGCAGCGTGAACGCGCCACTTCGCGCCAGCCCATTGCACGACGCACTCGCAGCCGCGCAGTGGACTACGATCAACCAAATGCAAGTTGCGTCCCATATCGGTACGCCGACGGAGGATCGCGCCAAGCTACAAACCATCGCGCTGGCGGATCTATCTCACCTGAAGCGTTGCGGACTCAAAGGCCTTGACGCCGAAGCGTGGCTCAAGTCCGTCGACATCGAGCCGCCCACGGCAATTAACCAATGGGCGCCGCTGGGCAAATGCGGCCTGATCGCTCGGCTCGCCGCGAGCGAATTTTTCATCGAAGATAATGCCGGGCAGGATTATGCCGATCGCATTCACACGCAATTGGGCCGCGGCGTGCCGGGTGTCACGCCGGTGTTGCGGCAAGATGCGGCGATCGCGCTCAGCGGTCCGTTGGTCAATGAACTGCTATTGCAAACCTGCAGCTTTAATTTCGCCGCGATCAATCTGGCCACCCGCCCTATTGTCATGACCTCGATAATCGGCGTATCGGTATTGCTGATCCCAGGCGCGCGGAACAACGTGCCGTTCTATCAGCTTTGGTGTGACGCAACTTATGCCGTTTATTTGTGGGAACACCTGCGCGAAATTGCGGAAGAACTCGGCGGCGGCGCCGTCGGATTGGCCACCATCTCACCTAACATTAATCCAGAACAGTCGTGAAAAATACTTAATCGCTCAGTAGAAGGGGAAAGCAATGAAGCCTAGCGAAGCCAAAAAGTGGTTAAAGGAAAAGAACGTCAAGTTCATCCTGGCACAGTTCGTGGACATCCACGGCGCGGCCAAATCCAAAGCGATGCCGTCCGGACACTACGATGATCTGGTCGGCGCCGGCGCGGGATTTGCGGGATTTGCCATGTGGGGCTTTGGCATGGGCCCGGAAGGCCCCGATTACATGGCGGTCGGCGAGCCCGGCCGCATTTGCGAACTGCCCTGGATGCCCGGATACGCGCGCATGGTGTGCGACGGGCATGTGCACGGCAAGCCCTATTCGTTCGATTCGCGCGTGGTGTTGAAACGCCAATTGGAACGATTGAAAAAACGTAATTGGACGCTCTACACCGGCATCGAGCCGGAGTTTTTTTTGCTGAAGAAAAACGCAGCCGGCAAGCTGGTCCCCGCCGACGACAGCGACACGCTCGATAAACCCTGCTACGACTACAAAGGCCTATCGCGTAGCGCGGCGTATTTGGAAGAACTGGTCGACGCCCTTATGCAAATCGGCCTGGACGTTTATCAAATCGATCACGAGGACGGCAACGGTCAATTCGAAATCAACTACACCTACACCGACTGCCTAACGTCTGCTGACAATTTAATTCTGTTCAAAATGGCAGCGACAGAAATAGCAAAGAAACACGGGATGATCTGCACGTTTATGCCTAAGCCCTTCGCGAACCGCACCGGCTCGGGCGGCCACTATCACATGTCCATCGGCGACGCTAAAGTGAAAAATATTTTTCATGATGATTCCGACAAGAATGGTTTAGGCCTATCAAAACTCGCTTATCATTTTTTGGGCGGCCTACTCGCACACGCACCGGCGCTTACCGCGATCTGCGCACCGACAATCAACTCCTACAAACGATTGGTAGTCGGTCGCGCGCTATCCGGCGCGACCTGGGCGCCCGCGTACGTGGCTTACGGCAACAACAATCGCACGTCGATGGTGCGCGTTCCCTACGGCCGCTTGGAAATGCGCTTACCTGATCTGGGCTCGAACCCGTATTTGGTGACCTCGGCAATTATCGCCGCGGGTTTGGATGGCGTGGAACGCAAGCTCGATCCGGGTGCGCCGAATAACGACAATCTTTACACCTATTCCGCGGCGGATTTGAAGAAACGCGGCGTTTCGGTGTTGCCGCAAAGTTTGAAGGAATCGATCGATGCATTGGAAAAGGACAAGGTCATTTGCGATGCGCTTGGACCGGATTTAGCGAAGGAATTTGTCGAATTGAAACGCATGGAATGGGTGGAATATTCCCGTCATGTGTCGGAGTGGGAATTGAATCGCTATGTGGAGTTTTTTTAGTCGCGATGACATTTAATTTTGTCCATTACGTCTCAGGCACGGCATCGTGAAACGGCAATCCCGAAGCGCCGCCCAGCCATGGCATTAATAAATTACTTGGAGTATTTCAAATGTGTGGAATCGTAGGACTGCTAATCAAAAAACCGGAACTGCGCAATCACCTCGGCGAGTGGATGATGCCGATGTTACTCGGCATGACCGAGCGTGGGCCCGACTCGGCCGGCCTTGCCGTTTACACCAAAGAAGCCGGCGCCAACGAATTCAAATATAGCCTGCACGCACCGGCGATGGATTACGACTGGACTGCGGTCGAGCGCGATTTCAATCACCACCTGGGTTCGGCTGTCGAGATCATTGAGAAAGGCAATCATGGCATCCTGATCTCTCATCTCGAGTCCGGCGTCGTGAAAACTTGGCTTAAGGCGCACTATCCAGAATTGCATGTACTATCGATGGGCCGTTCGATGGATTTGTACAAAGACATCGGCACACCCGGTGAAGTCGCGGCTCGCTACGATTTCAAAAGCTTGCAGGGCACGCACTTGATTGGCCACACGCGCATGGCGACGGAATCCGCGGTTACGCCCGATCGTGCTCACCCTTTCACCGCCGGCGCGGATTTTTGTTTGGTGCATAACGGTTCGCTTTCAAATCCCTATCAAATTCGCCGCAAGCTCGAGCCCCTAGGCGTTCATTTCGAAACCGACAACGATACGGAAGCCGCATGCCGTTATCTCGAATGGCGTATGCGCGAAGGCGATGATCTGGCCACCGCATTGAAGAAAGGCTTTGAAGAACTCGATGGCTTCTACACGTTCTTGATGGGCACGAAAAATGAGATGGCCTTGGTGCGTGATCCCTATGCTTGCAAGCCCGCCATCGTCGCCGAGACAGACGAGTACGTTGCGATTTCGTCGGAGTTTCGCTCGTTGGCAAAATTGCCGGGCATCAAAAACGCCAAATTGTTCGAGCCGATGCCGGAAGAATTGTATATCTGGAAAGTATAGCGCTATGGAAAAGACCAGCTTCGATCTCGCGCAGCAAACGCTGCGTGAGCTCAACCAATATCTGCACCACGACCTCGCTAAAAACGGCGTCAAGCAAGTCGATGTGCTCAACCCCGAAGGCGCGCACAACATCGCCGTCGGCGTCGATGCACCGGTGAATATCGACATCCATGGTCACGCTGGTTACTACACGGCGGGTATGAACAAGCAGGCCAACGTGACGGTGCACGGCAATGTTGGCTGGGGCGTCGCAGAAAACATGATGTCCGGCACGGTGCGCGTGAAAGGTTTCGCCTCGGAATCCGCCGGCGCCACGGGTCACGGCGGCACCTTGATTATCGAGGGCGATGCCAGCTTGCGTTGTGGGATTTCGCTCAAGGGTTTGGACATCGTAGTCGGTGGTGACGTCGGCAACTTTTCCTGCTTCATGGCGCAAGCAGGGACGATGGTGGTGTGCGGCGATGCCGGTCACGCCCTCGGCGATTCCTTGTACGAAGCGGTGATCTACATGCGCGGCAAAATCAAAAGCCTCGGCGCCGACGCGCGCATCGAAGAGATGACCGACGCCGATCATCAAAAACTGTCGGCATTGCTCGACCAAGCGGGTTTTAAATTCAGCTCGAAAGAATTCAAACGTGTCGCGTCCGCGAAGCGTTTGTATAACTGGAACGCCGACGCTAATCAGGAATATTGAAATGACTAAACGCTTGCTGACCGAACAAAGCTTCACCTACGATCGCCGCATCCTCGATTACATTCAACATGCCGCGGCGACGGGGCTGTATGAAATTCGCGGGCTCGGCGCGAAACGCGCGTTGCCGACCTTTGATGATTTGGTATTTCTCGCCGCGTCCATTTCACGCTATCCCCTGGAAGGTTATCGCGAAAAGTGCTCGACGAAAACCATCCTCGGCACGCGCTTCGCGAAAAAACCCGTCGAGCTCGACATTCCCATTACAGTCGCAGGCATGAGCTTCGGTTCGCTCTCGGCGCGCGTCAAGGAAGCACTCGGTACAGCGGCACGGGAACTCGGCACATCGACGACGACCGGCGACGGCGGCATGACGGAAGAAGAACGCCGCTCGTCGAGGACTTTGGTGTATCAATGTCTCCCGTCGCGCTACGGTTTCAATCCAGACCACGTGCGCCAAGCGGACGCCATCGAAGTCGTGATCGGCCAGGGTGCAAAGCCCGGTGGTGGCGGGATGTTGCTTGGCCAAAAAGTGAATCCGCGTGTCGCGAAAATGCGCACCTTGCCCGCCGGCATCGATCAGCGTTCCGCGTGTCGCCATCCCGATTGGACCGGCCCGGATGACCTCACCATCAAGATTAACGAGCTGCGCGAACTTACCGATTGGCAGATTCCGATTTACGTCAAAATTGGCGCGACGCGCGTGTTCCACGATGTGAAGTTGTGCGTGCATGCCGGCGCTGACGTGATCGTCGTCGATGGCATGCAAGGCGGGACGGCAGCGACACAAACGGTGTTCATCGAAAACGTCGGCATTCCTACACTTGCCGCGGTGCGCCAAGCAGTCGATGCGCTCGAAGATATGAACATGAAAGACAAGGTACAGCTTATCGTCTCCGGCGGTATCCGCACCGGCGCCGATGTCGCCAAGGCGCTCGCGCTCGGCGCCGACGCCGTATCCGTCGGCCAAGGCGTGCTGATGGCGCTGGGCTGCAACAGCGACACCTACCTGCATAACGGCGAACACATCGACGCCACGGCCGACTACGAAAAAATCGGCACGGCCCCGGGCTTTTGCCACCACTGCCACACCGGCAAATGCCCGGTCGGCGTGACCACGCAAGATGCGGAATTGGAACTGCGTCTGGAACCCGCCGTCGGCGCGAAGCGACTAAAGAATTATTTCCAGACTATGAACATGGAACTCACCACCCTCGCCCGCGCCTGCGGCAAAGGCGACGTGCATCATCTGGAGCGCGAAGATTTGGTGGCGCTGACGATCGAAGCGGCCGCTATGGCCGGCGTGCCGCTGGCGGGGACTCAGTGGATTCCCGGACGCGGGACGTGATCGTGACATCAACGCACAACTTTTCCAGCAACAAAAAATCATGAGTAGGGTCGGACTGACGGGATTGCGCCCGTCAGTCCTCCCACACCACCGTACGTGCGGTTTTCCGCATACGGCGGTTGAGTCCAGCAAGCTTAGCCTCACGGCTTGCTCGCGAGTTCCCATGGAAGTCCAAAGCCAGCACGGTTAAGGCGCGCGGTCTTGAGCGCTTGTTGAACCACCACATGGCGGGCCATCGGCCACGCCCCGCGACGGCTCCAAGCCACCCCAATACCCCGTCCTCGCACCCCGAGGCGGCGTAGCGCGTTGGCTCGTCCTCGCGGATTATGCCAGCGCTGCCAGAAGTACT
>JANMJR010000431.1:0-3232 GCA_031371465.1 Pseudomonadota bacterium
GGCTTTTTCTTCGTCGCGGCGCGCACCGCCGAAGCAGGCGTCGAAACCAAATTCATTGATCGCATCGAGCAGCGTGATGCTTTGATAGGCGTTGCGGCTCTCGTCGGGGCGGCGCAAGCGAATGCGGCCTTTTGCCATGGAGACTTCCCGCGAGCGCACGACTAAGCGCTCGCCCAAGTCGGCGGCACGCTGGTCGCGAAACTGAATCACTTCCGGAAAATTGTGACCGGTATCGATGTGCATCAACGGGAACGGAAATTTTCCCGGACGAAACGCTTTTTCCGCCAGGCGCAGCATCACAATTGAGTCTTTGCCGCCGGAGAAAAATAACACCGGATTGCTGCATTCCGCGGCAACCTCGCGCATGATGTGGATCGCCTCGGCTTCCAACCAATCGAGATGGCTGATGCGAGTGGCGGGCCGGGCGGCGCCGACCGTAACAGTCATGGAGTCCAAAGTATTTTCTTCTAAAGTGGCTAACATTTTTTATAGTATGAGTTTGTTACGAGACTGTGACAGCGTGATGCTCGTCCGTGTTCTTCACGTGTAATCCACACTCCTTTTGTTCTGCGCTCTCCCACCACCAGCGCCCCGCGCGAACATCTTCGCCCGGCTCGACGGCGCGGGTGCAAGGGGCGCAACCAATGCTGGGATAACCTTGATCGTGCAATGCGTTATAGGGCACGCCGAATTCGTTGATGTAGTCCCACACGTCGTCTTCGCTCCATTCGATCAGCGGATTGTATTTTTGCAGGCCGTTGGCCTCATCGAATTCCGCAATGCTCAGATTTTCGCGCGTGACCGCTTGCGCCCGACGCAAACCGGTAATCCATGCGGATCTTCCCTTCAGTGCCCGCTTTAACGGCTCGACCTTGCGCGCGTGGCAGCAATCTTGTCGCTGCGCTACGCTGTCGCGAAAACCGTTGATACCGTTAATACGAACGAAATTTTCAACGGCGCCCTGTTCGGGAAAATACACTATGATCTTACGCCGATAGTGCTTGATGGCGCGCTCGATCAGATCATAGGTTTCGACTGGCAAACGGCCCGTGTCGATGGAAAAAATCTCGATCGTCGGCGCATGTTTGGTGAGGAGATCCATCAGCACCATGTCTTCAGTACCCAGGCTATTGGCAAAGGCCACCGACGCATGATCCGCCGCGATTTGTTTAAGGGTTTGCTGAGTCTCTAGTAGTCTTTGGGCGAATGACATATTCGTTCGTCTTAGTTAACGGTGGCAATGGCGCGACGTTTGAACAGCGGCAAGGGCTGATCCCACGCACCCTGATAAGTTTCGCTGAAGTCGTTTAGGCTCTTCAACGCGGCGTCGATGCTCTTGTCGGCGCGCACCGCAAATGCGTTGAAACCACTGCGCTTTAAGTAAAATAATTGATCTTGCAGAACATCGCCGACGGCGCGAAGTTCGCCGCTATAGCGATAGCGGTCGCGCAGCAAGCGGCACAGCGAATAGCCACGGCCATCGGTAAATTTAGCAAAGTTGATGGCAATCACGCTGAACAGCGCGACATCGGCTCCGATGGGCGCGGGTTCGTCATTGGTCTCGAGCAACAATCCAAGCTGTCCGTCGCGCGCCAATAGTGCTTCACGCTTGGCTTGCCAGACTTTGACGGGAACAATTAGACACGGCGCTTGCGTGGCGCTGGGTATCGGCGCGGCCTCGTCAGACTCAAGAGCGATCCACTGATCGTCGAAAATCGCGCCGTCGCGAATAATCTTAGGCATGGGCAGCCACCTTTACATGTCCTTTTTCGCCATATACGCCGATCTTGAATGGCTCGATGCCGAGGCGACCGACGGTGTCGACGAATTGCTCGTCCTCGTAGCGATTCGCAAGATAAGTTTTTACCAAATTTTCGATCACGTCGGGCACATCCGCCGCGGCAAACGATGGGCCGATCACATCGCCCAGCGCCGTCGGCAGCGTGCGTCCGCTGTCGTCGAGCGCGCGGCCGGAATGCCCCCCGATGCTGATCTGATACCACTCGGAACCGCCCTTATCGACACCGAGAATGCCGATGTGCGCGACATGGTGGTGGCCGCAGGAATTCATGCAACCGGAAATATTCAGATCCAGTTCGCCGATGTCGTGCTGATAATCGAGGTTCTCAAAACGCTGCTGAATCGAATCGGCGATCGGGAGCGATTTCGCATTGGCCAGCGAGCAAAAATCGCCACCGGGACAGCAGACGATATCGTTAATCAGACCGATATTCGGTGTTGCCAGGCCAATGGCTTTTGCTTGTTGCCAGAGATCGAACAGATCGCTTTGTTTAACGTCCGCCAAGATCAAATTCTGTTCGTGGGACACGCGCAGTTCGCCGAAGCTGAACTCGTCAGCGAGATTGGCCACGTGATCCATTTGCGCATCGGTCAAATCGCCGGGTGCAACGCCCATTGGTTTTAACGACAGTGTTACGCTGCGATAACCGGGCACGCGATGGGGATGGGCGGAACGCCTTACCCAAGTCGCGAAGGCTTTGTCTTGGCTCAAATGTTGATAGAAACCGGCATCCACCGCGCCGAGAAATTCGTAGTTCGGATCGGTGAAATGCTTGGCGACCCGCGCCAATTCTTGTTCCGTAAGCGTCGCCGGACCATCCTTGATGTGCTGCCATTCGGCTTCGACTTCTTCGGCGAATTTCTGCGGCGTCAATGCCTTCACTAAAATCTTGATGCGCGCTTTGTACAAATTATCGCGGCGACCGTAACGGTTATAGACACGCAACGCCGCTTCTAAATAACTCATCATATGTTGCCACGGCAGATCTTTTTTAATCACTGGGCCGACGATAGGCGTGCGGCCCAAACCGCCGCCGACCAACACGTCCAACACCACCGCACCGCTGTCGTCCCGGCGCAAATAAATACCGATGTCGTGCACGGCTGTCGCGGCGCGATCTTCCTTGCTGCCACACACGGCGATCTTGAATTTGCGCGGCAGGTAAGCGAACTCGGGATGAAAGGTCGACCACTGGCGCAGCACTTCGCAATACGGCCGCGGATCGACAATCTCGTCTTGCGCTACGCCGGCAAAATGGTCGCTGGTGATATTGCGGATGCAATTGCCGCTGGTTTGGATCGCATGCATTTCCACCGATGCGAGATCGGCGAGAATATCCGGCGTGTCTTCCAGCTTCGGCCAGTTGTATTGGATGTTCTGGCGGGTGGTGAAGTGCGCATAGTTTTTGTCGTACTTGCGCGCGATGTGCGC
>JANMJR010000432.1:0-1537 GCA_031371465.1 Pseudomonadota bacterium
CTTCGCGGCGCTCGCAATGACAATGGAATGGGTGTTTGAAAATTCACATGCCTGAAACTGCAGCACCAGAGCGGCTCGCCAAGGTGCATGAGCCAGAAGACAATCTGAACGCGCCTTTCCAGGCATACCCCATAAAAATGAGTGATGCCCTAACGATACTCAACCAAACCTTTGGCTACCCAGTCTTTCGCGGCGAGCAAGAAGCGATCATCGGCCAAGTCGCGAGCGGCGGTGACGCCCTGGTGTTGATGCCCACGGGCGGCGGCAAATCCTTGTGTTATCAGCTCCCCGCGCTGCTGCGTGATGGCGTAGGCATTGTCGTTTCGCCGCTGATCGCATTGATGCAAAACCAAGTCGATCAGTTGAAGCAGCTCGGCGTGCGCGCGGACTTTCTTAACTCGACGCAGTTGATCGACGAATCCGAGCGCGTGCAGCGAGACGCACTCGCGGGAAAAATCGATTTGCTCTACGTCGCGCCGGAGCGCTTGTTAACACCCAGTTTCTTGCAATTGCTGGAACGCATGAGCGTCGCGCTGTTCGCCATTGACGAAGCCCATTGTGTGTCGCAATGGGGTCACGATTTCCGTCCGGAGTATTTGCAACTTTCGATTTTGCACGAACGTTTTCCCGGCGTCCCGCGCATCGCGCTCACCGCCACCGCGGACGACCTCACCCGCGGCGAGATGATCAAGCGCCTCAAGCTTGAGGACGCTCGGATATTCATCTCAAGTTTCGACCGGCCGAACATCCGTTATACCGTTGTGGAAAAGCAAGATGCGCGCCAGCAACTGCTGCGTTTTCTGCGCGAAGAGCATCCCGGCGACGCCGGCATTGTCTATTGTTTATCACGCAAAAAAGTTGACGAAACCGCCCACTGGCTGAAGAGCCAGGGCATTGCCGCGCTGCCCTATCACGCCGGCATGGATGCGCAGTCGCGACGGCGCAATCAAGACAAATTTCTCGGTGATGACGGCATCATCATGGTCGCGACGATCGCGTTCGGCATGGGCATTGACAAGCCCGACGTGCGCTTCGTTGCGCATTTGGATTTGCCGAAAAGTGTCGAAGGCTATTATCAAGAGACCGGCCGCGCCGGGCGCGACGGCCAGGCGGCGAACGCCTGGATGACCTATGGCCTCAGCGATGTGGTGCAGTTAAGCCGCATGATCGAGCAATCGGACGCGGACGAATCCCACAAGCGCGTCGAGCGCCACAAACTCGACGCCATGCTCGGCTATTGCGAGACGGTGACGTGTCGCAGGCAAATGCTGCTGCAATATTTCGGCGAAGCGGGCAGGCCCTGCGGCAACTGCGATACCTGCATCAACCCGCCGCAAACCTGGGACGGCAGCCTCGCCGCGCGGCAAGCGCTATCGACGGTTTATCGCACCGGGCAACGCTTCGGCGCCGGCCATTTGATCGACGTGTTGCTTGGCAAGACGACGCAGCGCATGAAAAGTTTGGGTCACGACCAGTTGAAAACTTTCGGCCTTGGCAAAGATTTTGACGACAAACGTTGGCGCTCGGTGTTCCGCCA
>JANMJR010000479.1:0-26646 GCA_031371465.1 Pseudomonadota bacterium
CCGGGTCGCAAAGCAAAAACCTAGCGCTAGGACGCACGATGCCAACCCATCGCCTACGACGAGCCTGCTAACCCCGGCCCCGTAACGGGGTGGCGAAAAAACCTTCCTTCCGGCCTAGTTGGATCGGCCAAGCCTCACTGCGGCGATGATTTTCGCCAGCCGTTCACGCGTGAGCTCATCGGGTCGCGGATAAGCAGCGGCCTCGATCAGCCAGCGTTCTAAGTCTACCGGCGTATTCGCCGTTTGCCGACCTTCCATAGCATTCTTTAGTGCGCGTATTTTTAGCTGTTGCCGAGCGGCAAGAAAATCGCTGGGCGTGTCGATACCACAGGCGATTTCAAGATTCAGCAAAGTATCGGCCAAGGTAGTCTCAGCGTGTTTGCCGGATGCCGCGGCCGACGCGGCGCCTAGCGAATCGGCGCGAGTGTGAGCCGTATCGCGAAAACGCGCTTCTAACGGGGCTTTCCAGGCTTTGGGCAGATGCTCGATGGCGTTCCAGCGGATCTCTAGATCCGCGCTTTGTTCGGCTCGGATGGGCGGATCCAGAACTTCGCGCTCGTGGCAAAGTGCCATCGCGGCGATGAGCGCGTCGAAGCGTGCTTGCGATGCGCGGAGCGCAATTTCGCCCAGCCGCTTTGTCGCCCCCTCGCGCGCGGCACGATAGCGTGTATCCAGCTTAGCTTGCAGTGCCCTGCCAACGTCGGCGCCGGCGCGCCAGGCGGCATCCGTATCCGCCACTACGCGCTTGATATCCGCAGCCGAATCCATCGAGGCGGCTGCCACCAGACTTTCGATGATTTCTTCGCGCGCCTTGAGCTGCGCACTGGTGGTTGCTTCGTTCGCCACGCGCGCGGCATCCCGAGCCGTGAATACGGCATCGATCGCCTTCTTGAACGCCGTCCACAGCGCGTTTTCCTCGTGCCGCGGTAACGGCACGGCTTTGGCAACGGCTTGCCACTGCGTTTGGAGCCTTCGCACCTTGTCCACCACGTCACGGGCGGACGGATTCGATCCACCGAGTTCTGTCGCTGCCGTGATGAGCTGTTCACGTTGCGTGCGCGCCTGGCCATGGGCGTTTTTCAGCGGCGCTTCCAGTGTTTGCAGCGCGGCGGCATAACGCGTCGTGACCGCGTTGTCACCCTGCAGCGCCTTGCGCGGCGCGGTGTGCTCGACCGGCCCAAGTTTTTGCCAGGCGCTGCGCGCGTGCTCAAGGGTCTGAGCGACGGCGCGCCAGTCGGACGGGGCAATCGTGGCAACGCCTTCATGTTCAGCGGGGAAGAATTTCAACGCCGCCTGGATTAGTCCGGCGATAATCTGATCGCGCGCCGCGAGATTGCTTTGGCGCGCGAGTTTGAGTTTATCCAGATGCTCGGCCACCGGCGCGTAGGCGGCCTTCAATGCGCCATCAAAGGCAAGCCATACCGACTGCTCGGATCCGCCGCCCAGCTTGTCCAGTTCCTTCCAGCGCTCGCGCAATTTGCTGATCGCCTCGGCATGTACCTTGACGGCAATTTTGCCGCTGGCGAGTCGGGCCAATTCATGCGCCTCGGCGGCGAGTTGCTGGCGGCTCTGTCCATCGCTCCAGCGCTGCCAGTCGTGCAGCCGAATCTGCTCATGCCGGAGGAATTCGATGCGCTGATTGAGCGCGGTATTCGCTGACCCACGCTTGAGTGCCTGGTCGATCACCGTTAGCAAACGGGTTAGATCTGCGACGTGCCCGCCCACATGCGCCGCTTCAGCCGCTTCGATATCGCGCTGTATCGCACTCAAATGCAGTTGGTTTTGTTCCGTGCGCCGTTCGCGTTCCCGTGAACCGTGCAAATCGTGTTCGCGTTTGCGCGCATCGTTGCTGGCATTGCGCCAATGGGCGAAACGCTGCGCAAGAACGCTGTGCAGTTCGTCCCTATTCCCTTCCCCCGGTTCTGGGAACTCTCGCCACTGTTCGATTAATGCTTTCTCGCTGGCAGCCTCAGCCATGCCCGGCACGGGCAACGTTTGTAGAAATTTCGCGCGTTGCACCACGCTAAAAGCCAGCGCCAGCAGCCGATTGGCAAGGTCGGTTTTCTCGATGCAGTGCGCATCGCCGTGATCGGGGACGTTGCCCAGCTGTTCCAGCAAGCTCACCGCCAAGGTTTCGGATGCCGCAGGTGGGAGATCACCGTGCGCGACACCGGGCAGAATCGCTGTCAATTGTTCAATGACATTGTCCACCGCGCTCAGCCAACCGCTGAACGATTGCGCACGCTCGCCATGGGCGCGCACCTTCGCCCCGAGCTGGGCGCTGAGAGCGGCAAATTCAAGCGGCGCAGTGGCATCGAGCCATTCACCATTCAGCGCGGCCCACGCACGATCCAATTCCACCACACGATTGACCGCAATCTGTTCTTGATCAAGCAGCGCACGAGCCGTGGCGATCAAGGCGTTGGCCGCGGCGACGGCGACACCCTCGTCTCTAGCCCCCTGCCAGCGTAATTTCGCGGCCCGATACAGACGCTTGTCTTGATCGCGAAATTCACGCATGGCCTGCTTGAATGAATCTTCTTGCTTGAGTGCTTGCAGCGCGGCAAGTTTTAAATCGGTAGCGGGCGCCTGAAAAGCCAATTGCAACAGTGCCACGTCGTCAGACGCTGCCGCGAGTATTCGATCGCGCCACGTTTGCATCTCGTCCGCGGAAATGCCCGATAAAGCCTTCGCGCTCGCCGAAAGCCGCGCTTCGCCCGCGACGGCCGTTGGGGATTTTTCCCGCGCCGCAGTCACAGCGGTAGCGGGTGTTAACGTCTTTCTGAATAAATTCTCAAACATTGTACGATCACCGTCATCAAGGCCAGACTACATTGTGCCACTGTCTTGAGCCGAATAACTCCGCTGCGACGGTAGTGCGCGCAAAGTATTGAGCGGTACCGTTGTAGGATGAATCGAGCGCATCCAGAAAACTTTATACCATGTTGATTCTCATTCTTGAATCCGGGCAGCCAAATACGGAACCACCATGAATTCCACAATACGCCGGCCCGCCTTATTGGAGAGTGCCAAGCCGGGATAAATGACTCGATCAATTTTCTCGGTGATTTGAGATTTTTAGGTAATCGTCCGGACTTAATTTGTAAGGTAAGCGCTCCTTCCAAGACGATTCCGTGGTATTTAAACTCGCGTCTGACCAGCAAAACAGCGATTATTCGGTCGGCAGTTGTAAGGGAGGTCAAGAAGCAGGGTGGTAATGCAACTGTTCAAGTGAGCAACAATAATTCATTCGCTGGAATTATTCACGCCGCGCCTGGCGTTTACATGGCAGCCGGCGTAAAACGTATGCAGTTTGCAGTTTGCAGTCATCTAGTATGACCAGTAACCGCAACTGCGCAACCCACTATTAATTCCTGTCGCGATGCAAGTCGACGTAGCGTTCGATTAGGACGAGCGTTTCTTCGCCGATCTCCGAAAATTGGCAACCGCAACGGCGTCCTTCTAGTGCCGGGGAAGCTTCGGTGATGCTGCGGATGACTACATTGAAAGAGGTATCGCCGATGTCAGGCAAGGCGAGCTTGCAACCGCGCAATTCTTTACCCACATGGACCTGAAGATTCAGCGGGTGCACCATGAGGGAGATTCCACCGGCGCTGATGTCAATTACCGGTAGTTCCACCTCGGCCTGTCGCGGTGAGCTATTCTCAGGAACTAGACACCCTAACGATTGATCCAGAGGCGGGGAAATTCGCGCACTTCCGCGGCGCTCGGAACAATACACCATCTTGGGAATACGTACCCGCAGCGCGGGCTTGTCTTCGAAAACCGTTCGCTCGATATGGTCAATGTGGAACTGTAGTTTGTTTTTCTCGCTCAATATGGTGACTAAGTCGGGTGCTGCGCGCGGAAGAGTCACAAGTGAGCTTGTGGGCGCTAGCCGATCCAGCAAAATTATTTCCTCGAAGTGTAGGTTGATGTCGGCGAGCTTCGAGGCGAGTGCGGTGCTACCATCGACAAAGGAGACAATAACCTGCGCGTGTTTTGCGGCGCCCGCTTTAAGCATATCCAATATTTCTTGGCGCGAACTCAAAATGTGGGTGCTGGCAAGCTCTCGCGTCGCTTTTTCTATTGCGCTCATAACAGGAGTTCCTTAAAAAGATACTAGAGATTACATCTTTTTCACGCCGTAGGTCACAGATTTATAATATATTTTTAAGTGGATTAAACTGTTCTATCGAGAGCGGTTGAAACGGTGTTGTGTAATTGGCCTTGAGTTGGGCTGGCGGGCCATTGGCCCTAGGAATTCGCCCATCATTCGATCTCGTCGGAATTTGGAAGGTCGGCAAATTTGACTATCCGTACAGTGATGGGTGCAGTCCCATGAACCTCAGTCGGGAAGCGTCGGGCCGCCAATCGATAGAACTCGCGCGGCTCATTCTGTGCCCATCTGAGCATATGCGCGCCCGGATACTTCGGCTTGCCATTCGCGTCCACGTCCTGAAGTCGTTGAAGACGCTGGATATCACCTCTTTGACGCTCGTGGTCAGCTTTTCGCGCACGCCCTTTAGCCGTACGCTTCCAGGCGTGGGAGACTCGCCCTGATGACCTCTAGGCACGGGGTGCCCTTGCGGCATAACGGAGAAAAACCCAGATTAGGATTGCGCTGTGCACTACAGGAGTTGTCACGGGTCGTTAAATAACGGGGCAGATTTCCGGTTGATCGAGATTAATGGACACTCGCGTTCTTATCCAGCAGCGCCAGCAATTGAAACGGATCCTATTTTACTCTCGGAATCGATAGGTCACAGGTCACCCACCCTCGCGCCGCAATGGTCAAAATAACTTGATCCCGGTCAATGTCTGAGTCAATGCAGTAGGCAGTTCGAAGGGTCGTATCCGCATCCAACATGGCGAGTACTTTAACACGTCGGGATTCTTTTCTAGCGCCAGGGTAGCTAGGCGCTCAAGTGATGGCTTTATTCCAGCCCCTTGCAGTCGCCTTTCAGGTTCGCTACGAACAAACTGGTACGCTTCGCAGTGGCGCGGTTGATTTTGACAGTGCGGTAACGGACAGAAGTGCCAAGGGCCATTGCGGCCCGGCAGCGGCCTTGCTGGTCGAGGTTCGCGTATTCATTGCAGGTTCGCCGTGTGTCCTCGCTCCTAGAAGTCGCTGCTTTATTTGCCGTAACGTTATTTTCCGAGCTAACAGGTGTAACACGTGTGCAAGCCTGTATCGGTGCGGGTCTCGGTGTTACACCAGCATTTTCCGCAGGGGTAACTTAACCGGCTTGTCACTGGGCTTGGCCTTGCGTACTCCAATATCCGTTAGAGGCAGGGTGTCATCTTCCGGTTAATTAGCGTTTATTGGTGGTAACTCATTCGGCGTTTGGGTAGTCAGCACCATAGTTACCGCCACTAAAACCCGGATGTGTTAGGACAGCGATAGAACGTGACGGACACAAAAGACGATAAAGAACCGGCAGTTACGCCGGTTCTTTGGATGTTGCTGGACTGCTTTGGATTGTCGATTGGTGGAGGTAAGCGGGATCGAACCGCTGACCTCTTGCATGCCATGCAAGCGCTCTCCCAGCTGAGCTATACCCCCACAAGGAACGTTGGATTATACGGGGCGCCTCATTGGGTGTAAAGCCAACGTCGGCGGGCGCCGCAGTCGATTACTTATGACTTCTACTTAAAGGTCCAACCACCGTATGCCGGAAACTCGCGTTTTTATTGCCTCTGCGCCCATGCCATGCCAGGACGCAAGCAGGACGCGGCTGCTAGCCTGCCTATGTATAGGCATACGGTCCTTCATAGCATTCCGTATAAAGGGTGTGGGTAGCGATGGTTAAGCCGTTCCAAATATGCAGCATCAATCCGGGCGGCTCCATGATGAATGCGACCGGTGCGTCAGGCCTGAGATCAAAATCGATTTGATGGGCAGTGCTCGGGCAGGTCAGCGCGACGGCGCCGGCGAAGCGCGACTGAATCGGCCGGTGCACATGGCCGCAAATGATGCATTCGACTTGTGGATGCTGACGGATGACCTTGGCTAAATCTTCCGGATTACGAAAACCCCACGCATCCATGTGCGCGATGCCGGTGACGAAAGGCGGATGATGCATGAAAATCAAGGTGGGTTTGGCGGACTCTTGGTGCAAAACCGTATCTAGCCAACTAAGACGTTCGGTACACATCTCGCCCTCGGTTTTGCGCGCGATCACCGTGTCCAGTCCGATCAGTCGTACCGGATAGTCGTCGATGACGTAGTGCATAAATCCCTGTTGGGGCAAATAGGCGTGATCGCTAAAACCGCGACGCATAGCTTCGCGCTCATCGTGGTTGCCTGGAATGACATAGATCGGCAGGAGTAGTGGTGCGAGCAGGCTGCGCAAATATGCATACTCGTCGCCCGTTCCGCTCTCGACCAGATCGCCGCTGATAATCAGGATATCGGGTGGGGGATCGAGCGCGCGAAGTTTTCCTACCGCCTTGATCAAATAGCGTCCGGTATCGACGCGCCGCTGTAACGGCTGACCCGGCAGCGTGATGTGAAGATCGGTGATTTGCGCGATGATCATTCACCAATTTTACCTGCGCCTTGGCGTACAATCCAATCATCCATTCGACTGCCAATTCGATGTGAACGAAGCCAAGCAAAAACCGATTAAGGGCCGCGGTGCGTTAAGCCAACCGAGCGTGCGTTTTGACGCGTGGACGCGCGAAGCCGACGGCGATCATCGCGACTACGCGCTGGAAAACGAGGCGCCGGCGCCATTCAAAACCGAGATTCGCGAAGACCCGGCGCGCTCCATCATCAGTTACAACGCATCGCCCGATATTCCCTTCGATCGTTCGATCAATCCCTACAAAGGTTGCGAGCATGGCTGCATCTATTGTTACGCGCGGCCCACCCATGCTTATCTTGGCCTGTCGCCGGGTTTGGATTTCGAGACGAAGCTTTTTTACAAGCGCGATGCAGCGGAATTACTCGTCAAAGAATTGAGTAAGCCCGGTTACCGGCCCGCGCTCATTTCGCTGGGTGCGAATACCGATCCGTATCAACCGATCGAGAAAAAACTCGGCGTCACCCGTTCGATTTTGCAGGTCCTGAACGAGTTCAATCATCCGGTTGCTATCGTCAGCAAATCCGCTCTGGTGGAGCGCGACATCGATATTTTGAGCGCCATGGCCGAACGCAATTTGGTCCAGGTGTTTCTGTCCATCGCCACCTTGGACCACGACATCACGCGCCACCTCGAGCCGCGCACCAGCGCGCCGGCGCGGCGGATGGAGGCTATTCGGACGCTGAGTGCAGCGGGCATTCCGACCGGTGTCATCGTCGCGCCAATCATCCCGGCACTGACCGATCAAGCGATCGAAACCGTGCTCGCCGCCGCAAAACAACAAGGCGCCGTTTCGGCAAACTACGTTTTGCTCCGCCTGCCGCTGGAAGTGAAAACCTTATTCGTCGAATGGCTCGAACAACATTTTCCGCAGCGCGCGGGTCACGTCATGAGCCTCATCCGGCAGATGCACGGCGGTAAAGACAACGATGCTAAGTTCGGCAGCCGCATGCGTGGTGAGGGCGAATTCGCACGGCTGCTGCAACAACGCTTTGCCAAAGCCTGCGCGCGCTTGCAACTCAATCGAGAACGAGCGACGTTAGACAGCGCGGAGTTTCGCGTACCCCGAGCAGCCGCTGCGCAACTATCGTTGTTCTGATGGTCGATTGGCTCGCGCAAAGTCTCGGCCCCGGCACTGAGCTCACGCTACTATTTCTCGTCAGCCTTCTTGCCGGCAGCATCGTCCCCGTCAGCTCGGAAGCGATTCTGTTTGGCGTGGTCAAGCTTGACGCCACGTTATTTTGGCCGGCGCTCGTCAGCGCCACCACCGGCAACACGCTGGGGGGAATGAGCTCCTACGCGCTCGGCCGCTTTCTCCCGGCAGGCAAATCACTGCCGGCGCAAGCGTTGCTACAAAGAGTCAAACGATTCGGCAGTCCGATCCTCCTGCTCGCTTGGACCCCGTGGCTGGGCGATCCGTTATGCGTCGCCGCCGGTTGGTTGCGGTTGAGTGCCTGGCAATGCGTGGGGTTCATGACCATCGGAAAATTTGCGCGCTATTGGCTCATCGCGATGGCGGCGCGCTGATTTTATCGATGCCCTGTAAGCGCCATGGATACTGGGTGGCCCAGGGCCATTGGCTTCCAGGCATGCATAGGCCGCGAACCGCATCCGAATTGCCTCGTGGCCGCACTCCAAAAAACAAACCTTGAACTCAACTTTTTTCACCATGACAGACGTTAGGCATCGTAGATCGCTTTGCGTCTCATCCCTCGAAAAGCTAAAATGGGCGATCGTTCAATCTTAATCTGGCTGATGTCGAACTCGGCACCGGCGCCGCTGAACAATTTAGCCAATAACCGCTCTAACTCTTTCTAAGGAAATCAATAATGGCAAAAGCAATCCGTTTTCATCAAACCGGTGGCCCGGAAGTATTGAAATACGAGGATGTCGAAGTCGGCGCGCCCGGCCCCGGCCAAGCGCGGGTGAAGAATCTCGCCTGCGGCTTGAATTACATCGACACCTACCATCGCAGCGGCTTGTACCCCCTGCCCTTGCCCAGCGGTATCGGCTTGGAAGGCTCCGGTGTTGTGGAGGCCGTTGCTTCTGACGTTGATTATCTGAAAGTCGGCGACCGAGTGGCTTATGCCGGCGGCCCGCCCGGCGCTTATTCGGAAGTGCGCGTTATCCCCGCCGATCGATTGGTGAAAGTGCCTGCCGGCATCACCGACCAGCAAGCGGCTGGCATGATGTTGAAAGGTTTGACCACGCAATATCTGCTGCGCCGTACCTACAACGTGAAAGCCGGTGACACCATACTCGCCCATGCCGCTGCCGGTGGTGTTGGCTTAATTCTGTGCCAATGGGCGAAAGCGATGGGCGTGACGGTCATCGGCACCGTCGGCTCTGACGAAAAAGCGGCGCTCGCCAAAGCGAACGGTTGCGATTATCCGATCGTCTACACACGCGAAGATTTTGTCGCCCGAGTGAAAGAAATCACCGGCGGTAAAGGCGTCCCGGTGGTGTACGACTCAGTCGGCAAGGATACCTTCATGAAGTCCTTGGATTGCCTCTCGCCGCTGGGCTTGATGGTGGTGTTCGGCAACTCGTCGGGCAACGCACCGGATCTTCCCACCGGCCTGCTCGCCGCCAAGGGCTCACTCTACGTCACCCGCCCGACGCTCATGACCTACATGGCCAAGCGTGAAGACTTGGTGAAATCCGCCGACGATTTGTTCGGCATGGTCGGTTCGGGTAAAGTGAAAATCGATGTACGCCAGACGTATGCCTTGAAGGACGCATCCAAAGCCCATCAGGATTTGGAAGCGCGCAAAACCACCGGCTCAACTATTTTGGTGCCGTAAGCGTTAAAGAATCTATGAAAAAACTTATTGCACTCGTTTTATTTTGTTTCACGTTTGCGGCGCTCGCAGAAGACACTCCGCCGGACTACGCCCGGGAACAAAAATGGGCCGATGAGATTGTGCCGAACGTAGTGGTGGGCGATCCGGTTTATTTGACGACCAAGTCCGGCATCAAATTTTTGAGTTTGCTGACGGAACCAAAAGACCCAAAAGCCGCCGTAATACTGGTTCATGGTCGTGGCTGGCATCCGGATTATGAAGTGGTCGGCCCGCTGCGTTCGGCATTGCCCGATCATGGCTATACAACGCTGTCGATTCAACAAGTTGTGCTCTCGCCGGCGGCGAAATTCAACCACTACGAACCGTTGTTCCCCGAAGCGGTCGAGCGCATTTACGCCGCCATGAAATTTCTGCAGGACAAAGGCTATAAGCGCATCGCTTTCGTCGGCCACAGTCTCGGCTCGCGCATGGTAAATGAGTACATGTGGCGCGACGAGGACAACCCCGCGCTATTCGCCTGGGCCTCCATTGGCATGGTTCATGGAACCTATGATAAGCCACCGCATATTCCGGTGCCGGTGTTGGATCTTTACACCGAAAAAGATTACAACGTGGTGCTGTGGTATGTTGACGAACGGATTAAGGAACTGGCGCAGGTAAAAGTGAAAGGCTCGCGGCAAGTGATGGAGCCGGGCGCGGAGCACTTTTTCGAGGGCCATGAGAAACAATTGATCGGCCACGTGCTGAAATTTTTCGACGAAACGCTGGCGGCGAGAACCGCTCAAAAATAATCGGAGGGCTCCCATGATTTCCGAGCAAGACGTAGCGCGCTATCACGATGAAGGCTGCATCCTGGTCGAAAACGTGCTGAATCGCGATCAGCTTGATACCGCGCGCCGCGTGATTGATGGCATTCTCGCCGGCGCCAAGGGTAAACTCACCCACGACGAGGTGTACGATTTTGAGCCGTCCCACACGCCCGACGCACCGCGGGTACGCCGTATTAAAAAGCCCCACGTGGTAAACGCGTTATTTTGGAACCTCATCAAAAGCCCACGCATGGTGGCGATCTTAACCCGGTTGCTCGGCCCGAACATTCGCCTCCACGGCTCCAAACTCAATATCAAAGCGCCGCGCTACGGCTCGCCGGTGGAATGGCATCAGGACTGGGCGTTTTATCCGCACACCAACGATGACATCTTGGCGATCGGAGTGATGTTGGACGACGTGTTACCGGAGAATGGGCCGATGCTGTATTTGCCCGGCTCGCACAAAGGACCAACCTATAACCACCACGCCGAAGGTCGATTTTGTGGTGCGATGGATCCGGCGGCCGCACCCCTAGATTTCAAATCCGCACTTGCTGCGACCGGACTCGCAGGCGCCTGCTCATTTCATCATGTGCGATTGGTGCACGGATCGGCGCAAAACACCTCGGAAAAGCCGCGCCAGTTGTTGCTATATGAATGTTCGGCCGCAGATGCCTGGCCGTTGGTGAATTGGACGAATTTAGAGGAATTCGATAGTCGCATGATCTGCGGTCACACCACTGTCGAGCCGCGCACGACATCCGGCTCGATCCGCATGCCCTACCCGCCCGCGCTCAACCAGGGATCAATTTACGAAAATCAGGCGAACCTCGGACGACGTTACTTCGATGTAACTGCCAACTAGAGCAACGAGTTAGTTTACGTGCGACGACAAACCGGAATGTTGATTGCGTTGCCTGGCAAATAACGCGGGCTCCTGATCGCTTCCGAGTGCATCAATTCCGTATTCACCGGCCACCCAGTACTCGGCTTCGCGCTGGAATGTGCGCAATAGATTATGGCGAATGCGTTCGTGGTGGCGAGCGCCGTATTCCTTGCCGTTCAATTGATTGATCCGATCGGTGCAGGCGACCGCAACGAGGAAAGCCGCATCGGACAAGGCCTGACCAGCAACCCCTTCCGGGTGACGAAGCTGTGCGACCACGGTGCGTCGCGCTTCTTGAAAACGCGCGTTTGCTGTTGCGTAATCCCATCGATGGGCTTGTTTCGCCCAACGCGCGAGGCGATTTCCGGGAGAGAACCAAATAAATGCCATGAGAATACCTCCAGCCAAGGCAACAATCGCGGTAATTATTGAGATGTTCATGTTCTACTTTCTTGTTGTTGTAATTGTGAGCCTAGCCTAGGTGTGAAATTTGTCAATATCGGTTTCGCCCTCGGGGTTCAACAGCAGATGACTTGGGAGCCAATCAGGGCGCGGACTTTCAGGCATGCCCGGTGCACAGGTAAGTGTTGTGCCGGCCCTGGCGATGCCATTAAAAAAGGCCGCGTTAAGCGGCCTTTTTCAGCGGAACGCGCTTGATCTAGCCAGCGAAATTCTTGGCGACGAAATCCCAGTTGACCAAGTTCCAGAATGCCGCGACATAGTCGGGCCGACGATTACGATAATCGACATAGTAGGCGTGCTCCCAGACGTCGCACGTTAACAGCGCGGTTTTGCCCGATGTCATGGGGCTTTGGGCGTTGGACGTGCTCATCAGTTCGATCGAGCCGTCAGCGTTTTTCACCAACCAGCCCCAACCGGAGCCAAAGGTGGTCACACAAGTCTGGGTAAACTGCTTTTTAAACTCGTCGAAGGAACCGAATTTTTTGTTAATGGCATCGGCCAAAGCGCCCGTTGGCTGCCCGCCGCCATTCGGTTTCAGACAAAACCAATAGAACGTGTGGTTCCAAATCTGGGCCGCGTTGTTAAACATACCGCCAGCGGATTTTTTCACAATATCTTCCAGCGCCATGTTTTCAAATTCCGTACCTTTGATCACATTATTCAGATTCGTCACGTAGGTTTGATGATGTTTGCCGTAGTGAAACTCCAAGGTTTCCTTGGAAATATGCGGCTGTAATGCATCCATTGCGTAGGGTAGCTCGGGTAATTTGTGATCCATTTTCGCTCTCCAAAAACAGTTAAAAAAATCTAATCGACGGTATTCAATTCCAAATCGAGTTGGAACGAGGATAAGTGAGTTTTCATTTGTCGCTCACTATCCGCCCGGGTTTCTTCAAGCCCGGCTAAATATTCCGGCGTTACGTCGCCGGTAATGTAATTTCCATCAAAACACGATGTATCAAAATGCGTGATGTTCGGATTGCACGCCCTCACGGAGTCGATCAGCGCCGGCAAATCCTGATAAAACACCGCGTCGGCGCCGATCTCGCGCGCGATCTCTTCGTCGTTGCGGCCCGTGGCAATGAATTCATGCTTGGTCGGCATATCGATGCCGTATACATTGGGGAACCGCACGGGCGGCGACGCCGAGGCGAAATAAACCTTTTTCGCGCCGCAGTCGCGCGCCATTTGCACAATCTCGCGGCTGGTGGTGCCGCGTACGATAGAATCGTCGACCAGCAAGACATTGCGATCCTTGAATTCCATGGTGATGGCGTTGAGTTTCTGGCGTACCGACTTTCTGCGTTCCGACTGGCCGGGCATGATAAAGGTGCGTCCGATGTAGCGATTCTTAATGAACCCTTCTCGATAGGGTAAACCCAGCCGTGTCGCGAGCTGCATAGCGCTCGGCCGGCTGGTGTCGGGAATCGGAATAACGATGTCGGCATCCAGGTCGGGCGCGATCCGTTTGATTTTATCCGCCAAATTTTCGCCCATGTGCAAGCGGGTCTCATATACCGAGATACCATCGATAATCGAATCGGGTCGCGCTAAATAAACGTACTCGAAAATGCACGGGTGATGGGACGGCTTGATCGCGCATTGGCGGCTGGCGAATCGACCTTCCTCGTCGATATAGATGGCCTCGCCAGGCGCGACATCGCGCAGGATGTGAAAGCCCAAGGTGTCGATGGCGACGCTTTCCGAGGCGAGCATATATTCGCGCCCTTTTGGCGTATCGTTGTAACCGATAACTAGCGGCCGAATGCCGTGTTTGTCGCGAAACGCCAACAGCCCGTAACCGGCGATCATCGCGACCACCGCATAGGCGCCGCGGCAGCGGCGATGAACGCCCGCAACGGCGCTAAAGATCGCACCGGGCGTAAGGCGGATACCGGCCGCCGCGTCTTGCAGTTCGTGGGCCAAGACATTGAGCAACACCTCGGAATCGGAATTGGTGTTGACGTGGCGCAAATCTTCACGAAACAGCTCGCGCCGCTGTTGTTCCGTATTAGTCAGATTACCGTTGTGCCCTAAAACAATCCCGAATGGAGAATTGACGTAGAACGGCTGCGCTTCGGCATTGGAAAACGCCGAACCCGCCGTAGGATAGCGGCAATGGCCGATACCCATGTCGCCAACCAAGGAACGCATGTTGCGCGTCCGAAACACGTCACGCACCAAGCCACCGCCTTTGTGCATATTGAAGGTGTTGCCATTGGCGGTGACAATCCCGGCGGCATCCTGTCCGCGATGCTGCAAGACTTGCAAGCCGTCGTAGAGGAGTTGATTGACCGGGCCCTTGCCGACGATTCCTAGAATTCCACACATAATCGATTATCCGCTATTTCGATGGTTCGGCAGCGTGCCCGAAATGAATGCGCTTAGCCATTGCCTCGGGAAGCCAAGGTTTCACGGACTGCGCGAGAACTTCGAACCAGCCGCGGGTGAACGCGTTGCGCCAGTCGCTCTGCTGCGGCAAGGCTGTCATACCGCCCAGAATAACCAACACCAGCATGATGACTACACCGCGCAAAAACCCAATCACGGTACCCAATAGGCGATCGAGTGACCCGAGGCCGATTTTCTTGATGGTCGCCGTCAGCAACATGCTGATCAGCCCCATGATAATCAGCGTGAAGATGAACAAAATAATAAACGCCGTGAGAAGACGCAAAGACGAATTGGAGACCGCCGATTCTAAGATCTGCGCAAATTGAACGCTGAATAATTTTGCCACGATAAACGCGATGATCCACGACGCCAAGGAAAACACTTCTTTGATTGCGCCGCGCATCAATCCCAGCAGCATGGAAATGCCGACAATCGCGATGGCAAAATAGTCGAATAAGGTCATGGGCTGTGTTCGTTGCAACGGGCTAACGCCGCGGCTCAACGCTAATAATGACGGCCTTTTTCTCGCCAGTACGCTTCACGTTTGACAGAACGTTGTCGGCTTCACTGCGCGTGGCGAATGGCCCAAGCCGGACCCGGCTACGCTCGCCCCCAGATGTTTTTATCCGATCCGTGATGGCGGTTAGCTTATTCTTGGCCAACTTTGCCTGCACCGATTTGGCATTTTCGACCTTGGAAAACACGCCGACTTGCACGAAAAACCCTCGCTCGACAACGGGCTTGATGGGTTTGTCGATGGGCGGCAACGGCGGCGCTTCCGGGTCGGAAGGAACTGCCGGCGTTGGCGTGTTCACGACGGGCTCGGGTGAGACCACCGGCTCGGGCTGTGGTTGCGCTTCAAGGGGCGCCAAATCGGGATTGAATGGCACGCTTTCCCTCGCGGGGATATGCACCGCGATGTCATTGGTCGCCCGCTTGGGTTCCTTGTCCAACACCCTCGGTAGGATCAGAACCAAGGCGGCCAACAGCGTGACCGCGCCGATTAGGCGTCGTCGCGCTCGGTGTTTGAGTTTGAGTTCGTCGTCGTCAATAGGAGGGGGCATAAAAAATTACGTTAAATACGCTTGATTGCTTCGGCAACGGTATAGAACGAGCCGAAGACGATGATTCTATCATCTTGCGAGGCGGCACGACAGGCGGCATCGTAGGCAAGCGCAATGGAAGGGTAACAAGTTGCCCCGCGCTCAAGGTTCAGTTTCGCCAAATGAACGAGAAGTTCATCGGCGCTGGCGCCACGGGGGGCGTTGATCGACCCAAGGCGCCAGGTATCGACCGAATGCGCCATCACGCTCACCACGCTGGCGATGTCCTTGTCCTTGAGCATGCCAAACACCGCGTGGGTGTGACGAAAGCGACCCATATTGCCAAGCTGTTGGGCGAATACGGCGACCGCTGCCGGATTGTGGGCAACGTCTAGAATCACCGTGGGGCGGCCCGGAAGAACTTGAAAGCGGCCCGGTAGATCGACTTCCAGTAACCCGCGTTTAATGTCTTGCAGGGCAACCGGCAATAATGTCTTGAGCTCATCGAGTGCCGCGAGCGCGGCGCTGGCATTCTTAAGTTGATAGCCCCCGCGCAGCGCGGGATAGGGCAAACCATGGTGATTGCCACGACGGCCATGAAACTGCCACTGGGTGTCTTGCCGCGAAAAACGAAAATCTTTCCCGAGTCGTTGCAGATCGGCGGCGATCCGGTTTGCACGGTTGGAAATTGTGTGCGGCATGTCGTCATCGCCGAATATCGCGGGCTTTGCCGGGCGGTAAATGCCAGCCTTTTCCATGCCAATGGCGTCGAGGGTTTGGCCCAGGTATTCCGTGTGATCCATACCGATACTGGTGACGATCGCGCAATCTGCGTCGAATGCGTTCACTGCATCCAGCCGTCCGCCCAGGCCGACCTCCAATATCGCGACCTCGACTTTGCGCTCGACAAATAGCCAAACGGCGGCGAGTGTGCCAAACTCGAAATAGGTCAGCGGGATGTCGCCACGGGCATTTTCAACGGCTTGAAACGCCGAACTCAGCGCAGCATCGTCGACCGCCTCGCGACCGATGCGAACGCGTTCGTTATAGTGAATGAAGTGCGGCGAGGTGTACATCCCAGTGCGATAGCCTGCGATACCGAGAATGCTTTCCAACATCGCGCAAGTTGAACCCTTGCCGTTGGTTCCGCCCACCGTAATGATAGTGAACGCCGGATGGAGATTGAGGCGCGCCTTAACTTCGCTGACACGCTCAAGACCTAGTGCGATCGATTTAGGATGCAGGCTTTCGAGATGAACCAGCCAATCGGCTAGCGAGGTTGCGGCCAACGGAACGTTCGATCAGGACGCGGCCAAGGCGGGCTGTCGCGTCATCATGGCGATAAGGCCCGCCAATTTATCACGCATTTCGCGGCGGTCGACGATCATGTCGATAGCGCCTTTCTCCAGCAAGAATTCCGCGCGCTGGAATCCGTCCGGCAAGGTCTCACGAACGGTCTGCTCGATTACCCGCGGACCCGCAAAGCCAATCAGCGCGCCGGGCTCGGCGATGATCACATCACCCAACATGGCAAAGCTGGCGGACACGCCGCCCATGGTCGGATCGGTTAGGATTGAAATGTAAGGTAACTTGGCGTCCGCCAGCAATGCCAGCGCGGCGCTGGTTTTCGCCATTTGCATCAACGAAAATAAGCCCTCTTGCATACGCGCGCCACCGCTGGTGGAGAAGCATATGAACGCGAGGCGCTGCTCGATTGCCGCTTCTACACCTTGCGCAAATCGCTCACCAACCACTGACCCCATGGAGCCGCCAATAAAGTCAAACTCGAATGCCGCGGCAACCAACGGGACGGACTTAACCGTGCCCTGCAGAACAACGAGCGCGTCGGTCTCGCCGGTCGATTTTTGTGCCTCGTCGAGCCGCTCGGGATACTTGCGGCTGTCCTTGAATTTCAGGCTATCGACCGGGTAAATGTCCGCGCCGATCTCGAATTGCATCTCGTCGTCCAAAAGCAACTCCAGCCGCGCGCGACCACCGAGGCGGTTATGGTGACTGCATTTCGGACACACGTTGAGATTTTTGTCCAAATCGGCACGATACAACACTGCATCGCAGGAGGAGCATTTGACCCACAGCCCTTCCGGTACCGTGGCTTTCTTGCCGGCGCCCGAATCACGCTTGATGCGCGGGGGCAATAATTTCTTAAACCAACTCATGGGTTGTCGGCGTCCATCGCTGCGCGAATTTCGCTCAATAGCTTGCTAACGTTATCGAGAACGTTGGTGGCGTTGGAACGCTCGATCTCCTGAATGATTCGACTGCCAATGACGACTGCATCAGCAATACCAGCAACCGCTTTTGCTGTTGCGGCGTCGCGTATGCCAAAACCAACGCCGATTGGCAAATGGGTCACCGCTTTGATCTGCGGTAATTTGGCTGCCACTTCGCTCAAATCAATGTTTGCCGCCCCGGTGACACCTTTGAGGGATACGTAATAAACATAACCCCGAGCCAATTTTCCAACGGCGGCAACGCGCGCCGCGCTTGAGGTCGGCGCCAGGAGAAAAATCGGATCCAACTGCTGCGCGGCTAGGTACTTAAACAAGTCACCGCCCTCTTCCGGCGGATAGTCCACGACCAATACCCCATCCACACCACTGGCACGCGCCGCCTTGGCAAAAGTTTCGTAGCCCATATGCTCGATAGGGTTGGCGTAACCCATCAACACCACCGGGGTCGTATCGTTCGTCTTGCGGAATTCCGCAACATAGCCGAGGACGTTGCGCAGCCCAACGCCAAGCTTGATTGCCCGCTCGCTGGATCGTTGGATTGCCGGTCCATCGGCCATCGGATCGGAGAATGGAATACCCAACTCAAGGATATCGGCCCCCGCCCTCACCATCGCGTGCATCAAGGGCACGTTCAAATCCGGTGACGGATCACCCGCAGTTACGAATGGGATAAGGGCTTTTTTGCGTTGCTCTTGTAATTTTAAAAACGTTGCTGTGATACGTGACATGGGGGATCGGTTTTTCTGTTTTGAGTTTTATAGTTGCAGACCGGAAGCCTGCGCCACCGTGTGCATATCTTTGTCACCGCGTCCTGACAAATTGACTAACAAGACTTTATCCTTGGCCATCGCCGGGGCGATCTTCGCGGCATAGGCGGTGGCATGACTCGATTCCAGCGCCGGAATAATGCCCTCGTAATGACACAGATCGTGGAACGCCTTGAGCGCCTCGTCATCGGTGACCGCAACGTACTCAGCGCGACCGGAATCTTTAAGGTAAGAATGCTCCGGCCCGACGCCCGGATAATCCAGCCCGGCGGAGATCGAATGGGTTTCCATGATTTGGCCGTTCTCATCCTGCATGAGATAGGTACGATTGCCGTGCAAAATGCCGGGCGTTCCTGCGGATAACGGCGCCGCGTGCTTTCCAGAGGCGAGCCCGGCGCCGCCCGCCTCGACGCCAATGAGCCGAACCTTCTCGTCGGTAAGGTAATCGTAAAATATCCCCATCGCATTGGAGCCGCCACCGACACAGGCCAAAATCGCATCGGGCTGGCGCCCCAACATCTCGGGCATTTGGGTGCGGCATTCCTTGCCGACAATGGAGTTAAAATCGCGCACCATCATTGGATAGGGATGCGGTCCCGCGACGGTCCCGATAATGTAAAAAGTATTTTCGACGTTGGTTACCCAGTCGCGCATCGCTTCGTTCAGCGCATCCTTCAAGGTCTTCGATCCGCTCTCGACCGGCACAACCGTTGCGCCGAGTAGCTTCATGCGATAAACGTTTTGCACCTGGCGCTTGATGTCTTCCGAACCCATGTAGACCACGCACTCTAAGCCAAAGCGCGCGGCCATCGTGGCCGTTGCCACGCCGTGCTGGCCCGCGCCCGTCTCGGCGATGACGCGCGGCTTGCCCATGCGTTTTGCCAACAGCGCTTGGCCCATGGTGTTATTCACTTTGTGGGCGCCAGTGTGATTCAGATCTTCGCGCTTCAAGTAAATCTGCGCGCCGCCCAGGGCTTCGGACCATCGCTTGCAGTGGTAGATCGGACTGGGACGGCCAACGAAGTGTTTGAGTTCGTAGGCAAGCTCCGCTTGGAACGTCGGATCGGTACGAACTTGATCGTAATTCACGCGCAATTCCTCGAGGGCCTGCATCAGCGTTTCCGCTACAAAAATGCCACCATAGGGCCCAAAGTGCCCGCTCTGATCGGGCAAGTCATACATCCGCATTGCGCACTCCTCGCATAAATTGTTCTATTTTGTCGGCATCTTTAATGCCTTTTTCCGCTTCCACTCCACTCGACACGTCGACGGCCCACGGTCGCACCGTACGCACCGCCTGCGCGACGTTGCTGGGCCTTAGTCCACCGGAAAGAATCAGCGGAATCGGCATGTTCAACGGAATCAATTGCCAATCGAATCCTTGGCCTGTACCACCATGCACTCCCTCGACGAATGCGTCGAGCAACAGCGCCTTGGCGGCGCCAAAGGCAATTGCGTATTGTAACAAATCTACACCCGGCTTGACCCGAACCGCTTTGAGAAACGGCACGCCGAATCGGGCGCAAAATTCCGCGGATTCCGCGCCGTGAAACTGCAAGTAATCCAGTCGTATCGCCCGCAATGTGGCCGCGACCGTGGCCGCATCCGCGTCCACAAATAACCCGACGGTACTGACAAACGGGGGAATCATTGCCGCGATGTCGCGCGCGCGCTCAGGGGTAACGCAACGTGGGCTGCGCGGATAAAACACAAACCCGACGGCATCCGCGCCCGCGCGGGCGGCGGCTAGGCCATCCTCCGCCCGCGTGATTCCGCACACCTTCACCCGCGTTGTCATGGATTAGTACATCAATTCCGTGAGTAGTTCGTGCTGACGAGTTTCCGGCCGCTGCGGCAGGTCCCAGGCAGGATCATATTCGATATGCGTGAGGTAAAGTCCGTCGGCTGAGAAGGTCGGCGCGGCAAGACGCCGGTCACCGCTCTTTAACACGGCCGAAATCCAATCGGCGTCGCGGCGGCCGCTGCCGACATAAACCAAGCTACCGACTATATTTCGCACCATATGATGCAGGAAACTATCCGCCTGCAGGTTGAACATTATGTAATCGTTGCAGCGTTCGACCCGCAATGAATGCAGGGACTTGATCGGGGTCTTCGACTGGCATTCCGACGAGCGGAACGCACTGAAATCATGTCGTCCAACAAAACGCTGCGCGGCGCTCTGGATGGCGTCCACATCCAGCGTTTGGTGGCACCACCCGACCCTATGGGACGCCAACGCCGGACGCTGCGGGCGATTCAGCAAGATGTAACAGTAGCGGCGCGACTTGGCGCTGAAACGTGCATGAAATTCGTCGCCTACCGGTCGCGCCCACAGAACGGCAACATCATTTGCCATATTCGCATTGGCGCCGCGCACCCATGCGCTCAACGGGCGCTGCGCGTCGGTATCAAAGTGAATGACTTGCTCAATCGCATGGACACCGGTGTCAGTGCGCCCGGCACATACCACTTGCACCGGGCGCTCGGCAATCTTCGCCAGGGCCGCCTCAACCGCATCCTGGATAGCGCATCCTTTAGCCTGCGATTGCCAACCGCAATACCGTGCGCCGTGATACTCGATGCCGAGCGCGATCCTCATCGGGTTAAGCAAGCGAATAAAGCGCGTATCGGCATCATTCCGTCGGTGGGGAGCGTTGCTGGCAACCCAGCAAAAGATCGCCTGCGCTAACGCCATTCAAACGACCGAGATAAATAAAAGTTAAGGTCAAGCGTCGCGCAGCGCGTTCGAGATTCAAACCCAAATAAGCAAGCGGAGAAAATAAATTGAGCAAGCCTTGACTTAAATCCGCCGACGACAAACCACGCATTGACAGTCGTAATGCGAGCAATGCCACAAGCAGGCGCAGCGACTGCGTAGCGCCCAATGCAAGGCCCTCCCATGTTGGCGACCAGACGTCAAGACTGGGAATTACACCGGTTCCGGCGCAGGTATAACCGGTTACAAGCGCGGGTATGATGAGCAGGTAACGCGCGCGACGCACCCAACGCAGCGCGACCGCATCATTAAGAAAATACAAACTCAGGCCGAGCGCGACGGTAGCGGTGACAAGCGGAAGAATGCCTAGGGCTGAGCTTAATACCGTTAAGCTCAGCCCTAGGAGAATGCGAAAAGAGGAAAAGAATGCCATGCCGTTGTGCGCCTTTGGGTGCGCACAGTGTATCCGGCTTAGGCTTGCGCGGCGAGTTTTTTTGCTACTTCTTGCTGCTCGGGAGACCCTTCTTTTATAACTTCTTGCAATATCTCCACGGCGCCGATTTTATCGCCGATTTCGAGATAAGCCCGCGCGAGGTCCAGCTTGGTTTCGGCGCTTTGCCAGCCGGCCCCATTGTTTGCCGGCGCGGCGTTATCGTTTGCGGAACCCAAGTCCAAATCGATATCGGAAATATCCAATACGGGCAGGTCTACCGTCAGACTTGGCGCGGTTGCCGCAGGGGGCGGGCTAACCGACGGTCCGTCGGTATCGAGCTGAAAATCCAATCCGCCGCTGTCAAACATTGCCGGTGCAGGCTTGGTTGCTGCTTTTGCCGGCTCGGCAGTCGTAGGTTTGGAAGAATCGAGATCAAAGTCGAGCACAAATGGATCACCCGTGGCAGTGGAATTCTCGTGTGTTCCAAGATCCATGTCGCCGCTCGCTTGATCGTTGGCACTTCCTAAATCAAGATCGAGCATACCGGTGTCGGGCGCGAGATTTGCTGCCGTTGCTGATTGGGCTTCCGCCGATCCCGCATCAAAATCCAAATCAAGGTCGAGTGGCGCATTCGACAGCATCGGCTCTTTGACGGTTAATGTATCTCGCATCGCTGCCGGCACATCTTCCGCAGACTTAGGTATTGCGAGCGCGCCGGCCGCACGAACCACCGTGCTGTCGCCGCTAAAATCGTTGCTAGGATTAAAATTGGGCGATGCATACAGCGCATTTCCGGCGTCGATTTTGCGGCCCATTTCCGCTACTTTCGCCCACAACGGGTGTTGCGCACCAATGGTCGTATGCAGTTGTTTAGCCACCAACTCAAACGATTGCGTACTCTTACGATTGGCGTAAATTTCCAGCAGTTTCAGCGGAATTTCGTAACGCGATGAGTCTTTGAGCATCGCTTCTTTCAGAATCTCTTCCGCCTGAGCATCGCGACCGTAGGCAATATAGACATCCGCCTCCGCGACCGGATCCACTTCATCGGTATCGATATTGCCCGCACCCACCTTATCGAAATCACTCAGAAAAGAGCTATTTTCCGACTCAGACAGCGGCGCCGAAGCCCCCACCGGGGCTACCTGCCCAATCTTGAAGCCGCCGGGGATCGCACCCGTGGCGGTAAATGCGCCGAGTTGCGCGTCTTTACGTTTGCGAAACTGGCGGTAGCCCAAAAATCCTAACAAGCCCAGGAGGGCAGCACCTGCCGCTGGGATGAGCGGATTGTCCATTAAGCCATCAAGTAAACCCGCTTCCTCAACCGGGGCCGGTGGTGGCATCACGCGTTTGGGTTTTTTCATCACGCGCGGAACCTCAACCGGTGTCGTACTCTCCGCGCCAGCCGGTTTCGGTTCTGGCTGAATTTCCGGAGGCGTAATCCGCTTCGATTCCATTGCCGGCTTCGGCTCGATCGGAGGCGTCACCACGGCCGTCGGTTTGTCGGCAGGGGGCGCATTCGCTATGGCCGGCATCGCCGGCTTGTCTGCCGGAATCGGCGAGCCCTTCAGCTCGAGCAATCGACGCATTTCGTTAATTTGCTTCTCTAGCGCAGTAATGCGCCCACGCGCATCCTCCAAGGCTCGATCGCGAGTAGCGACCTCTTCCTGCAAAGCACTAAGCTTTTCTCCGACAGCTTTGCCGACAACACCGGGTTTGTCCGCAGTGGCTTGTCCTTTGGACAACTTCAAGACGTCCTTGCCACTCTCCGGTGGCGCCTTGTCGTCGTTGACTTTGGTATCGATCGCGCCCCCGGCCGTCTGTCCGGGTTTGTCGCCTTGCGCCGCGCCTCGCGCCGCGACATTAGCAAGACGCTTGCGATAAGCATTCCAGTCAGCAGTTTGCGCGACCACTTCACGTTTCGCCGCAGCCGGATTGACTTCGGCTAACGTCGTCGCGCCGGGCACTTTCAAAATCATGCCCTTCTTCATGCGATTCATGTTCTGACCGATAAACGCGCCCTTGTTCTCGCGATAAAGCGATACCAACATTTGCTCCAATGTGACCTCGGGCGGCCTCGTCGATTCGGCGATTCCGCGCAGCGTTTCACCCGATTTAACAGGGCCATAGGTATCGGCACTTTCATTTGCACTGGCGGCGGATTCGGATGCCGCGGCACGTGGCTTTTCAGCTACTGGTGCGATCTCCGTTGTCATGGGTTGTTTTAGCGTCGGCGCTGCTGCCCTGGCCGGTTCGCGCTTGCTACGCGGCGCGGGAGTGGTCGCGATTTGCGGCACTGTGACGGTTGGCGTTTGCGATTTCGCAACATCGTAACCGGGTGGGTCGAGCAACACGGGATACTCGCGCAACAACCGACCCGACGCCCAATTCAACTCGACTAACAAATCGAGGAAAGGCTCGTTAATCGGTTGATTGGTCACTACTTTCAGATAGGGCTGACCATTTGGCCGTTTTTCAACCACAAAGCGAAAATTGCCTAGCCCGTTCGGATAATCGACGTTTGCCTCGCGATAGGCATCTTGCGACGCCAGCCGAGCCGCCAGAGAAGGCATCTCCTCTGCGCTGACCGACACCAGTTCGATCTCAGCCAACAATGGCTGCCCCAGCGCAGACATTACGTTGATTTTTCCTAAACCGGCCGCCGTAGCCAGGCTTGGCAGCATCGAGATAGCGACAATCATTGCCGCCCGGCGAAAACGTTTATTTCCTCGCATATCCGATAGATTCGCTCAAAGGTTGATCTTAAGGTTTCAAAATAACATCAATTAGTTACGGATGCAAGCTCAAAACTACTGTAATAGTTTGCCCTAACGGCTATCCATGTCAACCAAAATGTTGATTTTTTTGATTCGGCCACACCGCTGATGTCGTGTTTCTGACAGCGAAAATTTATACCGCCCAAAAATCCGCGCCACAGCGCGGCTCATCGTCAATCGAGGAGAATTCGCAGCATGCGGCGCAACGGCTCCGCTGCACCCCACAATAATTGATCGCCGACCGTGAAGGCCGTTAGATATTCCCCGCCCATCGGCAGCTTGCGCACCCGTCCAACCGGCGTGATGAGCGTTCCTGTCACTGCGGCGGGCGTCAATTCACGCAAGCTGTCGTCGCGACGATTCGGAACGACCTTCGCCCAGGGATGGGCCTGGGCAAGCATCGAATTGATTTCAACGAGCGGTAAGTCGCGCGTAAGCTTGATGGTCAATGCCTGGCTATGGCAACGCATGGCGCCGATGCGCACACACACACCATCAACGGGGATGGGCTTGGCCGTCGTGCCGAGAATCTTGTTGGCTTCGGCCATGGCCTTCCACTCTTCGCGGCTTTGGCCGTTACCTAAATCCTTGTCGATCCACGGCAGCAGGCTACCGGCGAGCGGGTAACCAAAATTCGCCGTTGGCATCGTGTCGCTGCGCAATTCATCCGCGACCGCCCTATCGATTTCAAGAATCGCCGAAGCCGGATCATCCAGCTTGGTTTTGACCGCCGCGTGGACCGCGCCCATTTGCGCAATGAGTTCGCGCATGTTCTGTGCGCCGGCGCCGGACGCCGCCTGGTAGGTCATCGCGGTGATCCATTCGACGTAGCCGCGCTGAAACAAGCCTGACAAAGCCATCAGCATCAAACTCACGGTGCAATTGCCGCCGACATAGGTCTTGCCACCGGCCTTGAGGGCATCCTTAATGACGTTCAGATTCACCGGATCGAGAATAATGACACTATCTTTGTCCATGCGCAGCGCCGAAGCCGCGTCGATCCAATAGCCAGTCCAGCCCGCCGCGCGCAACTTCGGATAGACCTCGTTGGTGTAGTCGCCGCCCTGGCAGGTGATGATAACGTCCATCGCCTTGAGTTGCTTGACATCGCTGCCGTCGCACAACGGCGCGCCATTCGATTCTTTCGGCCCGGTTTTACCTGCGGCGGAGGTGGAAAAAAAAACCGGCTCGATTTGATCGAAATCACGCTCTTGATTCATGCGCTGCATCAGCACCGAACCCACCATTCCGCGCCAACCTACTAAACCTACTTTTTTCACATTAAACCCGTTTTAAGATCAAAGGATGAAGGCGGAAGGATGAAGGAATGAAGGGCAAGGATGAGGGATGAAGGCGGAAGGATGAAAAACACCGACTGGCCTGTGAGCCGCACCCTGCTTGATTCGCAGCCGATGCTATGCCGGGAGCCGCACCTGCATTGCCTCGTGGCAGTGGCATCTCACGAGTTTTTTCATCCTTCATCCTTCCGCCTTCATCCTTTTAAAGCCGCTACCACCGCATCACCCATTTCCCGCGTCCCAATCTTCTTCATTCCCGGCTCGAAAATGTCGCCGGTACGATAACCCTGGGACAAAACGTTGCGCACGGCGTTCTCGATGCGATTCGCCTCGTCCGCTTTGCTGAAGGTGTAACGCAACATCATGGCGGCGGAAAGCATCATCGCCAGCGGGTTCGCGACACCCTTGCCCGCGATATCCGGTGCGGAGCCGTGGATCGGTTCGTACAAACCTTTGTTGTTCGCGTCCAGTGAGGCCGACGGCAACATGCCGATGGAACCCGTGAGCATCGAGGCTTCGTCGGAAAGTATATCCCCGAACAAATTACCCGTCACCAGCGTATCGAATTGTTTCGGATTGCGCACCAACTGCATGGCGCAATTATCGACCAGAATGTGGCTCAACTCCACTTGCGGATATTCCTTTGCCACCTCGATCACCACATCGCGCCACAATTGCGTCGTCTCCAACACATTCATTTTGTCGACCGAGCACAAACGCTTGCCGCGCTTCATCGCCGTTTGAAAACCCACGTGGGCGATGCGGCGTATCTCCGATTCGCGATAAGTCATGGTGTTGACGCCAACGCGCTCGCCGTTCTCATCTTTGTGTATGCCACGTGGTTGACCAAAATAAATATCGCCGGTCAACTCCCGGATGATCATCAAATCCAAGCCCGCGACGATTTCCGGCTTTAGGCTCGACGCATTCGCCAATTCCGGGTAGAGCAAGGCCGGGCGCAGGTTGGCGAAGAGTTGCATATTCTTACGCAAGCCCAGAATCGCCTGCTCGGGCCGCTTGTCTCGGGGCAGCGCATCGTATTGCGTGCCACCGACGGCGCCGAACAGTACCGCATCGGCTTGTTGACAAAGTTTCAACGTCGCATCCGGCAACGGCACGCCGGTTTCGTCAAATGCCGTACCGCCAACGGAGGCTTTTTCCGTCTCGAATTTCAAACCATCCGCGCGCAGCACATCCAGCACCCGTAGTGCTTCCAGCATAATCTCGTGGCCGATACCGTCACCTGGCAATATCGCTATTTTCATTTTTCGTCTCTAAGCAAAAATCCAAGGTTCACGCACTTTGCGCAATTCTTCGTACGCGCGAATTTTGTCGGCATTTTTCAAGGTCAAGCCGATCTCGTCCAAGCCATTCAACAAGCAATATTTGCGGAACGCGTCGATCTCGAAGCGATA
>JANMJR010000366.1:0-2394 GCA_031371465.1 Pseudomonadota bacterium
GCCAGGCTTGATCCGCAGGCCGAATTGCTCAATGCGCCACGCCAATACTTGCGGTCTGCCGATGACGATGGGCTTGGCCAAACCTTCTTCCAACACCACTTGCACGGCGCGCAACACGCGCTCGTCCTCGCCTTCGCAAAATGCGATACGCTGCGGCGCTTGTTTCGCCGCCGCGAAAATTGGCTTCATCACCAAGCCTGATGAATAAACGAAGCTGTTTAATTTTTCCCGGTAGGCGGCGAAGTCGGTAATGGGATTCGTTGCCACGCCGCTGTCCATTGCGGCTTGCGCCACGGCGGGCGCGATGCGCGTGATGAGACGCGGATCGAATGGCCGTGGGATCAAGTACTCCGCGCCGAACGACAGACTTTCACCGCCGTAGGCCTGGGCCACGATGTCTGATTGTTCGGCGTTGGCCAGATCCGCAATGGCGTGCACGGCGGCGAGTTTCATCGCTTCGTTAATGGTCGTTGCGCCTACATCCAGCGCGCCGCGGAAGATGAACGGGAAACACAATACGTTGTTCACTTGGTTCGGATAATCGGAGCGGCCCGTGGCGATAATCGCGTCACTGCGCACGGCCTTGACTTCTTCCGGCATGATTTCCGGCGTCGGATTCGCCAGCGCCAAAATGATCGGATTCGGCGCCATGACTTTCACCATTTCCGGCTTCACCACACCCGCAGCCGAGAGTCCGAGCAAAATATCGGCGCCGCCGATCACATCGGCAAGGGTGCGCGCTTTGGTCTCCTTGGCGTAACGCGCTTTGTTGTCGTCCATCTCGGCGACGCGGCCGGTGTAAACCACGCCGGCAATATCGGTAACGAAAATGTTTTCCATTTTCATGCCCATGGCGACCAGCATGTCGAGACAGGCCAGCGCCGCTGCGCCGGCGCCGGAGGCAACGAGTTTGACTTGCGCGATATCTTTGCCGACCACTCGTAAGCCATTTCGCACCGCGGCGCCGACGATGATCGCCGTGCCGTGTTGATCGTCGTGGAACACCGGGATTTTTAACCGCTCGCGCAATTTGCGTTCGATATAAAAACACTCCGGCGCTTTGATGTCTTCCAAATTAATGCCGCCGAACGTAGGTTCCAGCGCGGCGATGATGTCGACGAGTTTATCGGGATCGCGCTCGTTCAGTTCCAGATCGAACACATCGATGCCCGCAAATTTTTTGAACAGCACGCCTTTGCCTTCCATCACCGGTTTCGCGGCGAGTGGCCCGATGGCGCCGAGGCCCAATACCGCCGTGCCATTGGTGATGACCGCGACCAAATTGCCACGCACGGTGTAAAGGCGCGCCGCGTTCGGATCGGCCACGATCGCCTCGCAGGCGAAGGCGACGCCGGGTGAGTAGGCGAGCGCGAGGTCGCGCTGGTTGGCCAGGGGCTTGGTCGGCGAGATTTCCAATTTGCCGGGACTCGGAAAGCGATGATATTCCAGCGCCGCTTGCTTCAATTCGTCTTGCATGGGGAAACCGGAAGTGGGGATAGGCGCCTATGTTAAACTTTGCGGCTTGAATTGACGAGAAATTTATGTCCGGAAGCACCCTAGGTAAGCTGTTTTGCGTGACGAATTTTGGCGAGAGCCATGGCGCCGCCATCGGCTGCGTGATCGATGGTTGCCCCCCTGGAATGGCGCTTTGCGTCGAGGACATCCAGCCGGAATTGGATCGCCGTAAACCGGGCACATCGCGCCACGTAACTCAGCGAAAAGAATCCGACACGGTGGAAATTCTTTCCGGTGTATTCGAAGGCAAGACCACCGGCGCGCCGGTTGCGCTGTTGATCCGCAATGAAGATCAGCGCAGCAAAGATTACGGCAACATCATGGAATCGTTCCGGCCCGGCCATGCGGACTATACCTATTGGCAGAAATACGGCATTCGCGATTATCGCGGCGGCGGCCGCCAATCGGCACGGCTCACGGCGCCCATGGTCGCGGCCGGCGCGGTGGCGAAAAAATGGCTGCGCGAACGTTTCGGCATTCAAGTTCGCGGCTACATGTCGCAACTCGGGCCGAATAAAATTGTGTTTAAAGATTGGAATGTCGTTCACGACAATCCGTTCTTTTCGCCGGACCCAGACAGCGTGCCGCAGTTGGAAACCTTCATGGACAAGCTGCGCAAGTCCGGCGATTCTTGCGGGGCGAAAATTACCGTTGTGGCGGAAGGTGTGCCGGTGGGTTGGGGCGAGCCGATATTCGACAAACTCGACGCAGACATCGCCTACGCGATGATGGCGATCAACGCCGTGAAGGGTGTTGAGATCGGCGCCGGATTTGACAGCGTCGAGCAAGCCGGCACGGTGCACAGCGACGAAATGACACCGCAAGGATTTCTTTCCAACAACGCCGGCGGAATTTTAGGCGGTATTTCCACCGGCCAAG
>JANMJR010000509.1:0-2732 GCA_031371465.1 Pseudomonadota bacterium
CACCGGCAGCGCCTCTTTAGTCAGCGAGGTGAAAACCAATTCACCGAACTCACCGTCGGGCAACACGGCGCCGCTTTGCGGATCGATGATTTCGGGATAGAAATGATCTTCCCAGATCGTCGGGCCGTCTTTGGTTTCGTGGCATTCGTTCGCGACGCCGGGCCCCATCACTTCCGACAAGCCGTAAATATCGACGGCGGAGAGCGACAGGCGATGTTGAATCGTCCCACGCATTGCATCGGTCCACGGCTCCGCGCCGAAGATGCCGACGCGCAAACTGCATTGCGTCGGATCGAGTCCTTGACGCTCGAATTCATCGGCGATGGCCAGCATATAGCTCGGCGTGACCATGATGATGTCGGGCTCGAAATCGCAGATGAGTTGCACTTGCCGTTCGGTCTGGCCGCCGCCGAAGGGAATCACCGTGAGGCCTAAGCGTTCCGCACCGTAGTGGGCGCCGAGGCCGCCGGTGAACAAGCCGTAGCCGTAGGAAACGTGAACTTTATCGCCCGGCCGCGCACCCGATGCACGGATGGAACGCGCCATCAAATTCGCCCAGGTATCGATGTCCTTCGCGGTGTAACCGACCACGGTGGGTTTTCCGGTGGTGCCGCTCGATGCATGAATGCGCACCACTTGCTGGCGCGGCACGGCGAATAATCCGAACGGATAATTTTCGCGTAAATCTTGTT
Organism: Pseudomonadota bacterium; assembly: GCA_031371465.1. Taxonomy (GTDB): domain Bacteria; phylum Pseudomonadota; class Gammaproteobacteria; order Burkholderiales; family JALYOK01; genus JALYOK01. The sequence continues at coordinate 693 of JANMJR010000509.1, forward strand.
TCGCCGTGAACGGAAATTTGCTGAGGTCTTCCAGTGTTTTGAGGTCAAGCGGTTGCACCCCGGCGGCGTCGAATTTTTTTCGATAGTGCGGGACGTTATCGTATGCATGTTGTAACGACCACTGCAATCGCGACAGTTGCAGTGCGCGCAACTCGTCGATACTGGATTTCTCAATGGCTTCGAGTGGGAATGAACTCATGACGCTTTGGGTTCGGGAATCACCCAGCCGCGTATCTGCGTTGACTTGCCGCGAAACAGCGCCACCACTTCGTCGCGCTGATTAGTGACGCGCACGTCGTAGATGCCGTTGCGGCCCGTTAGGACTTGTTCCTGCGCGGTCGCCGTCAACACATCGCCGACCCGCGTCGGCGCAAGGAATTCGATGCTGCACGCCGCAGCAACGGCATTGATGTTGTAGCTGTTGCAAGCGAATGCGAATGTGGAATCGGCAAGGGCAAACGTTAGCCCGCCATGGCCTAGATCATGGCCGTTGGCCATGTGGGGTTTTACTTCCATGGTCAGTTGCGCATAGCCAATGCGCACTTCGACGATCTTTAACCCGAGCCATTGCGAGGCGCGGTCGCGCGAGTACATCGATTCGGCTACTTCGTTTGCTGAGGCCAAGCACCCTCCCATTTTGCTTCGTGATGACGCTATGGTACCTACGACCTGGCGTGCTCGGCAATTAAACGTTTTGCAATGAGTTGGCGCTGCGTTGTCACATCAGCGAGGCCAATGAACAGGCCGGTCGAATCGTAAATAGCGGCCATGCCTGGGAGCCAATCGGGATGCGCCTGTTGCATCTTCCCTTGCTGTAACCAAGTAACCATGCGGGTCTCCAGCACGATGCTGGGAATATCTTTGAGCAGTGTGTCGACGGCCAATAGACGCGCATCGCGCTGGTTTTCCGACCAGGCTTCGAGTTGTTCAATGGTGACGGCTTGTTCGATCGTTAGCATTGAACTAGCCGTGCGCCGCAACGCCGTTAGATGAGCACCACAGCCGAGCGCTGCGCCAATGTCTTCTCCGAGGGTGCGAATATAACTACCTTTGCTGCAACTCACATCGATAACTAACTCGTCGCCCGAGAAACCTAGGCATTCCAGCCGCTTGATTTCGACTTCGCGCGCCTTGCGTTCAACTTCGATGCCCTTGCGCGCGTAGTCGTACATCGGTTTGCCGGCGACTTTCAGCGCCGAATAAATCGGCGGGATTTGACTGACGACGCCGCGAAATCGCGGCAGCACGTGATCGATGTCCGATGGCGTAACGGCGACTTCTTTGCGCATCACGATTTCGCCTTCGATATCGCCGGTGGTGGTGGTGAGGCCGAGCTTCAAGGTTGCTAGATAGCGCTTGTCACCTTCGAGTCCGAAGGAAGAAAACTTGGTCGCTTCCCCTAGGCAAATCAGCAGCAGCCCGGTCGCAAACGGATCAAGCGTGCCGGTATGCCCGGCTTTTTCGGCGCGGAATAATCGTTTTACTTTTTGCAGCGCGTGATTGGAGGAATAGCCAGCGGGTTTGTCCAACAACAACAGGCCGGAGATCGCGCGTTTCCCTGAGGCGGTCATTGCGAGGAGCGTACTTTGCGACGAAGCAATCTCATCTTTCGCGGCAGAAAATCGAGATTGCTTCGTCGCTTTGCTCCTCGCAATGACATGTCAGAGGTTCTAACGGGTTTTACTTTTCAGGCTGGGCGTCTGAATTCGATTCACTGCGAATGGCGCTATCGATCAACTGCGATAAATGAATGCCGCGCTCGACGGATTCATCGTAAACAAAATGCAGCACCGGCATGGTGCGCAAGCCCAAACGCTCGGCGAGTTGATGACGCAAAAACCCGGCGGCATGATTGAGCGCATCGGTGCACGCTTTCGTATTCTTCGCCTCGCCTAACTGAGTAAAGAAAATTTTCGCATGCGCATAGTCAGGCGAGACGTCAACGCTCTGAATCGTAATCAAGCTGACGCGCGGATCTTTTATTTCCGTACGAATCACCTGCGCGAGATCGCGCTGCATTTGATCGGCGATGCGACTGGT
>JANMJR010000007.1:0-3696 GCA_031371465.1 Pseudomonadota bacterium
CGATCTTGTCTCCCGACTGCATCTCGATTTTGGGCGGATGCGGCATAAACGAAAGAAAAATGACTAACCCGATCCACACCCAGCCCAAGGCGAGCCATAACCCGTGGTACCGCAGAAACACTTTTTTATTTTCCACAGTCACCCGGCCAGGGCCGAATGGCCAGAGGCCATGTTTCAACAAAGCGGCTCACCCGGCATGATGCCCTGGGAGCCGCTCTGGTAAAGGGGCGCCGGGCTACTGCCTCGCGGCAATGCATAGTTATATCGGCAACATGCCCGCGAGCTGTTTTTCCATCCCCTTCTCATCGACGCGCAGGCCCTGCAGCATGCCTTGCGCCATCTCGCCGACGTAAATGTCTTCGACGCCGTCTTCCACCGCCTTGAGCGATTGACGCGCGACATCGGCGGGATCGAGCTTAGCCATGTCCATGCCCTTCGCCATGTCGGTGTCGATGGCGCCGGGATTGACGCTGACGACCAACGTTCCTTGCTTGGCCAATTCGGCACGTACGCCTTGGGTCATGGAAAATAGCGCCCACTTCGACGCACAGTAAGAACCCAACATCGGAATCGTCACCCGCGCCGCGATGGAAATAACATTGACAATCGCCCCGCCGCCGTTGCCTTTCAACACCGGCGCAAAGGCGCGGCACATGGCGAGGGTGCCGAAGTAATTCGCTTCCATTTCCGCCCGCGCGTGATCGATGCTGTCGGCGGCGATAAAGCCCTTCGTCTTGTTCACCCCAGCGTTGTTGATGAGCAAATTCACATCTTTCGCGCGCGCCGCGACGGCGCCGACTTGCTCGGGCTTGGTGATATCGAGCGCGAGCGCTTCGACTTTGCCGGGATAGGCGGCGGCGAGATCGGCGATTTTGCTGACATCGCGCGCGGTGGCGTAAACCTTTGCGGCGCCTTGCTCCATCAATACTTTGATCGTTGCGCGGCCAACGCCGCGATTGGCGCCCGTCACGAGGGCGATGCTGCCTTTAATTTGCATGGGTTTCTCCTTTTGTGTAGGGAATCTCTGATTTATTTCGAGTTCTAAGTGAGACAAGGCGCGAACAAAAAATGTCGCCGCAGCTTATTGAAATAGGTAAGGCGATATTTTTTTAAAGCAACGCTGTATCGCGACGAAATCGGAATAAATCAGAGCTTCCCGCATTGTACCGCGTTGACCCAATTCGGATCGACGTCTGGCAAGGGAATGGCCTGCAATAATTCCTTCGTGTAAGCATGTTGCGGATCGCCGAACACTTGTTCGCATGGGCCGATCTCAACAATCTCTCCCTGACGCATTACCGCGACGCGGTCGCATAACACGCGCACCACGGAAAGGTCATGGCCGATAAACATCAACGCTTGATCGTTCTCTGGTTTGAGTTCTCTCAACAGCGTGAGAATCTGCGCCTTTGTCGAGACATCCAGACCCGAGACGATTTCATCGGCGACAATGAATTGCGGCTTCAGCGCAATGGCGCGGGCGATGCCCACGCGCTGGCGCTGGCCGCCGGACAATTCGTGGGGAAAACGATTCGCGAAGTTGCTTGGCAGGCCGACGCGATTCAGCAAGGCCAGCGCTTGCATGCGGCCCTCTTCGCGATTTTTCACGCGACCAAATGCCAACAAGGGCTGCGCCAAAATATCTTCGATGCGATGACGCGGATTGAGTGAAGATTGCGGATCCTGAAATGCCATCTGCATGCGCGCGCGCAGCGGCCGCAGTTCGCGCTCGGGGAGATGAGTAATATCTTGCCCCGCGAAGTGGATCGTGCCAGCCGTTGGCTCGTACAATCGCAGCAAGGTTCTTCCCAGCGAGGTTTTGCCGGAACCTGATTCGCCGACGATACCCAGGCGTTCGCCGCCGTGGATATCTAAATTGATGTTGCGTAAAATATCGCGGTGCGGTGTACGGCCAAATAACGGCTTCGCCGCGTGATCGGGCAAAGCCAGACCTAAGCCTTGGATGGAAATTAGCGGCATGAATTTGACTTGTCTGTAGAGTTACTGCCGCCCCTCACCCAAACCCTCCGAAATGAAACGGAAAGTAACTCCCTTTTCCTGCGGGGAGAAGGGCCGGGGATGAGGGAGCAGTCGTCGATGCGTCGCATTCAACTACGTGAGAAAGGGGTGAAATCAGGCGCTTGGGCACCGTCATGTAGGGCGCAATCGCGCAGCATTGCGCCGCATGTAAGTGTCAATGACGCTCCAGTAAATTCACAGTGAAAAATCAGGTTTTGCACAGGTGCCGGGTGCGACGATGGATGGCATCCGTTAAGTCTATCGCGTATTTTGATTCCTGTTCATAAGGCGCAATGCTACGCGATTGCGCCCTACTTGCTCTCGTTCAATGATTCTTGCGGCGGCGAATCCAGGTCATGCGCTCGGCCTGGATTGAGTTCTGGAAAATATACACAAATCCGGTCGAATTAATGTTGTCTGTAGGGCGCAATCGCGCAGCACTGCGCCGTATGCAAAGCGCAAACAATCAGGCAGATTGCGGTGACATTTATGTAGATTCTCCATGAAGAACCCGGTGCCGATGAAGTCTATCGCGTATCTCGGCACTCATCATGCGGCGCAATGCTTCGCGATTGCGCCCTACTTGCTCACAGAAAAATGTAGGTTGGGTTGAGGTACGAAACCCAACAATCCTTCGCATGAGAGACGTTGGGCTTCCTTCGTCGGCCCAACCTACACCAGCTTCTAACGAAAGCGCCCATTTACTTCTCGAACCCGACCTTCCTCAACAGTTCGGTAAATCGAGGATCGGAGCGAAGCGGATCATAGACGATGCCGACCTTAATGAACGCCAATTGAATGTTGGGGCGTTCCTCATAGGTCCTTTGCAACCATTCTAACGCGGCGTCCTTGTCATCGAGACCTAGATAGATCCAAGCGAATCCTATCGGGTCAATGGTTTCCTTTTTGGCACGCTCCTTCATCGTTGCAAGCACCTTTAAGGCCTCATTGCGTTTGCCTGCTCGTGCATAGGCAAAGCCAAGAGCGCCAAGCGATGGGAAACTCTGTCCAGTGAGTTGCGCCCTCTTTTGGAACGCTTCAACCGCCGTATCGTGCGCTCCCTTGCCCCAAGAAGCCCAACCTAGCGCCCACCAAGCCTCCGAGGCGGTTGGCTCGCGCGCCAGTACGTGTTTTGCTTCCTCGATCGCTTCTTCGTTTCGTTGAGCTATCATCAGGGCAGCGGCGAGATCTATGCGAAACGACAGGAAGTGAGGATCGAGTTCAACCGCGCGACGCAGGGTAGCGATAGATTCTTCGTGCCGACCCCAAGGTGTCAAGTAGAGAATACTGTATGAGTCGAGAGCCAACGCGGAATTCGGGTTCAGGGCAAGGGCGCGCTTGTAGCTGGCTTCGACCAACGGCCAATCGAGATCGAAAACGGCCATATCCCCAATGACTGCGTGGGCTTCAACGAGCGTATCGTCCAATTGCAGCGCCCGCCGGGCTGACGCCTTCGCCTTGGGAACTGCCTCCCGCGGGTGCTGTATTCCCCAGGCACCGAATTGATCGTATGTATACCCGACTGCCGCATGGGCACGCGCGAAGCCTGGATCAAGCGCGATCGCGCGGTTATAGTACTCAAGACCTTTTTCGAAACCGTCTGGAGTGCCTGTGTTTTGATGATAAAGTCCCTGAAGATAAAGATCGTAGGCCGCTAGGTTATCGGTTCCCTTTTTC
>JANMJR010000014.1:0-1609 GCA_031371465.1 Pseudomonadota bacterium
TTTCCGGAACAGCTAAAGAACCATGGCGTGGTAGGCTGGGGTAAGGACCGAACCCCAACATCAACTACTCGAAACACCAACCAACAGGTTAGGCTGTATCGCCGAACCCCGCATGAATGCTGCCTCCTGGCGCATTCACTAAGTTGCTCCGCGATACCCAAACTATCAAATTTCTCATGAACGTCTTGCTGTGAAGGCGTAAAACAACCGTTTGACCTTTCACTTTTTCAACACTGAGTCGACAAATGTCGCAGTTAGATAGGGTCTGTTTGAAGCGCCTAGCGGAAAAATACGTTTGGTGGAAAACACCAAGTGAGACCCTCGCACAACCCGAGCGGCTATTCGCACAAGTGATGAACATAGGGGACTACGACGATGTCCTTCTCCTCGTCGATAACGTCTGTGAGAATGCTTGACGTGACGTCCTTGCTCACGCCGAAATCGGCCAATTCAGCGAACGAGCTTGGGCCTATTGGCAATATCGACTCGGGCTTCCGGTGTCAGAGCAAGTCCCGCCGATGCCGACGCGAAAAGTCGCATGATAGATCGGTTCACGCCGCGTCTGGAGCTCTTGCCCGATCCGCAGAAGCGGCTTTGGCCTGAATTGCGTTCGGCATCCGCGCTAGGCTTTGTATTGTATGGCGGCACGGCGATTGCCTTGCGGTTAGGCCATCGCCCCTCGGTAGATTTCGATTTCTTTTCCGATAGATCGCTCGACAAAGATGCGCTCCAAAAAGCACTACCGTTCATTAAACGATCCAATGTAATTCAGGATCGGCCAGACAGCTTCACCGTTCTTGTGCCCGACTTCTTGCGGCGGGCATGGATCTCTCGAAGGGGTTAGCTGCGGCGCGTGCATTGTATGGAAATCAGTTCCAGCCGAGCGAAAGTTTAAAAGCGATGGTCTACTTCGAAGGCGGCGACTTGCAATCACTCACACCGAAAGAAAAACGTGGGTTGATCGCTGCGGCCAGCTCGGTGCGCGAGCTACCGCTGGTCGACACGCTCTCGCGCGAATTATCCCGCACTGTTTCGTCCTGACCAAAACGGAAGCGCCATGACGAAGTTCGAATCTGTGATTGTGAAAGGCTCGCGCGTCTCAGCCCAATCGTAGACTCGGATGAGTCGCGGTCCGATTTCGTCGATATCGGCCAGAGGTAAGTTCCGCTACAAAAAACGAGATTGGTAGATCGCTTCATCGAAACCGATCAAATAGTCTGATCTGGTTTCCATAATGGGCCGCTTAATTGCGCTGGGGCGTGCAACCATAATTGCCATCGCGCCGAGCGCTGAATCTGCGCTGTGCTGTTCGCTCGCGGTGAGCTTCTTCCACGTCGTACCGCGCCGGTTCAAAACCGTGTTGACCCCAAGCGCGTGACACCAGCGAGCAATTTCGTCGGCGCTCGGCGGTGTCTTTTTGAAATCAACAAATTCGTAAGAGATCTCGCGATCGTCAAGCCAGGCACGTGCCTTTTTCACGGTATCGCAATTCTTGATTCCATACATTTTCATCTCATTTACGTAGCGCTAAAACCGAGAAAAAGCCGGTATCCGTTTTTCCATAAACGCCGTGAACGCTTCCTTCGCTGCAGGTTCTTGCAACATACGC
>JANMJR010000019.1:0-4446 GCA_031371465.1 Pseudomonadota bacterium
CTCCAAAACGCGGTAAACTGATAGTTGCATGCCGGCCGGAGTTGCAACGGCGCACGCTAACCCGTGCAAGAATTTCGTTGATATTGTTGAATGCGGCAAGACCCTGCACACACTTAAAGCACAGGAGCAGCAATGAAAAACGTTAGTATTTATCCCGTTGTGAAAAACTCTCTCTATGGACGATAAACCCGTTTCAACTTCGGCCCCGGCGCTAATCGAAAACAAGGCTGGCGCCTACAAAATCCTGCTGGGTGGCCCTGCGTTCTGTGCGGGCATCATTCCGTATGAAGGATACGAGGTAGTGCGAGTGCTGCTAAGCCCCTGGATTCCGCTCGAGCGAGGCTACAGCTTCATCGAAAGCTACTTGAAGAGAGTCGGCCGACCGGTCCAGGCTTTCTGTGGAATCGAGCTTCGCGTACCCGCTCCGTTGGCATTGAGTGATTGGTCTTCATTCAACGTCCCGTACCTTGAGCAGTTGCACAAGTGGGGGTTGATCTTCGGCGACTACAGCGGCGTATGCCGCTCCAACATCGCTCTTGCATTGCACCCGCCGGCGACTGCGTCTCTTTGTGCGTTCACCTATACCGCTCCGACATCAGCGAAGGGCAAGACTTTCTTTCTCTCCGGACAAGCGGACATTGACGCCAGCGGCAAGGTCATAGCCGAGGGTGACACCGGGCCAGCAGCGATGCAGAAGCGCGCTCGCTACACGATCGATACGGTCGGGGCAACTCTCGCCAAGCTCGGCGTTTCATGGCAAGACACGACTCAGATTGCTCTTTTCCACGCCCATGACATTCCCGACCTATGGGGAGTGGAGCTGTTGGGTTCGTTGGGAGAAGCTCTGCGCCGTGGCGTGCTTGTCTATCGCGCGCGGCCGCCCATCGCGGGCCTCGAGGTAGAGCTTGAGGCGCGCGCGGTGCGGCAGGAACTCGTTGTGGCAACCTCGTAGGGCTCCTGTAGCCTGAGAATGTCAGAGGTCATGAGCGAGTGCTACGTCTTGCCACGGAAATTCGACAGGCCGCTACACAGTCCAATTCCGCCAGTAGGCTACGTGCAGTTCCCGCCTCAAGCTGTCTGCCGCGCCGCACAATGCAATTCACAGAACGGGTCGGCCTCGTAATTCCCTAAATTTCGGGGGGGGATTACGGGAGCCGGCGCTCAATGGAACCGTACAATTCGCATATGTTGGCGACGCGACCCCAGGATTAAGCGTACTTTGCCAATTCTCCTGCGATAAGCGAGTTATTCCCGGCTTGCGTTAACGTTTAAGTTCCGCCTCGCCGATATCAGCGCTCGAAGTTCCGACAGAGCAAAGCGACGCTGTCCGCCTATGGTGCGGTGCTGTGTAACAACGCTTCTGCTCAGGCACTACCGCAATTTAGCCCGCGACAATGTGGTAAGCCGCTGAGCGTTTTGGGGGCTCAAGAACGTTTCAATGCGTCGGATGTTTGGCATAATTGGTCGGAATTCGAGAAGGAAACTGTAAAGAAAACCAGCAGCAAAATTTGTAGAGAATTACTAAGCGGGTGGTGGTAATAGCCGTAGCTGCAAAGATTGTCGACCACGACGTTGCACTTCGACAACACCTGCCCGTTCCAAGATCGCAATCGTTTTCGCCTTCGCCGCGCTATCGATTCCAAATCGTTGGTATTCTCTGCTCGGAACCGTCACCCAGGCATCGCTTTGCCGGTTGCGTATCCAGCGTGCCGTATGAATTAATAACACCATCACGGTAGCCCGCTTCCCAAGCGCATAGACTCGCGCGAAAGCCTCCAATGGGAATCCTCCGGCAAGGAATTGTTCGTCTTCCGTAACTTCTTCGTCCGCGTTATCCGCGCCAGAATCATCGAGTACGGCCAAGCCATCCCGAATCGCCTCGTGGAGATCGCTGAGACTAAAGGTCTGAACGTCGCCGTTCTGAGTTTTCGACTCGACGTAATTTTCCTCTGTAAAAATTTTGACGATCGTAAAACGGGTGTTGCAAATTTCGTCGTGGTAAATCTGTCCTGCGCAAATGCAATGCATATAAATCTCCATCAATAAAAAATTAGTTTTCCCGCGAAATTACCTGGTGGAATGGAGGCCCTGGACCAGGACTAGCGCTAACCGGACCGTAGTTCAATAGATCTCAGGGTTTCGTCTGGCTTGACGGAATTGGCAATGTGCAGCACGTCGTCAATATTCCGCGTTCAGAGCGGTTGCCGAGTGGTGTAAATTTGGGCGTGGTGTGAACGGAAAAGCATTTGTTTGGAGATAACCGAACGCGTCAGAAGCCCCTGCAAACGGGTAATTTCCCAGAAGTGTTACATTCTTGATTACTTCGGATGAGGATCCGCGCCCGCTGGTACGTTAGAGCAGACGGTATTTCGAGCAATGAAGGCGTCGAGATGTGCCGTCGAGTATTTTGCGAGCCGGCCAACTTTGATTGCCGGTAGCGAGTGGCGACCGGTGGACCGCCATACCGCCCGAGTTCTTGGAGAAACTCCGAGATATTCAGCGGCTTGAACGCGACTCAATAGTTCAATATTGGGCCGGGGGAATAACTGTTTATGCATTGATCACCTCGTGGTCCTGGACGTATCCAAATCTCATGAGATGTCATTAGAACGAAACTTCGATTTTTCCGCTCTTAGAACTAATGGATGGCGCTTATTTCTCCTTGACGGCTAGATTCCGATAATCGCTATCGCGTATTCTCTTAGCAGCTTTTAGAGCATCTCGCACTGCATGGTCACTGGCGAAAGCTGGGTCGCTGTTGGGATGTCACGGACAACAAGATTGCAGGGTAAGAGTAAACCGATTTCCGGATCCGCCTTGATGGCGCGATAAGCCAGCGCTGGATTGCATGCGCCGAGGATGCGGTAATGCGGTATATCGGCGTTCACCTTGGCTTTGAGCGTTGCCTTAACGTCGATGTCGGTCAACACACCAAAAACCTTCCGTCTGGAGCGCCGCCGTTACCTTTTCCACGGACCGTGTTGAACGGATCGGAACGGTGACCCCTTCCGGTCGGTTAAAGTATGCCCCGTGAACTTCGGGAATGCAGCGTTGTGAATTTTCTCGAAGCGAACCTTCATGTCCAACAAGCTAGTAAATTGCTGCCGTTCAAGGGGACGCGACTTTAAAAGTGGTGGCAGAAGTGCTACCATTCGGCATGAGGATCGTTGTTGATACCAATGTGTTGCTTGGCGCCTGTCTTGGCACCGGAACGGCAAATGCCGTTGTTGCAGCTTGCCTGAAGGGGCAATGTGTGCCCCTGATCGGGAATGCGCTGTTTAACGAATGCGAGGATGTTTTCGGCCGCGCCGACTTGTTTAAAAACTGCAAGCTAAGCCGAGGTGAGCGAGACGAATTGCTCGACGTATTGTTTGCTTGTTGCGAATGGACGCGTGTTTACTGCTTATGGCGACCCAATCTGCCGGATGAGGCAGACGACCATCTGGTCGAGCTTGCAGTGGCCGGTGGGGCGGATTTCATCGTGACGCGAAATCTACGTCATCTGCGCAACGCGCAGTTGCGTTTTCCGGAGTTGCGTATTGCGGCGCCCGGAACCTTCTTGAAGGAGTTATAACATGACAGCACTTACAGTTCGCTTACCTGACGAAAAGCACCGGCGACTTAAAGCATTGGCCAAAAGTCGCGGCACACCGCTTAATCGACTGATAGACGAGATGACGACGCTGATGTTAGCCGAGTTCGATTCGGAAACACGCTTTCGACTACGTGCAAAACACGGATCTGGGAAGGCTGAGCGCGGGTTGGCTTTACTGGAAAAGGCTGGGGGCTGAGACCGGTTTGGGGGTTCCGTTTGGTTGCCAACAAACCCTGTCGTAGGTCAAGCTGGTGACCGCGCCGCCGGTGGCGGTGCAGTCGATGGCCGTTCTGGTGACCGTGCGGCCCACCCACTTCTTGGTGAGACTGCCGTTGGCGTCGTACACATAGCCGGCCAGTAATGCGCCCGCAACGGTGCCGCTTCGGTCTTCCAACAACTGATTCGCCACATCGTGGACGTTGACGGTGGTCGCCGTTACCGGCGTGCCGATGGCGCGGGTTTTCAGGTTATTGAGTGGGTCGTAGGTGTAGGTCTCGTCCTTGGTCGCATCCAGCGGCGCGGTTTGCTTCACCGTCAACAGCCGATCCAGGGCATCGAAGGTGTAGGCATGGGTCAGCGCCGAGCCGATGAGGGTGCTGGTTTGCTGGCGGCGATTGGCGTAGGCGTCGTACACATAGTCGTGCTGGCTGATGATGCTCGCCGTGAGCGAGCGATTGACTACTTGCGTGAGGGTGTTGTCGGTGAAGTAAGCATAGCGGCTATTCACGCCGTTCGGCAGCCATTTCTCTTTCAGTCGGCCACCGGCATCATACCTGTAACTGACCGCGCCGTAGTTCGGCGCCCAGATGCCGGACAGGCGGCCGGTGGCGTCGTACAGATAGTTGGTCTGA
>JANMJR010000030.1:0-14756 GCA_031371465.1 Pseudomonadota bacterium
ATGGTTTGGCGTTGATCCGCAACGATCGTGGCGGTAAAAGTAATTCGATTGTGCAACTGAATTTTGTCGGCGCACGACAAGACGCTGCGATCGAGGCGCGAGAGCCAAGCGTAGCGCGCACCCATTACCTGCAAGGCTCGAACCCAGCCCATTGGCTACGTGAGGCGCCGATGCATGCGCAGTTGCTCCAGAATGCTGTGTATCCGGGTATCGACCTGGTTTACTACAGTCGCGCCGGCGAATTGGAATACGACCTCGTGGTCAAGCCCGGCGTCGATCCATCGCGTATTCGCATGCGCGTGAAAGGCGATCACAAACCGCAGCTTTCGACTACGGGTGACTTGCTGCTCGACGGCGCTAAGGGAGCACTGCGTTTGCACCGTCCGCTCGCTTACCAGAACATCGATGGCGTCAAGAAAGTAATCGATGGCAGCTATGTCATGTTGGCGTCAAACGACGTCGGTTTCAAAATACAGGCCTACGACAAACGTCATCCGTTGATCATCGATCCGCCCTTTAAGCTACTTTACTCAACCTACCTCGGCGGTGTCCACGACGACCAGGTGGGCGCCATGACATTAGACGCCGTTGGAAACGCGTATGTGATCGGCAATTCCGGCTCAGAGGATTGGCCGGTGTCGGGAAACGGATATCAGACTACACGTAAAGCACTGGGCCGCTACGTCCGCAATGTTGTCGTCACGAAGTTTGACGCCTCCGGTGCGCTAATTTATTCGACTTTCATTGGAGGTACAACCAACGACTATGGCTCCAAAATAGCGGTTGACGCTACCGGCAATGCTTATTTAACGGGTAACACGACCTCAGCCGATTTTCCCGTTACCGCAAATGCCTACCAGTCCACATTCAAAGGAACGCAAAGCGCCGACATTGCCGTGCTATCGCCCGACGGATCGTCGCTATGCTATTCCACCCTTTACGGCGGTACCGGTGGCTCCTATGCAACTGGGATCGCACTTGATCCTAGCGGCGCCGTCGTCATCGCAGGTTCTGCGGGACCTGGCCTGCCGACCACGCTGGGCAGCTATAAATCGACACTCGCCTCGGGTAAGGCAGCGTTTGTGGCAAAGTTTAATCTGGACGCCAGTGGCAATGCGCAACTACACGCCGCAAGCTACTATGGGGTCGACAATCCCCAAGCTAACAGCACGTTTCAGGGCAACGACGTCTTGTCGATGGCGCTCCACGCAAGCGGCGCGCCGTGGCTTACCGGGCAGGCCTTTATGACGAACTTGCCCGTTACTGCCGGCGCAATTTAAGCTGCTCCGACGGCCATGTCTTCGTCATTTGCGCCGGGCCCCGCGCCGTTGAACGGATTTGCCTTTGTCGCCAAGCTAAGCGCGGAATTGACATCGCTTGAGTATGCATCTTATCTGAGCGGCAAAACCGAGCCCGCAGGCGGCACGTCATGCTCCGAATTTGGCCGCGCCATCGCGTTGGATGCGAGCGGCAATGTCTACATGACGGGCGGCACTGCGTCCGCGAACTTTCCCACGACCGTGGGTGCGCTACAAACGACTTTGCCAACCGGCAGCGGTTTCGCAAGCTACAGTAGTTTTGTCACGAAGCTAAAGCCAGACGGTAGCGCAATCCTTTGGAGCACTTACCTCGGTGGCAATGTCGCAAGTACGTTTCCCGGCGCCAACATTGCATTCGACGCCAACGCCAATGCGCTCTGGATATCGCTGCTAACAGGTGGTGGCAGCAACTACCCTATCACGATCGACGCTTCGCAAAAGGTGCATGGCGGAGGCGCTAGCGACGCAGGTATCGTCCAGTTAGATGCGTCAAGCGGCGCATTAAAATATTCGACTTATCTAGGCGGCGGCGCTGACGATGCGGGGCTGGCGATTGCAATTGATTCCGGCGGCAGCGTCTTTCTGGCGGGCACAACAAACAGCATAAACTTTCCAACCACTGGAAACGCTTTTCAACCGACCTTGACCGAAAATGCATTTGACGGGACCGATTGGTTCTTCAGCGTATTGGGTTCTGGCGCCATCGGTTCAGTCCGTCCAGCCCGCGGCGGCAACAATGGTGGCGCGACTTTAACGGTCCGTGGTGCGGGTTTTCAATCCGACGCGGTCGGTTCGTTGCTCACGAGCACTGGCGCGGTGGTAGCGTCTGCCACTGCGGTAGATCTTGCCGTCGGTGGTTCGACCACTAATTTCGTCTTCGCTCTGGACGGTGTGGCGCCGGGAAGCTACGATCTACGCATTACCAATCCCGACACCAGCGTAATTACCAAGTCAGCGGCATTCGTTGTTGAGGCCGGGGGAACGCCAGCGTTGTCAGTGCAGATTATCGGACGCCTAAAAATTCGCACCGGCGTAGCGTCAACGTTTCAAATTGTCGTGTCGAACACCGGATCGCAGGATGCTTACATGGCGCCGCTGTGGGTAACGGCGCCAAATACGATATCGGTGTCCATCGACGGGCTTAACGTTTCCGCTGGGTCCGATTGGTTTGCCGAAACCGGCGTGAACCGTTTCCCCACGCTTATTCCCTTCGTCAAAGCGGGCGGCAGTGAAACGCTGTCGATGGCACTCACCGCACCCATTGATATTGCAAACATCAGCATCAATGCGGCACTGCAGGCGCCTTGGTTCCGAACGGCTACTGAAGTGTCGGCCTTTGCCGCTGCGCCGACTTCCGATATAGGGTGCATACCCAATGCATCTAACCCTTATTTCATCAATTGCGCGGGACTTTACTTCGCCTATCTCAGCGCGAACAAGACTCCATTTACACTCACCAGTGCAAGCGCCCCCGCGACCACTGGATTGATCAAGACCTTAAACACACGCGCACATCCGTTAGGCGGTACGGGTTGTCCGACCCCGCCCCCGCCGGGAGATCCCGGATTCTTGGACGGGGTCAACGCTGGTTCCAAGGATCGGAACAGCAAGCCCCCAGGTCATACGCCCAATCCGTGGAACGGTACCGGGAACAATAGTGCGTGGAACACCTGGCAGGCGGGCTATACGGCCGGATACGTCGCGGGCGGTTCGTCGAGCGGTCCCGGTCCAACGACGGCGCCACTCAATGTGCGCGCCTTGGCCGCTTGTCCTCCCGATCCCTTACCACCACCGCCACCACCGTTACAACCAACCGGAGGTGGCTCGAGCGGTTCCGGTGGCGCCATCGACCCGAATGACAAGGCGGGTCCTACAGGCGACGGCTCGACGAACCATTACATCCAAGCCGGAATCCCAATGACGTACCAAGTGGAATTCGAGAATCAGCCGACTGCCAGTTTAGCCGCCGCCCATGTGGTCATCACCGATCAGCTCGACGCAACCAAGCTCGATCTCTCAACATTCACGATTGGATCGATTTCCTTTGGCACGCATGTGATCAACGGAGCGGCGGGTCAAAGCAACTACTCAACGATTTTTTCGATTGACGCAAGCTTGTCGGTGCGGATTCAAGGAAGTCTCAACCCGACGACGGGTTTGGCGAAGTGGACCTTCACCACACTGGATCCCGCTACTGGCTTACCGCCGAGCGATCCGACTCTAGGATTCTTGCCGCCCGATACGGACGGTATTAAGGGGCAAGGGCAGGTTACTTACAGTATCAGGCAGAAGGCGGGACTCGCTGATGGCGCGGTAATTATTAATCAAGCGTCAATCGTGTTCGATGCCAATCCGGCGATCGCCACACCCATCTGGACTAACGTGATTGATACAACGCCACCGGTTGGAAAGGTGCAGTCCATCGTACCAAAAGTCGGCAGGACGTCGTTTGATGTGAATTGGTCGACCACGGGCACTGGTTCAGCAGGGCGCACCTATACGCTGTACGTGTCGGATAATGGCGCAGCATTCACACGGTGGTTGACGCAGGTAAGCAGCACATCGGCCACTTATGCGGGGACGTCCGGTCACACATATGGTTTCTATGTAATAGCAACGGACGGAGCGGGTAACATGAACCTCCCCAAAACCGCTGCCGAGGCCTCCATTACCGTATCCGAAAACGGGTCGGCCGGTGGAGGTAGCGGCGGCGGCTGCTCGATGGCTTCTAGAGTGAATTCTCTTGATCCAGCCTTTTTAGCGCTGGTGGGATTCGCGCTGGTCATGAGAAGACGCAGCAGACGCTAATGAATAAATGGCGGATCGGAAACCTATCCGATCCGCGTTTATTTTGTCTGTAGGCCATGCTGAATCCCACACGTTGCCGTAAGATCCTCGCGAGTAGGCTTTGCGGCATTTTTGACGAATGCAATCGCTTGCGCTCCCGCCGAGTGCGTGGTCAGAAAATCAGTTTCGTTATCAGTGTGTCAAAATAGACCCTTTCGTTTTTAACTCACAGTCAATTTGCGTCACCTCCAGAGGCTAAATATCCGTGTCAACGCTAACGATTAAAAACTTCCGCGTGCGCGCGGTGAACGTCCCGATGAAACGTCCGCTCGCGACGGCGAGCGGTTCGATTAGCTTGATACCGCTGGTGCTGCTCGATTTAGAAACCGATCAAGGCATCACGGGACGCAGCTATGTATTTACGCTGACGCCGCTTGCGCTAAAACCAACCGCGATTTTGTTGCAAGAGATGTTATCCGTTGTTAAGGGTGACAGCCTCGCGCCATTTAATCTCGAGCAAAAATTGCAAAAGCGTTTTCGTTTACTCGGGCTGCAAGGTTTGATTTACGTGGCCTTGTCCGCCATCGACATGGCGGCGTGGGACGCATTGGCACAAGCGCAACGCGTGCCATTGGTGAAACTGCTGGGCGGCGAGATACGCCCGGTAAAAGCCTACAACAGTTGCGGCCTGGGCTTGATGGGCAAAGAGAAAGTGGCTGCTCAAGCCATTGAGTTGCTCGAAAGCGGCTTCGAGGCCATGAAAATTCGCCTGGGCTATGCAACGCTGCGCGAGGATATGGAAGTGGTGCGCGCCGTGCGCAAAGCGGTCGGCGACAACATCACGTTAATGTGCGATTACAACCAGGGTTTAACGCCGACGGAAGCATTGGTGCGCTGCCGCGCGCTCGATGGCGAAGGTTTGCATTGGATAGAGGAGCCGATCCTCGCCGACGACTATGCCGGCAACGCGCTGATCGCCAACGACACCAAAACACCGATCCAAATCGGTGAGAATTTCTGGGGACCGCACGACATGCACAAAGCGCTCGCAGCCAAGGCGTGCGATTACGCGATGCCCGATCTTATGCGCATCGGCGGCGTATCTGGATGGATGCGTTCGGCTGCCATGGCGGAATCGGCGGGTATGCCGATGTCGAGCCATTTGTTTCCCGAAGTAAGCGCCCATTTACTGGCAGTCACGCCGACCTGTCATTGGTTGGAATATGTCGATTGGGCAGTGCCGATTTTGGCGGAACCAATCGCGATTCATGGTGGCCACGCCATCATTCCCGATCGTCCCGGTAACGGCATGACGTGGGACGAAACCGCAGTGAATAAGTATTTAGCAAGCTGACGAAGCGAGGCGTCCCAGTGGTGGGCACGCCCCCTCATCCGTTGAGCAGGATCTCAATGATTTCAGCGCAATCCCTGCTCGCGCAAAAACTCAATCAGTATTCCACTCACCTGATCGGGCTGCTCTTGCTGCACCCAGTGGCCCGCGCCATCGATTAGATGAAAACCGCGCCGCTGCGTCATTATGACATCGCGCATTTTTTCCACGTCACCGGGTTTTTGATAGGTGCCCCAGTCGCTTTTTCCGGCGATAAAACAAGCGGGCACATCGATCGTGCGACCGGAAAAAACTTGTAACTCGGCGACATTTCGCGCGCCGGTAAAGCAGCGATACCACTGCAAGCCACCCTGGTAACCGTTGCGCGTGTACTCGGCGGCGTAGACAGCAAGCTCGGAATCGGGCAACCAGCGGCATGCGGAAATTTCCGCCGCCGTTGGCATTTCATGGGCCACGGTCTCGGCCATATTTTCATGCAGATCCATGATGTAATAGGTCGGCATTTTCGCCAATTCTTCCGCGCTCCAGGACTTCAGCGCGTAGGGCTGATTGGTTTTCCAATCGGCGCTTTTGTGATGGTAGTAAGCGCGCATAAATGCATGAACGCCTTGCGCGCATTGGTGCATATCATCATTCGCCGGCCGCGTGGAGTAGTACCATTGATAATGTTTACGCGGTCGCGCCAGCGCGGCGAGATCCGCATGAATGTCCCGAACCGGTGTGCTGGCAACGGCCGCATTGGCGCTGTTGAACGGGAGCGGTGGCGGCCCGGCGAACGGCGCGCTCATCAACGCAACGGAGCGAAAAATATCCGGCCGAATCAAGGCGCACGAACCGGCGACGAACGAGCCGGAATCATGACCGAACACGGCCACCACCGAACGTTGGCCCAGCGCCGCCAACAGCCCAACGATGTCGCGCACCAAATTCAGCATGCGAAACGAATTGACATCACCGACGTAAGCGCCATCCCAGCCGGTGGTCCGGCCATAACCACGCTGATCCGGCGCGATGACATGAAAGCCCGCTTCCGCCAATGGCAGCATGACCTTGCGCCAACTATAGGCCAGCTCGGGAAAACCGTGCAGCAGCAGCACGCAAGGTCGCCCCGGCGGCTCAAAGCCCGCCTCGAGCACGTGCATATTCAAACCATTGTGGTTATCGACAAAGCGAGAGCGAATTCCCTCGGGTAAACCGGCGTTTTCGTAAGCAATAGAGATGGTCATTTTTATGTTCCTAACTTGGAGTAGAATTATCTCACCACTTCTTGCGCTCGGCGACCTTGACCACGTGGCGCCGGCGAGCGTATAAATTGGAAACGCCGTCAACCATGTCTTGGAGGAGATATGAAACACTTTCAAATAGTCGCAATTTCGGTTGTTTTTCTTTCCGGCATTACCGCCGCCGCGGAGACTGATACCCGCGCCGGCAGTTGTTCGGATGCCAAAAGTCAGTACGAGTATTTTTGCAAGGGGGATTCAAACGACATCATGATGCAAGTCCCGATCGCCTGTAACAATGCCAAAAAGAATATGGCCGCCGCCTGCGATGGCAAGACGGAAGCGGATCAGCCCTATAAGTTCGAAGAAACCAAGAAATAGCTTTGTAATTCGCAAAGGGTCGGCGCCAGCACGCAGTACTGGCGCGGCGCTCCACGGATGCCGCGCCGAAAGCCGCACAGGTATTGGCTCTTCGGGTAGCGCTGCTTTTTACGTCAATGGGCCGAGATTAAACGGGGTCTTAGGTGGAGGAACGGATGTTACGAAGAGACAGTGTCGAGCACGCGGAACGGGTTTATTCATCCGTGCGTTGGAACGATGCGCCATATAAAGAACACGACGAAGACAATCGGTTGCTGCGTTCCTGGGAGCGCTCGCTCGAGAGTTACCGGCTTGATCCGGGTCGCGTGGCGCAACCGCGCATTCTCACCAGCGCGAGTCTGCGCGATCATCTTGAGCCGCTTGAGTCGTTTCTGCGTATTGCCAAGTACGGCGTGCGTAAACTCCATGAGCGCGTGCACGATGCCAACTATGTCGTACTGCTCACGGATTCCGAAGGCATCACGATCGATTACATCGGCAGTCCGACGCAAGACCGCGAGTTAAAAAAAGCCGGCTTATATCTCGGCTCGGTGTGGACGGAATCGGAAGAGGGAACCTGCGGCGTCGGGACCGCGATTATCGACAAAAAACCGATCCTGGTGCATAAGCGCGAACACTTTCGTGCGCCGAACACAACACTCACCTGCAGCTCGGCGCCCATATTCGATGTCGATGGCACGCTACTCAGCGTACTGGATGCGTCGGCGCTGTATTCGCCCGACGACCGTAAGAGCCAGTATCTGGTGCTGAAGTTCGTCACCCTGGCGGCGGACATGATCGAGAACGCCCATTTTCTGAATCATTTCAAAAACGCCTGGGTGCTGCAGATGAGCGGCAGCCAAGAATTTTTGCAAGTCGAAACCGACGACCTCATCGCCTTCGACGAGAACGGCGACATCCTCGGCCTCAATCGCCGCGCGCGGCAAGATTTTTCGACCAATCGAAAATCGCCTGCGAAAAAAATTGAGGATTTGTTCGAAGTCCGTGTCGAGCAACTCATCACTTTTGGTGCGCGCAACCAACAGGTCTTGCCAATACGCGCCGTGAACGCAAAGGCCGATTTCTTCGCGCACGTACGGCCGCCGGAAAACAAGCTCCAACCCCATGAGCAAGTCAGTCCACGACGCACAGAAGTTGCCTCCGGCGTGGCATTAGTCGAACAAACTGCGCCGGGACAAAAACCGCTTGCCAAACTTTCTGCCCCCGTGGCTGCGGCGATAAACAAGACCAAGTCAGTCTTGATTGCCCCGGTATATATTGAAAAAGTCGTCGATCTACCCGAACAAGAAAGAATTGTTGCGGCCCTACGCAAACATAAATGGCAAATCCTTGCCTCTGCTCGAGCGCTTGGCATGGCGCGCGCGACAATTTACCGGAAGATAGCGAAATACCGAATCGTCTCACCGAATAAAGCAGAAAGTTAAACTTGCGATTGGCGTCCCGATGAGGGCTTTGAAGGGGGGCGACTTTTGGTTCTGCAAAGATGTTGACTATTTTTTGTCGCGCAAGTCGAAATTCAACGCGACGCCTCACTATCGATTTCACAATCTGGAGGAACAATGACTAAGCAACGAACAACGGACCAATCAACCGACGTATCGCGGCGTAAATTCCTAGGCGCGGGCACGGCGGTCGCCGCCACATTCGGCGCCATCACACTGAATGCGTCGGAAGCCCAAGCACAAACGTTCGATCTTGAATACGACGTCGTCGTCTGCGGCGGTGGCGGCGCAGGTTTACCCACCGCGCTGTTCTCGCGCTGGCTCGGTAACAAGGTGCTGGTATTAGAGAAGGCCGCGACGCTGGGCGGCACCTCGTTCAAAGCGGCCTATTGGTATTGGGTGCCGAACAATGCCGCCATGCAAAAAGCCGGCATTCCGGATTCCAAGGAACACTTCCTCAAATATGTTGCGCGCTTAAGCCAGCCGCAAAGCTTCGATCCCAACCATCCGCGCTTAGGCCTGTCGGAATGGGAATACTCGATGTGCGAAGCCATTTACGATAGTTCATCGGCCGGCGCCGAATTGCTGTCGGAGAAAGGCGCCCTGCCCTATCGGCACGTCGCGCCGGTGCCGGATTATTTTGCGGAAATGGAAACCATCGGCGCCACCGGACGCGTGCTGTTTCCAAAGGACGGCGCGCCCTCCATGTCCGATGGTGGCCAAGTCGCTACGCGCACCCTGTCGCAAGCGTGTAAGCGCGACGGCGTAGACATCAAGACCAGCCAGCGCGTACAAAAGATCATCATGAACGAAAAGGGCGAAGTCATCGGCGTCGAAGCGCAAGGTCCGACCGGAAAGATGATCAAGGTCAAAGCGCGCAAAGCGGTTATGTTCTGCACCGGCGGTTTCACCCACGATGTCGAACTGCGCAAGAATTTCCTCTCGATTCCGGCCTACGGCGGTTGCGCGGCGATGACCAACGAAGGCGACTTCGTTCGCATCTCCAGCACCCTCGGCGTGCAATTGCGCAACATGAACTACGCGTGGATGTGTCCGATCTCGTTTGAAAAAGCCATCGCCAAGGATCCGTCGCTGATCGGTTGCTTTTCCGTCGCCGGCGATTCCATGATTTTCGTCGACAAGACCGGCAAGCGCGTCATTAACGAAAAGCTCCACTACAACGAATTGGCGCAGAAATTTTTCGAGTGGGATGGCGCGAATGCGACCTTCCCGAATTTGATATTGACTTCGATTTGGGATCAGCGTGCGCAAGACAATTCTGCCAGCCACGAGTATGGTCGGCTGATCGTACCGACGGGCACTGATGACAAACACGTCATTAAGGGCGCGACGTTGGAAGAGTTAGCGCAAAACATTGAGGCGCGCTTCCAGAAATACGCCGGACATACGGGCGGAATGAAGACTTCCGCCGACTTTCTCGCCAACCTGAAGGCGACGATTGCCCGCTTTAACGAATTCGCCAAAGCAGGCAAGGATCCGGACTTTCATCGTGGCGAACGCGGCGTCGATTTCCTGTTCAACGGTAACGTGAAGGACGAGCCCGGGCGTAAGAATGTGACCATGTGGCCGCTCAGCGATCAAGGGCCTTACTACGCGGCATTTGTCACCGGCGGCACGTTGGACACGAAGGGCGGACCGAAGACCAACCCAGAAGGCCAAGTGTTGAATATCGCCGACAAACCGATCCCGGGATTGTATGGCGTGGGCAATTGCGTGGCGTCCGCGTCAGGCCGCGCTTATTGGGCCGGCGGCAGTACGCTGGGGCCGATCATTGGCTTTGCTCACCGAGCGGCGAATCAGGCGAATAAGGAGCCGAGTCGCGGCTAGGGCTTTTGGGGATTAGGATCTAGGGATTCGAGGCTAGCGCCTCGATCCCGCCCAAAGCTGAATAGTCCTGGGTCGTTATTCAAAGGGGAAATCAAATATGATTCTAGGTTTTGCAAACAAGATTTTCAAAAGCATCGCACCGGCGCTGCTCTGGCTTGCAGCACCGCTCTGGGCCGCCGACGACCTCGCCGCCGCGCGCCAACTGACGGTCACGCAATGCAGTCAATGTCACACGTTCGATAAAGGCGAGAAACATGGGCAAGGGCCAAATCTATTCGGACTGCTCGGGCGCGAGGCGGCTGCCGTGCCCGGTTTCGTTTTCTCGCCGGGAATCAAGGAGGCGCTTCAAGGCAAGGTTTGGGACACGGCATTGCTCGACCAGTGGCTGACGGACACCATCGCCCTCGCACCCAAAGCGCAGATGATTTATTTCCAGGACGATCCCGATGTGCGTGCAATGCTGATTCAGTTTCTGGCGTCGCAACGCTAGGTCATGTTAGCGCATTACCTGATCAAGCCTCGAAATACGGCTTCGCCTGAACCCTGAAATGGCCCAAGTGGATTGATCGCTTCTTCAATTTCACGAATCACCGGCTGCCCGCTCCACAATTTGTAGACAACAAAATCATTGTTGAGCAAGACCAGCGCGCTGAAACGCCAACCGCAGATTTCCGTCCTGCGACGGAAGTTTAAGAAATCGAGCCAAAAATTGCCCGATCGTTTTCGGTGCAACCGCTTGAGGTCGATCTCGTAGACCTGACACTGTTCTTGTGCCGATACGCACTCGACAATTGCACGATTGAGTTTCATCGAGTCAATAGTCGTCGGCGGGATCAGGCGCCGGATGACATCGCCGTAGGTCAGGATTGTTACCGCAGGATTCGAAAATGGGTCGTAGCCCATTCGCACCATTTCACCTGTGCGGGTCTGGTACGGAACGATTTGATCAAAAGTGGCTCGGGCGGAATCAAAACTGTCCCACCGATCTTTCACGGCGCTATCGGACTTAGGCAGTAAGGCGCTGCACGCACTGAGCAAACCCAGCAATAGGGCGATGGCAATTGGTTTCATTTCGCATGTGAGTGAGCTCGCGCAGGCGGCGCACGTCTTGGCCAGCAATAGGGCGATGGCAATTGGTTTCATTTCGCAGCGTTGACTTCATTGTTAATTTCACTACTTAACCATAGCACTTATGAACGTCTTCCGCCCATGCAACAAAATTTAGCTGATCAAGCTCTAAAACTATTCACCTCGGCTTCCATCGCCTCTCCAATGCTGCGCTCAGTGGATTGATCGCGAAATACCAGCACCGGTATGTGGCAATGGGTCAGGACTTTTTGCGTTTCACTGCCAAGTAATAGTCCTGCCAAGCCTCGCCTGCCGTGCGAAGCCATGAAGATCAGATCGCAGCCCTGTTCTGTTGCCGCATCGATAATTGCGCGGTAGGGCGAAGCAGTCACCGTGAATCCCGTGGTGCACGAAATGCCCGCGTCCTTCGCCTTGGCCTCGATCGCGGAAAGACAGTTACGCGCCTCATCGTCGGCGAAGCCGCGGAATTGTTCAGACGAATACAGCTCAACGCCATAAGTAGGCGTGTAATCGGGCGCCGCATGAAATCCGTGCACAGCCGCATTAATCGACTTGGCAAACGCAATCGCTTTGGTACTCGCAAGATCGGACAGTGTGGAACCATCGGTTGGAACTAAGATTTTCTTAAACATGTGAACTCCTAAACTGCACTAATTGATTCGTGGGGGGATACCACTCATTCAGAGCCACGGCCCAATTGCCGACGCCATCACAGTATGGGTGATTTGGGGCTGCATCCTTGATCCAGGTCAAAGAAAAACCAAATACGACGCTAGCGTGCCTACTCGATTCTAATTTAGACGCCCATTCCGGTAAAACGTCGACCAGTGTTTTAATACGATTTGATCCACGATTCCGGCGACGTGGACACTGAATCCAGCGACATCGAAAGTATGACGGCAGCCTCGACAGTTCACTCCATGGGGTCGGCGGCTTGGTTTTACAATGCGTCGAAACTGATGAACAGAGGCAGAACTTTTCAACCACGTCCTAAGCGCCGAATATCGGCTGTTTACGCTAACGAATTCAGGTCGTTCTGCACGAATTTTCAAACCGAGCCGAACGTAGATAAATTGCTGCATCGAGCGCGTTTGCAAATCAACGTCACGCCAGATGAATTGTCTTGCAGATATATGGTAAACTATATGGCATGCAAAAGACTACCGTATACATCCCCTCAGACATTAAGTCGGCCCTTGGCAAGCTCGCCACGGCACGCGGGTTGAGTGAAGCCGAAGTTATTCGCCAAGCGCTTCGCGCCGTAACTGCTGAGATCGTCCCGCCGCGACCCCGTGTGCCGTTATTCAAAAGCGGCAAACCACGCCTGGCCGAGCATATCGACGACGCGCTCAAAGGATTCGGCGAGACTTGATCCTAGTCGATACCAGCGGATTATTATCCGCGCTCGATGAAAGCCAGCGTCACCACCGCGACTGTGCCGCTGCGCTCAACGAAGCTGCGCCGCCATTACTCCTATCTCCCTTCGTTCTCGCCGAGCTCGACTATTTGCTCATGCGACACCTGGGCGCGCCGGCTCAAGCCGCCTTACTGGACGAAGTCGCCCGTGGTGCCTACCAATTGGAACCGTTTAACGCGACCGACATCGCCCGCGCCAAGGAAATCGTTGATCGCTACGCCGATCTCGCCATCGGATTGGCCGACGCATCGATTGTCGTCCTAGCGGAGCGCCATAGCATCAACACCGTACTGAGCTTGGATGAGCGGCATTTTCGGGCGATGCGTATCGACCGACGTAAGCGATTCAAAGTTCTGCCGTTCGACCGCTAAAGCGCCCGCGTAGGAAAGTACCGCCAGCGTGGCAAGCAAAGTAAGACGCCCTTTTCCCCTGGATCGGCTGTTGACGGTCAAGCAGACCGCGCCGCTGGATGCGACCCAGGACGAGACCTACACTTACGACCCGCTCAATAACCTGAAAACCCGCGCCATCGGCACACAGGTGGCGGCGACCACCGTCAACGTCCACGATGCGGCCACTGGATCAGTTCATGACGGTCAAGCAAACGACTCCGCTGGATGCGTCAAGAACGCTCCGCGCGTATTGACGTACCGAGTGCGCCTTACGCGGGCTTCTACTTGCGACCTACCAAACTCGTCAATTCCTCACGAATGACCGAACGCATTTCCTCCACAAAATGCTCACCGTCGACGGCGCGACGTAACGTGTCGTTGATGAGAGTCTGATAGCCGCGCTCGCCTGCTACCGCCTTGTAATGCTCGACGATGGGCGTATCGAGCATGATGCTGATGCGTTGCTTGCCGATGCGCACACGCACTGCGGACTGCCACCCGGCCCGGTTAACGTTGTCCGTGCCCACGCGAAACTTAGCCCGATCAAAGTGGGCCTGAGTGAGCTTGGGAGCATCGTCGTCAAAAGTAGCCGACGTTTTGGTAATAGAGGTCTGTTTCATCGCTTTCTGCCTTTCGCATAGAGATGATGCGGATGGTGCCTTCATTCTCCACGTGAACAATCAACACGACCAGATAGTCGAGTAGACCAATGCCAATCATGCGTTGTTCGCCGTAATCGGTTCTGTTGTCTTCAAACAAAACCATCGGCCCGGCGAACACTTTTTCTGCGTCGGCAAAATCGATACCATGCTTGGCAACATTCGCCTGCCGCTTGGTTTCGTCCCACGTGAAGTTCATAGGCCATATTATGCATACGATTATATGCAATTACAATAATGTTATCGAGATTCCACGAGCCTTACCCTGCTTGCCTGCTGGCAAGGCATGGCCTAGGAAGCAATGGCGCGAGGCCAGTGGCTAGCCGGGCGTGGCCTCGGGCCATAGGGCTACCCCATATCCATGCGGATCCCGTCGGCGCTGATTGCGCGACTCGCCTCAAGACAGCTACCGACGCCAAGGCGCAGATCACCAGCTTCACCTGGAACTACGGCCATCTGATGGCCACCCGCACCAACCTGGCGGCAGGCAATGTCAACCTCACCTACAACAACCTCGGCCAAGTCAGCCAAGCGCTGACCAAGGCGCCGGCCAGCACCACCGTTAATCTCATCCAATACGATTACACCTACGATACCTTCCATCGGCTCGACACGTTAACCGACACGCGTAATGCCGTGGTCGTCGATACGCTCAACTATGACTTCAGCCCCGGCGGCTTGCTCAATAGAGTGACCGATGGCAAAGCTAATCAGACCAACTATCTGTACGACGCCACCGGCCGCCTGTCCGGCATCTGGGCGCCGAACTACGGCGCGGTCAGTTACAGGTATGATGCCGGTGGCCGACTGAAAGAGAAATGGCTGCCGAACGGCGTGAATAGCCGCTATGC
>JANMJR010000382.1:0-5521 GCA_031371465.1 Pseudomonadota bacterium
GAAGGTGTTCGAAGCGGAGTATCACGCACCGTTTTTGAATCACGCCACCATGGAGCCGCAAACGGCAACAGCGTTGTTAAATGCCGATAGTCTCGAAGTCTGGGTCGGGACTCAGAATGGTGAATCCACCATCGCAGCCGCATCCGAGACGGCAAGTATTCCCCTGGAGAAAGTGATCGTGCATAAAATGCACGCCGGTGGTGGATTTGGCCGCCGCGGCCTCGCTCAGGAATACACCAAGCAAGCCGTCGTGATCGCGATGGCCATGCCGGGCACGCCGGTTCGATTGCAATGGTCGCGGGAAGAGGACATGCAACACGGCCGTTACCGTCCGGTTTCGGTGGTCAAGCTGAAAGCGGGGTTGGATAAGGACGGCAACTGGATTGCCTGGAACATTCGTCAGGCGGAGCAATCCGTCGCGGCGGGCGCCTTGCCGCAGTTCCTGAAAGACGGCATCGATCAAGTTGGCGTGCGGGTATTTCAAGACGCACCCTACGGCGTGCCGAACATCTATCACGACTACGCCATGCGTAACACCCATGTGCCGATTGGTCCGTGGCGCGCCGTTGCTCACACGCAAAACCCGTTTTTCCGTGAGAGCTTCATCGACGAACTGGCGCTTGAAGTGAAGAAAGATCCTTACGAGTTTCGGCGGGCGTTGCTATCGAAAAAGCCAAAAGATCTTGGTGTGCTCGATGCCGTCGCCAAAGCGGTCGGATGGGGAATACCAACGGAGAAAGGCGTATTTCGCGGCATCGCGCTGGCTGATTCCTACGGCAGTTTTTCTGCCGCTGCTGTTGAGCTGTCGGTCAACGATAAGAATGTGATCGGGGTGAAACGCGTCATCGTCGCACTCGATTCCGGTTATATCGTGCATCGCGACGCCGTGGTGGCGCAAATCGAAAGCGGTGTGATCTGGGGTCTCGGCTCATCAATGTATGAAGAGATCACCATCAAAGATGGCCGCGTGGTGCAGAGCAATTTCGGCGATTATCCGATGCTGACCTTGGCGCAAACACCGAAGATCGAATCAGTGATCGTGCCGACCGGTGGGTTCTGGGGCGGCGTAGGCGAGCCGCCCATCGCTGCCGTGATCCCGGCGCTGTGCAACGCGATCTTCGCGGCAACCGGGAAGCGGGTACGTTCTCTGCCGCTTAAGAACCATGGGTTCAGCTACGCCTGATGGGAGAGGTTTGATCTCGCGGCGCCGCTTGCTCCAAGCCAGCGGCGCCGCGTTGACCATGCTGCACGTGCGGCCGGTATTTGCGACGCCGGAAAATCTTGCCGCCGCAATCAAGCGCGCCTTCGGTTCGCAACGCATCCAGCCCGGCCGCGTGAAGATTGACATCCCGCAGATTGCCGAGAATGGCAATGTTGTTCCGATTTCGATAAACGTCGAAAGCCCGATGAGCGTAGACGATTACGTGAAACGGATACATCTATTTTCCGAGCACAATCCCCTGCCCGATATCGTCGAATTCGATCTTGGGCCGGACAACGGCAAGGCGCGCGTGTCGACGCGCATAAGGCTCGCGAAATCCCAGCATGTTCTTGTCGTCGCAGCCTTAAACGACGATACGCTATGGTCGGCCCAAGCGCTCATCGAAGTGACGGTAAGCGGCTGTGGCTAATCTAAAAGTTCGTGTCCCGCCAACGGCGGCGCGCGGACAGATCATCGAGGTTTTCGCACTCGCCGTTCATCCGATGGAATCCGGTTTCCGGTTGGACAATGTCGGAAAAGTGATTCCGCGCCACATAATCGAAACCTTCACTTGCACTTATGCTGGCAAAGAAGTATTCCGCGCGAAATTACATCCGGCGATCACGGCGAATCCGTATTTCGCATTTCATCTCGTCGCCAGCGAAAGTGCCGAGCTGGTGTTTGCCTGGCGCGACGACAAAGGGACTACCGGTGAGGAGCGGGCTTTTCTGACGGTCACGTAAGCTCCGGTGGTCTTACCGACTTACGGCAACGCCTATTGCGATCCAGGATCTGTTTTTAAGGTTCCGATTTGTACAAGGAAGTATCAAGTGACGACAGTGATCGCCCCGCTCTTTTGTAGTGGCCGCATTCTGGGTAGCCCTAAAACCTCCCTTTAGAAAAGGGAGGAGCGAAGGCATTGCCGTTTCATGGTTCGTGTATGGTGTTGGCCGCGCCGACACAGGCAGCTCGCAACGTGAAGATATTTTGGCTTTAATAGGTAAAAAATAAATGGCTCAATCGTTTTCATGGGATCGGCCCCATTCATTGCGCGGAACGCCGGTGATGGCCGCCAACGTTGTCGCCGCATCGCAGCCGCTGGCAGCCCAGGCCGGGCTGGCGATGTTGGCGAAAGGCGGTAGTGCGGCCGACGCTGCGATCGCCGCCGCGGCGGTGCTGATGGTGGTGGAGCCGGTGAGTTCCGGTCTTGGCGCGGACGCGTTTGCACTGGTTTCGAGTCGTGGCGAAATCGTTGGTTTGAACGCCAGCGGACGCACGCCTGCGGTTCCGGCGCCGGGATTCAATGGTGGAAAAATTTCCGATTTTGGTTGGCCGAGCGTGACGATTCCCGGCGCCGTGTCTGGTTGGGTGAGTTTGTCGGAGCGGTTCGGCAAACTGCCATTCGCTGAATTGTTCGAACCGGCCATTGGCTATGCCGAAAAAGGTTTTCTTGTGACGCCCATAATCGCGCGGATTTGGCGTGGGCTCACGGTGCAATACCTGAAGTTTCCTGACGCTTTGGCGTGTTTTTATTCCAACGGCGCCAGTCCGGCGCCGGGGACCCGCGCGGCGCTGCCGGTGCTGGCGGAAAGCCTACGAAAAATCGCAGCCACCAAGGGCGTTGCGTTTTATCGTGGCGAGTTGGCCGAGCGTATTGCGGCCTATGCCAAAACCGCGGGTGGTCATCTGACCGCGGACGATCTGACTGCGCATCGTGGGCGGTGGGTGACGCCGTTGCGCGTGAATTATCGCAGCGCAACTCTGTATGAAATGCCACCGAATAGTCAGGGTATCGCGGCGCTGATCGCGATGGCATTACTTGAGAATTTAAATTTATCGCAATACCAGGTCGATTCCGCCGACTCAATTCACCTACAAATCGAAGCGATGCGGTTGGCCTTCGCCGAGACCTACACCCACATCGCCGATCCCGCTGCGATGGCGATGAGTGCTGTCGAGTTGCTGTCTCCGGCGCGCCTGGCCGAGCTCGCGAAGAAAATTTCGATCACAGAAGCGCGATTTCCAGGCGCCGAAACGAATCGTAGTGGCGGCACCACCTATCTGACGGCAGCCGATCGTGAAGGCATGGTTGTTTCCTACATTCAATCCAGCGGTCTAGGATTTGGCTCGGGCCTGGTCGTACCCGGAACCGGCATCGCGCTGCAGAGCCGCGCTAGCGCATTTCATCCGAATCCTCAGCACGTGAATGCTTACGCGCCGAACAAGCGGCCATTCCATACCAACAGCCCTGCAATGATAGTGCGCGAAGATGGCTCGGTGATGAGTTTTGGTTTGATGGGTTGGAGCGTGCAGCCGCAGGCCCATGTTCAATTCGTTGCGCGCGCGGTTGACGCAAAGCAGACGGCTCAGGCGATTGTGGACGCGCCGCGTTGGCGCCTTGCCGTGGAAGAACCTGCGATCGTGCTAGAACCCGATCTTGCGGCGCGCATCGGCGCCGATCTTGAGCGTCGCGGCCACACGCTTATTTCAACCGAGCGATTCACGCCGGCGAGTACGCCGTTCGGCAGCTATTTGATGTTCGGCGGCGCAAATTTGATCGAACAAGTTAAGGACGGTTACATCGCCGCATCCGATCCACGGCGAGATGGTGCAGCAGTTGGATTCTAGTACCCTTGATAGACGAATTTAAAGTGATCGCCGGCGAATAGAATGACCAGCGCCAATGCGAAACCCAGTATCACGGCGCGTAGCCAAGGGTTTTTCCAATGAATGGTGATTTTCATCCAAGCAGTCCGAAGGTTAAAAATTTAAGATAAATCCTTAGACCAAGGCTGACGTTATCTGCGTGCCAGGTCAATGCAAATCCCAATACGACGTAGAACCAAGTCGTGACCGTTGCGACCGCTCGCCACAGGTGGGTTGTTCTTAACTGTGTGAGCCACGGATATTTGGGCGCATTGCGTTGAAAACGCGCCAAGCAAACGAGCCCAATTCCATGATGCATGCCCCATAGTAACCAGCCGGGATTAATGCCGTGCCACGCGGCGCTGGCGATCATTGTCACGAGCAAGGGTACGACGGTGTTACGATACTTAGCGACCAATGGAAAGTAGATGTAATCGCGTAAGAAACTCGATAGGCTGATGTGCCAATTGCGCCAAAATTCGGCGAGATTAGAACGCAGCAGCGGGAAATTGAAATTGGCAATGAGTTCGATGCCAAACAGGCGCGCCGTGCCACGCGCCATGTCGGTGTAGCCCGCGAAGTCAAAATACACGTAAAGAAATTTGACCGTACACGCAAAAACGAGTGTTAACCATGTGACATCGGCGAAGCTGGTTTGCGTCAAACTTGTCGGCGGGAGCATAGCCGCAATTAGACCGTCCGCGATGACAAATTTTTTTAGTGCGCCGCCAATGAGCCGCTCGGCGGCGATGCCGAAATGATCCCAATTAAGTCGTGCGTGTGCGACTTGATTAATGAACTTGGGATATCGCTCAAGCGGCCCGGCGACTAACGATGGAAAAAATAATATAAAAGCGACGTAGCTCACAAAGTCGGCCTGCTTAATTCCACCGCGATAAGATTCAAAGACGAAATGCGATTGCCGTAGCGCAAAAAAACCTAAACTCACGGGAATGAGCCAAGACACGTTTTTGAATGAATGGGTGAATGCGTCGCCAATGAGCGGTATAAGAAATACAGAAAATGGAATGCACAAGCCCAGAAGCATGAGTGCTGGTGATCGATTTTGCGCTAATTTATTGCTAATGCTATAGGTCAAGAATACCAACGTGGCCATGCTGACAATAACGACGATTGCGATTTGATTCTGCAGCGTCTTGTGGAGCAGATACGCAAACACACCCAAGCTGCCGATGGCAATTACATAGACGCGCGCTTGCAAACGATTGCCGATCGACCAGTAGATGAAAACCGCGATAGCCAAACATACGAAATAGAAGGGCGACTGAATTAGCATGGCTGTCCTAGCGAGATTTTCCTCGCCCCTGTTGAGCTAACCACGTCGCCAATGCTTTCGACCATTTCAATCGACCGGATTCGTTGACGTGCGTCAGGTCGCGAAAATCCGCGGGTTCCCAGGCGATACTGTGATTAAGATCTAACAGATCGAATTGATGAGCCCTTTGGAGGGTCTGAAGCATCTCGTTAAAAATACGAAACTCGTTTGGAAATAGTTCCAGCATTTCTTTGCTAAGTTCCGGCGGAGTGGCAATTACCAAACGGCACTTGCGTTCATCCAAAAACTTTGCAAGAACGTCTAGCGTGTTTGCCACGTAAGTCAAATTGATCGAGTGATTTTGTTTGAGATCGGTCTTGAACGCGTCGATTTGGCGT
>JANMJR010000102.1:0-2556 GCA_031371465.1 Pseudomonadota bacterium
CGTGCGGCCGTGCTCGGCGCTAACGACGGCATCGTTTCAACGGCCAGCCTGGTGGTCGGCGTAGCAGCCGCCAATGCAAGCCACGACAACATTCTGCTCACCGGCGTGGCGGGATTGGTCGCCGGCGCCATGTCCATGGCTGCTGGCGAATATGTCTCGGTGCATTCCCAGGCCGATACGGAACAAGCGGATTTATCGCGCGAGCGCGCCGAGATCGAAAAGAACCCGCTTGCGGAACGGCTTGAGTTGACGGCCATTTATTCGGCCCGAGGTCTTTCGGCCGAACTCGCGACCCAGGTGGCCGAGCAGTTGATGGCGCATGATGCCATCGGCGCCCATGCTCGCGATGAACTCGGTATCTCCGCGCGCCTAAGCGCGCGGCCGGTGCAGGCCGCGCTCGCCTCGGCGGCCAGCTTCGCCGTCGGCGCGGCGCTGCCGCTCGCGACAACGGCATTGGCGCCCGCGCAAGGGCTAATTTTCTGGATATCAGGAACCTCTCTGGCATTCCTCGCCGGCTTGGGCGTTGTCGCCGCAGGCGCTGGCGGCGCCAACATACTCGTCAGCGCATGGCGTGTCACGTTCTGGGGCGCGCTGGCTATGGCGATTACCGCGGCAGTTGGCAAGCTGTTCGGGGCGATCGTTTAATAAAAGTAAGTGTCGCGCAGCACGGTCGGCAAAGCGCTCGGCAAAAACTGGGCCGCGCTGGGCGGCCCACTTGAAAATATGCGTTCGATTAGGAATTAGGGCGTGGTCACCCGGACAAACCGCGCCGCATCGGCAATGACCAGGCCATTGGTGGCCTTCACTTCGACAAAGCCGGTCTTGCCGGCGGCCAAGTTGTAACGTCCGACCAACACCCACTTTCCGCCATTGATTTTTTGGTCAAACAGAACGATTGATGTGCCGCCCTGATGGGTAACGCTGTAGGGGACGTTGTTGATGCGGTTGGTGTGCGTTGTCCACCAAACGTACACATCGTAGCTGCCGGCTGTCGCAATTTGCGGTGTCCAGCGGTACGCGTCAGCCACCGTGCCACAGCTGTACAGTGATGTTGCGCCATAGGGGCCGGTGCCGCTGGAGGCGCACCAAGTTCCGACGAAGGTTTTTCCGTTGTTGGCGTCTTGCACGCCTACTGCGGCGTTATCCAGGACAATTTCGACTGCAGCCATGTTAGCGATCGTGACGGACAAGCGGGTGGAGCTGGCTATATTCCCGGCACTGTCGTAGGCTTTGGCAACCAAGCTCGCGGCGCCATCAACCCATTTACTTGTGTCCCAGCTAAAACTGTAAGCCGGCGTGACATCCGTCGCGACCAATACGCCGTTAGCAAAGAGTTCAACTTTCGTGACGCCAATATTGTCCGTCGCCGCCGCGTTAACGGCTACGATTCCCTTGAAGGTTCCGCTGCCCGGCGCGGTGATAGCGACTTGCGGCGCGGTCACATCGGCCGTGGGGGTGGCGGCGAGGCTGCGTGCCTTTTGTACGGCCGCCGCCGCGTTAATGCGGCCGACGCCGAACTCCTGATCGGCGCCGGTCGCGCCCAGATCGACAGACGTGGTTTTTAGAATGCTTTCCAACTCGATCGGTTTGAGCGCCGGATTGGCCGACATCATCAGCGCGACGACACCCGCCGTAATAGGGCTGGCAAACGAGGTTCCACTCACCGCGGCATAACCCCCACCGCGCACGGTGGTCCAGATTCCGACGCCGGGTGCGGAAACGTCGACATAATCACCAAACGAAGACCAACTGGCTCTAACATCGCCTGTTGCGGTCGCCGAAACGGAGATCATGGCGCTGTTTGCCGGCGTAGCGTCGAGCGCGCCGCTGTTACCCGCTGAATTTACCAGTACACCGCCCTTGGTTTTGAGATAGTTGGCGGCTGTTTGTACCGACGCGCTGCCGTGCACTGCGTAACTGACATTGACGACTTTGGCGCCATTGTCCGCCGCCCAGTAGATGCCTTCGGCAATCGTGCTGTAATACGCATAGCCGGCGGTATCGCTAATGCGAACCGGCATGATCTTGGCATTCCAGGCAACGCCGGTGACGCCCGTGGCGTT
Source organism: Pseudomonadota bacterium (assembly GCA_031371465.1). Classification (GTDB taxonomy): domain Bacteria; phylum Pseudomonadota; class Gammaproteobacteria; order Burkholderiales; family JALYOK01; genus JALYOK01. The sequence continues at coordinate 2,064 of JANMJR010000102.1, forward strand.
ATTGCTTGCCGCAGCAACCGATCCGGCCACTTTGGTTCCGTGGCCATAGACATCCGATGTGTTTGCGTTCCGATCGAAAAAATTCCAGCCCGGTACAAGTTTGCCCTGCAGATCGGGGTGGGCGCCATCGACACCGCTATCCAAAATCGCAATCGTTACGCCGATACCCAGTGAAGTATCCCATGCGATAGGCGCTTGGATCGTGGGTAGATGCCATGCGCGGGCGTAGTAGGTGTCGTTACCCACTTGGTCGGGGGCCATTAATTTATCGATTTCAGCCGATTTTATTTGCGGGTTGCGGCGCAACATATCCGCGGCGATACGCTCATCCACACCTGCCGGTAAGTTGACGACATGGACTTGAGATTTGCTCATGCGGTGGGCGGAACGTCCGCCATGGCGCGACAGAATTTTACTCAGTTCGGTATCTTGTAAACCCGCCCTGGTTTCAATCAGGATGCGGCCTTTGGCCCAAAATCCGGTTTCTCCCGCA
>JANMJR010000125.1:0-7953 GCA_031371465.1 Pseudomonadota bacterium
GTTTTGGCGCAACGTCTTGTGCAAATAGTTCATCTGGTTTTCTACATTGTCGCCACCAAATCGGTAGCCCGCTTGCTGAACTTCTTCACGAAGTAGTCGGGCGTTGACGCCACTGGCCTTGGCATCGCGTCGCGTTTTGAGCACGTGCTGAATCGCTTCCGCGAGGGTCGGGCTGGTTTTCGATTTTGTCGCTGGTTTTGCCGGGGCCTTTGTCAGCGTTTTCGGTGTTGCCGTGGGTTTCTTGACCGGCGCGGCCTTCGGGATGGGCTTGGCTTTGGGGGTCGGTTTCTTCCTGCCGGGTGCTGGTTTTTTTACGGGTGGCGGCGTGACGGGTTTGCTCACGGGTTTAGCCGGCGTATCGATGTGCAACTGATCGCGTAACCGTTGCGCGGATTGGCGCGCCGCCGCCGCAACGGCGTCGTGTTCCTTAGCGCGCCCTTCAAGATCCGCGATAGCGTTGCGCAGTTTGGCTGACAAAGACGTTCCGACGGCTAACTGAGCGGCGTCGCTTTTCTTGGCGCGCGCCTCGAGTTTGGCGATGGCTTTGAGTACTTTCTTTAACATGGGAAGTTCCTTTACCTAAGTTTGTGATGTGGCATTATCCGGCTATTCGCCCGCCGCGGCCGACGCTGTGAATCTCCAGGCGCAGTAAACGGTGATCAGTTGGCGGCGAACCGCCCAACGGGCAAGTCCGGCATATTCTTGAAGTTTTCCGGCACCGCGCCCGTTAATGAATGCAAAAACGCCACGATGTCCGCGACATCATTATCGGGCAATTTCTTGCCCAGTTGTACGCGCGCCATGATGCGCACCGCGTCGCCGAGTTCTTTCACCGAGCCGTCGTGGAAATAGGGTGGCGTGAGGCCGACATTGCGCAGCGTTTGCACTTTGAACATGTAGGTGTCGTTGGCGTCTTTGGTATCAACGAAGCGGCCTTTGTCGGCTTTATCTTCCGCATAACCTAGCGCGTTCCAGTAGGGTTCGACGACACCGAATTTTTGGTACATGCCGCCGCCGATCATCATGCCGCTATGGCAGCCGGCGCAGCCGTTCTCGATGAATTTGGCGAGGCCGCGTTTTGCCGTGTCGTCGATCGCTTTGTTATCGCCTTTCAAGTAAGCGTCGAACGGTGATGCGGAAATCAGCGTGCGCTCGTAGGCGCCGATGGCAATGCCCCAATTGTCCGGCTTGATCGGATCGGCATCGTTCGGGAAGGCTGCGGCGAATAGCGGGCCGTAGCCCTGAATGGCTTTCAGCCGCGCCGTAGCGTCGTCGCAACTCTTGTTGCCGTAGGCTAGCCCGCACAGCGCGCGCTTGGCCTGCTCTTCCACGTCTTTGCGATTGCCGCCGTAGTGCTGGACGAATTGCAGCGCGGTGTTGATAACCGTCGGTGCGTTGCGTGGGATCTTAAAATTTTCTGCGCCGATGGATTTGGGTAACGCGTCGGTACCGTAGATTTGCGGCAAATGACAACGGCCGCAACTGGTCGAGCCGTCACTGGCGACCCGGGTCTCGAAGAACAATGCCTTGCCCAACGCCACCCGTTCCGGCGTGATGGGATACTCGGCGGTGGCGGCGTTGGCCGGCAATGGCTTAAAAATGGCCTTGGCCTGGTCGAGCAACGCGCCATCGTCGGCGGCAACGCTGAAACCAGCGCCGATAATCGCCGTTGCAATTAGGCTAACGGAAAGGATTTTTTTCATCTTTAGGGGCTCCGAAGTTAATAAGTGGTTATGCTTGCAATGACTCAATGGTGGTTCATTTTAACCAATCTGCGGCGACAGAGCATACTGCTCCAGGAATGGCTCTTTACTTGCCTCCCGGCGACGCATGGCTGCAAACCCGCGCTGTACTTGCCTCGTGGCAGAGCCGCTATTCGCTCACCAGCTCATCGCTTTTTGTGAACGTCCAGGTGCGCGTGATGTGCAGCACATCGGTGTCCTTGCGCAATTCCAGCGGGAAGGTCGCGAACGGCGCCGCGAGATCGACGATGTGAATCGCCGCGGCGTCGAGAATTTTGCTGCCCGACGAGCGCACGATTTCGATATTCTCCAGGCTGCCATCGATGCGCACGGCGACGGTGATGAGCAAGCTGCCGTACAGCCTGCTTTGGCGCGCCGCTTCGGGATAGTTTTGATTGCCGACTTCTTCGATGCGTTGGCGCCAATCTTCGACGTAGCCGGCGAATTTGTATTCCGCCGCGCTGGCGCCGACAAACTTGCGTTTCGGCCGCTGTTGATAAGCCTGATAATCTTTCGAGATTTGGGCTTCTAAGCGCGCGATCTGGCGCGTGCGCTGGATGACCTGGCTGACCAGTCGGCTCTGCAGTGGATTGGCGTAATCGGTCGCCTCATCTTCGGCGCTGTTGCTCGATGCCGCGGCATCATTTTGTGGAACCGTTTCGCCTTGTGCGACACGCCGGGAATCGCGCGGCGCGGTGATTAATTTGGTCGAGTCTTGGCTCGGCAGTTGCGCCGCCTTGGCCATTTGCGCCATGGTTTGTTCGAGTTCGGTAATCTTATCTTCGAGTGTCGGCAACGGCGATTTGGCGCGGCGTTTTTCGTCGGTGTTGCCGCCGCCATCGAGATTCACTTGCGCTAACACTTTCGGGTCACGCAGACGATCCGCCGATTTGCTATTCACCAACACCACGTCGAGCCCGGTTTGATTGCTTTTGAACTGCCGCGCGTCGGGCACACTGAAGTAGGCGCCGAGTATGAAAAAAGCATGCAGCACGATCGAGATCGACAGCGCGGTAAAAAACCGCTCCGATGCGCTGGAGTGAAAAGCGCGTCCTTCAAAACGAATGATCGTCCGCAGCGTGCGGGTCATCGCATCAATCTGGCAGCTTGGATTTGAAGCGACAGGATACCTCGATCGCCCAGAGATCGATAGTGCCGATTTCCACTTCGACCTCGGCGCCGAACGGCAAATTCGGCAGCGACGGCACGCGGCACACCAGCGGCAAACCGGACAGGCGCACCAGGCTTTCGCGCAGCACGCTGGCTTTGGCGACGTCGATGTTTTCCTGCTGCAAATAGCGCAGGCACCAATAACGCTCGAGCTTGCGCTGAATGTCCGAATACGCGTCGTAGGCGATTTCGAAAGCACGGATCGCCGCGCCCATTTCCTCCGAGGTGCGCGCGTAGGGCGGCGGTGTGCCGTTTACCCAGGCGATTAGTTGGCGCTGGTTAACCAAATCGACATAACGGCGCAGCGGCGAACTAGACCAGGCGTAGTGCGACACACCCAAACCCTGATGGCCGCCCGGCTCCACGCTCATGCTGACTTTGCCATTACCCTGGGTGCGATAAATCGCGGCGATGTTGGCCTCGGCGAGGCGCTGGCCCCACTCGGCATTGGCCTTGATCATCAACTCGGACACGACTTTGTCAATCGGCGAACCGCGTAAACGCGGCACGATGCGCACATGGTCGCCTTCGATATAGAAGTTGTAATCGAGCGGTGGCGGACCGGCTTCCGCTTTGCCGCGCCCGGTTTCGAGTTTTTTGGCGATGCGCCACAAGATCATGAGTTCGGCTTTGTAGGGGTAGTGTCCCAGACCGCTATTGATATTCGCCTCGGTGAAATGCTCGTCCAATTGATCGTGGCGTAAGTTATGTTTGATCAATACCGATTCGAGCCGCGTTTTGGTTTCGATCAAGGTGTAGTCACTGCCGGCAAAGGTCAGATAGAGGGACAGCGTCGGCGCGGTACGCCCTTCGCTGAGCGTGAATTGCTCAATCACGCTTTCCGGCAGCATGGTGATTTTTTGCGCCGGCATGTAGATGGTCGAAAGGCGTTGCCGGGCGACGCGATCCACCGCATCATCGAGGGCGATGCCAAGCGCCGGCGCCGCGATATGAATGCCGATTTGAACCTGGTCGCCCGGCAATATCGTCACGGAAAAGGCATCGTCAATCTCCGTTGTCGAAGCGTCGTCGATGCTAAAGGCGCTGACGGTTGCCAGCGGCAGATCGTTGGCGAAAGGCACAATTTCCAGGGCCGGAAAATTCGTGCCATCGGGAAAATATTCGAATAGGAAACCGTTCAAATGATAGCCGTGGGTCGAAGGAATGCCGCCCGCCTCGGCGAGCACTTGCAGTGTTGTTTGCTTTGCCGCCGTCGCGGCCGCATCCAGCGCTTTGTACTCCAGGGAATTCTTGTCCGGCTTGTACAGCAAATCCTGCAACATGGCTTTGAAGGCTTCGGGCAACTCGCCTTTTTGCAGCGCCTGCGCATACTGCGCCTTTAACGCGTCCTGCTGGCGCTTGCGCTCGGCCCCGGCCAGCGCGGCCTTCAGCGACTCTTGCGGCGCGGCCTTGTAGCGGCCCTTGCCGCGCTTGTAGAAATACATCGGCGCGCCGTGCAGGCGCGTCAGCACGGCGGCCGCTTCCACCGCTGTCGGCGTGTGGCCGTAGTAATCAAAACCGAGATCGGCGAATGCAAATTCGTTCTCGCCGCAGCATTCCCAAAGAAAATCCACGTCGAGTGAGTGCGCTTCTTTTTCCACCAGCAGCATGAATTCCGCCAGTGAGGGTTGCTCGAAACGCAGCATCACGGCGGAAGATTTGATTTTCGAGCGTTTTCCGTGGGGCGCTTCGACTTGTAGCGAGGTATCGTTATCGGCCATCACGGCGGCGACTTTAAAGCCGCCGTCTTCTTCATAAAAAACTTGGGTCACAGGGAACTAACACGAGCGTAATCGAGTATTTTATCAAGGTAATCGGCAAAATCGCTTAATCCGTGGTCGCCGCCTTGAATAATAATTTGCGCCGCACCGGCGTAACGGGCGACGCCGTCGCGGTAATCGAGCACTTCGTCCCCGGTCGCGGTGAGCAGCAAATAGCGATCGACATGCTTAAGGTTGGGCACGAACAGCGCGCGCATTTCCTCTAAATGCTGCAGCGTCAGAACATATTGTTCACCCGTGTAAAGATTTTTCTGCGGCCCCAAATAGGCCCGCAAACCGTCGTGAGGAAAAATCGCGGGATTGAGCAGCACGCAGCGCACGCCGTATTTTTCCGTCAGGTAGGTTCCATAGAAACCACCGAGGGAACTGCCAATGAGGGTGAGATTGTCGGGGTTGTGATGCGGTAAGATAGCCTCCAACAACGCCATCGCTTCAGCAGGGCGATGGGGCAGCGCCGGACAGAAAAATTCATCGTCGCGTCCCAAGCGCGCGAAGGCAGCTTTCAACGCGTTGGCTTTGAACGAAGCGGGTGAGCTGTTGAAGCCGTGAATGTAAAGCAACATTTCTTAGACGATCATGAAAAACCAAGCATTGTACCAATTGGATTTGCTGGAAGCGTTGACTGCATTACGAGAAAAGCAATTTTCCGCAGAGGAATATGTCACCGCGTTACAGCAACGCATCGCCGAACGCGACGGCGACATCGAGGCGTGGACGCACTATGCGCCGCGCCAGGCACTAGACGCAGCGCGGCGCGCAGATATGCATGCCCACAAAGGCGCTCCCCGCCAGCCTCTTGGCGGCATACCGATTGCGATCAAGGACATTATCGACACGGCGGACATGCCAACAGAAATCGGCTCGCCGATTTATAAAGGTCGCGTGCCCGAGCGCGACGCGTATGTGGTCGAGAGATTGAAGCAATTCGGCGCCGTCGTAATGGGTAAAACCGTGACGACGGAATTCGCCTGGTCCTTCCCCGGAAAAACCCGTAATCCCCACAACAAAAACCATACCCCCGGCGGCTCGTCGAGCGGCTCTGCAGCGGCGGTCGCGGCGGGTTTTGTTCCCGCTGCAATCGGCACGCAAACCATGGGCTCGGTGATCCGCCCCGCGGCATTCTGTGGCGTGGTCGGCTACAAACCAAGCTACGGCTTGATTTCGCGGCGCGGCATTCATCCGTTCGCCAACACCCTCGATCATGTCGGCGTATTCGCGCGCAGCGTGTGGGACGTGGGCTTTCTCGCGCAGTTGCTGATGGGATTCGACGGCAATGATGCGAGTTGTTTGTCGACCGGCGGCTTCGTTCCAGGCAAATTTTCCATTCCCAAATTGAACTCCCCGCCGCATCTTGCGCAGTTACGCACGCCCGCTTGGCCCCTCGTGGACGAGGCGCAGAAGGATTGTTTGTATGAAAACGCCGAGCGTTTACGCCGCGCCGGCGCGCGCGTCAGCGAAGTCCGGCTGCCGCCGCTATTCAACGAAGCGTTGCCCGCGGCGCAATCCATTATGCGCGCCGAAGCCGCACTGATTTTCGGCCCACTGCGCGAAAAACATCCCGACAAAGTCAGCGCCAACATCGACGACGTGGTGACAACCGGTCAAGCGATCAGTGCCTCGGATTATCTTAAAGCATTGAGGTTGCGTTCGACGCTGCGCACCCAATTGAGTACGATTTTGCGCCGCTACGACGGCATCATTACCCCGCCCGCCCCGGGCGAGGCGCCGCGAGGATTGGGCGCCACGGGCAATCCTGCATTCTGTGCAATCTGGAGTTTGCTCGGTGTGTCGGCGATTTCGCTGCCGACGAAGACCGGGCCGAAGGGCTTGCCGATGGGATTGCAGATTGTTGGGGATTATTTGGGGGATCAGCGCATGCTAAGCATTGCGGCTTGGTGTGAGAACCACCTTTAAATTGTCTTCCCCGTGGAAACGGGGACCCATTTTGATTTATTAAAGTCAACATGGATTTCCGCCTTCGCGGGAATGACGGGTTAAGAGACGTTTGTGGCTTTTAATTTCTCCAGCAGTTTGCCATGTATCCCGGCAAACCCACCGTTACTCATAATCAACACATGGTCACCCGGCCTGGCCGACGCTTGAATCATTGCAATAAGCGTGTCGATGTCGTCGCTCGCTTTTAATTTTTCGCCGAGCGATCGCAACGCGCCGGCTGCATCCCAACCCAAATTCGCGATGTAGCAAAACACTTTTTCCGCGTCGGCCAAACTTGCGGCGAGATCGTCTTTCCACACGCCTTGCTTCATGGTGTTGGAGCGCGGTTCGAGGACGGCGAGGATGCGCGCCTTGCCGACTCTATGGCGCAGGCCCGCGATAGTGGTCGAAATTGCCGTCGGATGGTGGGCGAAGTCGTCGTAAACGGTGATGCCGTTGACGACGCCTTTGATTTCCATACGGCGTTTGACGCCTTGGAATTTCTCCAGGGCGGCGATGCTAGTTTTGGGATCGACGCCGGCGTGACGCGCCGCGGCGATGGCGGCGAGCGCATTCATGCGATTGTGTTCACCGAGTTGATTCCAGCTAAGATTTCCGATCAATTGCCGCTTGAAAGAGATTGCAAAACCGCCATCGCCATCGGCCGAAGAGCCGCTCCAGTCCTGGTTGTCGCCGAATCGTTCAATGGCTGTCCAGGCGCCTTTTTTTAGGACTCGCTGTAGATTTTGATCGCTGCCGTTGCTGACGATGAGGCCGTTGCCGGAAATGGTGCGCACCAAATGATGGAACTGGGTTTCAATGGCGGCGAGGTCGGGAAAAATATCGGCGTGGTCGAACTCCAAGTTATTCAAAATCGCGGTGCGCGAACGATAGTGCACAAACTTGGAACGCTTGTCGAAGAACGCCGTGTCGTATTCGTCCGCCTCGATGACGAAAAATTGTTTGCCGCCCAGCCGCGCGGAGAGATTGAAATCCGTCGGGATGCCGCCGATCAGAAAGCCGGGTTGCAATCCGGCGAATTCGAGAATCCAGGCGAGCATGGATGATGTGGTCGTCTTGCCGTGGGTCCCTGCGACGGACAACACCCAGCGCCCGGTCAGTACGTGCTCGGCGAGCCACGCTGGGCCTGATGTGTAGGGCAGGCCGCGATTGAGAATTTCTTCCATTAACGGATTGCCGCGCGAAACGACGTTGCCGATGACATAAAGATCGGGCTTCAGTGAAATTTGTGTCGCGTCGAAACCTTCGGTGAGCGTGATGCCGAGCGCTTCAAGTTGCGTGCTCATGGGCGGATAAACGTTGGC
>JANMJR010000143.1:0-23479 GCA_031371465.1 Pseudomonadota bacterium
GAGCGCGGCATCGATACTGAACTCGGGCGCGACGCGGCAAGAGTGGCAGTGACCATCGATCCGAGCAGTGTCAAAGTCGCGCCGCTGTATCGCCGCCCACGCAAGATTTGGGGCATCGGTTTGAACTATCTCGATCACGCCAAAGATCTCGACGCGCCTTACCCAACAGCGCCCGCGTCGTTCATGAAAAACGACAACACCATCATCGGTCCCGGTGATGTCATTGAATTGCCGCCCCAATCCGAGCGCGTCACAGCCGAAGCGGAGCTGGGACTTATTATCGGCCGCACCTGCCGCGCCGTATCGGAGCAAGAGGCGCTGAGTTACCTGGCGGGTTATTGCCTGATTATCGACATGACGGCGGAAGACATTTTGCAAGTGAATCCGCGCTTCCTCACCCGCTCGAAAAACTTCGACACCTTCTTTTCTTTTGGGCCGGAACTCATCACGCCGGACGAAGTGCCCGACGTGCTCGGCCTCACGGTCGGCACCTATAACAACGGTAAATTGCATCGCGAAAACCAAGTGCGCAACATGGCGTTTGCCCCGGATTATTTAGTGTCGTTTCACTCCCACGTGGCGACGCTGTATCCGGGCGACATCATCAGCACCGGCACACCGGGGGCCGTGGTCATCCAGCCCGGCGACGTGACCGAGTGCCGCATCGGTGGTTTGGGTAGTTTGAGCAATCCGGTGGCGAAGCGGGAGTGGTGAGATTCCTCGCTGTTTTATTGCTACTGGCGGCGTGCAGCAAGACGCCGCAATTGGCAAAACTGCCGAACGATGCCGTCATTCTCGCCTTCGGGGACAGCCTGACTTTCGGCGCCGGCGCAACGCCGGAAACTAGTTATCCCGCCGTGCTGGAAAAACTTATCGGCCGCCGCGTCGTCGCTGCCGGGGTGCCGGGAGAAGTGACGGCCGAGGGCCTGGAACGCTTGCCCGATGTGCTCGAAGAGGAACAGCCCAAGTTGCTGATCCTGTGCCACGGCGGCAACGACTTGTTGCGGCAAACCGGCGAGGCGCAGGCCGAAGCCAATTTGCGCGCCATGATCGCACTGGCGAAGGCAAAAGGCATTCAAGTCTTGATGGTGGCGGTACCGAAACCAGGTCTCACTTTATCGTTACCGGCGTACTACGAGAAAATTGCGGAAGACCTAAATCTGCCGATCGAGACCGGTATTCTGCGCAGCATTCTGACCACGTCGAGTTTGAAATCAGACCAAGTACATCCGAATGCCGCAGGCTACCAAAAAATGGCCGAGGCAATTGCCGAGTTATTGAAAGCAGCGAAAGCGATTTAAACCGATGCCCGGAAATCCGCTCCCTGCTTGCCTCGCAGCCATGCATCGACAGCCGTTTCCAGCGGAAGAGATGCTGACTTGTTTCGTGAGCAAGAAAGTGAATCGGGCACGCTATGACGCGCCCGATCTTATCGAACCCCTTTAAATTTACGAAAGCTCCAGTTCATGCTCCCTTCCGAACCACTCAATACGAGTATTGATCTTGAAGTACACGATGCCATTCACGCTCATACCATTGAAAATGTCGAACTAACTCAACGCTATTCGCTCACCGGTCAGTACATGTTGGCCGCAGCGCGATTTGCACGGAATTGTGGTGCCGTAGAACGACAAAACGCTGGTCAACCGTTCGGCCCATTCTTCGATGAAATTTTTCAGTTTGCGGCGGCGGCAGTTACGTTTTCCGTCTTCAGTCTAGAATCTCACCTCAACGACATTCTGGCTGACCCTACGATTGCAATCCATACTACGCCGCTTTTGGCGGAACTAAAATGCGCAAAATATTTTCCTTCGATGCTGGAAAGATATAATTTGGCCCTGAAGGCAAACAGTGTTGCCACTTTCGACGAAAGTTCATCGCTTTACAGTGCGGCCGAAGTGTTGGCGAATTTTAGAAATCGCCTTGTACACTTCGAACCACACTCAAGCGGCGATCAGAAAGCAAAAAACCTCACGCTTGGCGAAAAACTAAAATCGAGATTCCAACTTAGTCCCTTCGTTCCCGAAGGCCAAGGCCCAATTTTCCCTTTGCGTTGCATGTCCCACGCCGCAACTATTTGGGCGATAACCACCGCGCGGGAATTCATGCGCGAGTTCGATCATCGAATAGGCCGTGCTCATTGCCTGGATTTGCATTCGGGTGATTTGAGTACGGAATAATCACCCTCGGACAAAGAAAATCAGCTTTAGGGAACGACCTTCTGCGAAACGACACTTGCGGAATTCTAAGCCTCACAATGCGTAAGTGCTTTAGAGGTTGCCGGCTGACCATTAGCCTGCGACGAACGAAGCTAGGTCGTGTCAATCTTTGCAGGCAACTTCGGTCGCACCAGAGAACGCAACGCCATCAAACTTAGCACCTTGCCCGCGTTTGGTTGGAAATAACACCAAATTACGTCCGCCCTGAAGACGTGCGCTTGGATAAACCAATCCGTCGAGGCCACGAGTGTCGGCTGCCGTATAAATCAGCGCGAAATATTCACAAATGACTTGTGATGGCACGTAGTCTAAATGTTCTTTTCCGTCCTTAACTACTGGCGACGAAATGTCGTTTACAAACTGATCCAGAAACAGCAAGCCCTCGCGAATCATCCTCCGGTCATCGTCGAATATCGAGGGTAGCTTCGGTAACGCAGACAAATCCAAAACCCGTATGTCCCGAATAACGTCAAATGTTGCAATTACTAAATTCGCCGGTGGGCTACGGACAACTTCCGAAACTGCGGTAGCTTTGTCAAAAGCCAAGTAAAGGTAACTAATTCCCGCAGGGTTCATTCGACCCGCGCGGGCGCGTCCAGGGGGTGGAGCGCCCATCGTTTTACCGTTGGCCGTCCATTTTGCTTCCATTGGCTTTTCACGTGCCCGGTAAAGCAATTGTCCCTGCTCCAAGGTTGCGACTAAATTGAGGTCGCGGACCAATCTTCCCAACGTAGGCAACAAATACTTCGGAGCAAACTCTAGATTAAAACCATCGTCAGGCGAATCGGTCTCGCCAATGAAAAATCGGGTACGGTGCTGTACTTCAAGACAAAAGGTCATCCAAGAGTCGTGAAGTATTTCGTGCGGATGGGACGAGGACCAATGACCTTGTGCCGCCGGCACCCAGAATTCGTTATTGAAAACGCTCGCCACATCTTTGAAAAATTCGACATGGCATTCGAACCCAAGATCATCGAGTATCTCGTTCGTCTCCTTCGAATCAATTAGATAACCTTTTTCATAAGGTACCCCTGCTTCGGCAGGCTCGGCAAAATAATAGTTGATTGTCGCTGCAATCAAATCGATCACAGGCGAAGACGGAGCAGCGATAGGATCTTTGGATTTGCGACCGCAATAGTCACAGACTTTTGTATTGACCGCCAGCCGAATAACGCCTTTCAGGAAGCTATCTTCCACACACTCTTCACATACGAACGTGCCCAGCTCACCGTATCCACGTTCATCGGCTTCCAATCCTTGGTTTTTCGCGATTCCCACATTCCTCCAGATAAGACTGACTTACCAACGGGCGACCGTTGCTAGTTTTCAATTAGCAAGACCGAATTATCTTCTATTTGACCGCCTCATCTACTGGACAATGGCGATGTTCCCGGAATACGCTTCGCTTCTTCATCGGGCTACGCTTGCAATGATTTTCGGTGAATCTATTCTTGGAACAGGGTTGGTTAACGTCGGTGGGAAATACCCACTTGATAATTAGCCCACAACCGGCGATACTAACTTTATGACAACGCGTACACAAACCCGTCACAAAAGTGCCGATTCCAAGGGCCGAGTATCGCTCGGCGGTCATTTTGCGAATCGCGCCGTTATTGTTGAACACCGCAGCGATGACGAAGTCGTCGTTCGGCTGGCTCGGGTGATTCCGGAGGGCGAAGCTTGGCTTTACGAGAATCCGAAAGCCCTGGCGTCGGTGCGGCGTGGCCTTGACGATGCCCGCAAAGGCAATGTAACGAAGAAGGCGCCAGACCTGAAAGCCGCGGCGAAACTTGCCAAGCTGCTTGTAGACTAATGCCCTTCACGCTGGGCTGGCTCGAGGAGTCGGCGAGCACCTTCCAGGCGCTTGAAGCTGCTGCGCGTAAGTCGCTTGAGAACCGACAGCGGTCTAAAAAAGCAAAGGCCTCCAAGCAGGAAGGTCTTTTCAAACAAGTCTTGAAATGCATCGAACTGCTGCAAGACAATCCTCGCCACCCCGGCCTGAACACTCACGAATACCATTCGATCGATAATCCTTACGATCCCGCCACCAAGGTCTTTGAAGCCTACGTACAAAATCGCACGCCCGGTGCTTATCGCGTCTTTTGGTGCTACGGTCCGAATAAGAATCAGGTCACGATTATCGCCATCACACCACATCCATAATTCAAATGTGATTGTACCTGGCGAAAGGATGTGATGATTTCCAGATCATTTCGATGCTGAAATCGGGGCGCCAAAAAATCCCTCCGAGTACTCGGGGGCTATTTGTTAGGCGCTGATCACCCATTCCCCGAAACGGACAGGGCCGCCAGGCTTTAAGCCGATGCCCGGAACGCCGCTCCCTGCCGGGGTGGCCTAGGGCCATTGCCTGTCAGCCATGCATGCACTGGGAGTAGCACCGGATAGGGCTGCTGGCAACACTCTATTCCTCGGATTTCTTTTTTCCGCCCTGTGCCAAATCTTGGTTGACGACTTTGCCATAGCTGGCAAAGTTGTAGGCCGTGCCGCTGGCCTTGGCGACTTGGCGAACCGCCGCCCAATCATGCTGATAGTCGATCGGCACAAAATGCGTCGCGCCGTCGAAGACGTTCTTCAATTCATCGCTAAACTGAAAATTGAAAAAACATTCGCGCACACGCCGGGACAGGTCCGGCGCGAGATCATGGGCGTGGACAAACGCGGAAGTTGGAAATGGATCGCTGCGAAAAATAATGCGAAAGTCGTGGGCCTTGATCTGTCCGCGCCGCACCATCCGATCAAACACCGACGACGATAACACCGCTGCATCATAGTCGCCCGACGACACACCGAGCACGGATTGATCGTGTTTGCCCGAATAGACCACTCGGTAGTCCACATCGGGCTTCAAGCCCTGGGCAGGAAACAACGCGCGCGGCGCAAGGTTGCCGGAATTCGAGGTGATTGAGGTGTGCGCAATAGTCTTGCCCTTAAGGTCCATAAGGGTGGAATAGGGCCGATCGCTACGCACCAGGACGATCAAGCGGTAACCCTGAATTCCCTCCGCCAGTCCCTTCGCGGCGAAGGGCACGGCGCCCGCCAAATTCACCGCGAATCCGGTGGTGCCAGTGGAAAACGCCGCGATATGCAAGTTGCCATTGCGCAACGCATCCACTTCAGTGGTATTGGTTTGAATGGCGCGAAACCGAATCGGCTTGCCGACACAGCGTCCGAGATACTCAGCGAACGGTCGCCACATTTTCGCGAACATCATCGGGTCTTCAATCGGGCTGTAGCTAAAAATAAGTTCCGCCGGATCTTTATACTTTTCCGGATGGGTCGGCAAATCGGCCACTAAATCGCGATTCTCATCACAATAGATAACATCGAGTTCGCCCCGATTGCCGCAGGTCTGCGCCGCCACGCTCAACGCATAGAACGCACTAATGGCGATACCGGCTGTTACGAGTTTATTTATTTTTATGAGCAGCATCATAGCTTATGCGATAAACCACGCCATTTTGATCATCGGAAACAAGCATTGCGCCATCCGGCATGAGCAGAAAATCGACCGGCCGGCCCCAGTTGCGTTGGCCGCTTAACCAGCCTTGCGCGAAGGTTTCCTGGGATTTTTCACCTTTTTCGTTGACGCTGATGCGCACAACTTTGTAGCCGCTTTTTTGGCTGCGATTCCACGATCCGTGCTCAGCAACGAACACGCTGTTGCGATATTCGGCAGGAAACATGTTGCCGCTATAAAAACGCACCCCCAACGGCGCGACGTGGGCGCCTAGATTGACTTCCGGCGCCACAAACTCGCTGCAGTTTCGTTTGCGTCCAAATTCGGGATCGGCGCTGTCGCCTTGATGGCAATAGGGAAAACCGAAATGCAGTCCGGCTTTTGGCGCGCGATTCAATTCACACGACGGCAAATCATCACCCAGCATATCGCGCCCGTTATCACTAAACCAAAGTTCCTTGGTTTGCGGATGCCAATCAAAACCGACGCTGTTGCGCACGCCGCGCGCAAAGACTTCGAGTTGCGAACCGTCGGGTTTCATACGCATAATGTTCGCGTAACGATTCGGATCGGCTTCACACACATTGCATGGCGCACCGACCGGCACGTACAGCCAACCATCGGGACCAAACGCGATGTACTTCCAACCGTGATGCATTTCCCGCGGCAATTTATCGCTGACAACCACGGGCTTGGGCGGATTGGCTAAATTGGCTTCGATGTTATCGTAGCGCAGAATGCGGCTGATTTCCGCCACATACAGCGCGCCATCGCGGAATGCGACGCCATTCGGCACGTTCAGCCCGCTAGCGACGGTAATGACCTGATCCGCTTTTTGGTCGCCATTATTGTCGACCAACGCGTAGACTTCGCTGCCACCGCGTGTGCCGACAAACACCGTTCCGTTCTTGCCAAGCGCCAGGGAGCGCGCATTCGGCACGTCATCGGCATAGACCGCGATGGAAAATCCCGCCGGTAATTTAATTTGGTCGAGCGGTAATGCGGCACGGGCCGATGAAGCCAACAGCGCCAACATGAGTGCGCTACTTAACCACAATTTCATCTAAGACCTCCTTGGAGTCCCTTATCCAGAGCGGCTCTCCAGCCTATTCGTGGCGCAACCAGGTTTGGCTGCGGCCAATCAAGGCGATGCCGATGAAGCCTCGGACATCGAGTTTTTTACCGTCGTCGAGCAACTTCATTTTGCACTTATAGATTTTACCGTTGTCGGGATCGAGTATCTCGCCACCCTTGAACGTATTGCCATCCTTTTTAAGGCCCCACATAAAGGTCATGCCAAGAATTTTCTGACCCTTGCGCGGCGGATCACACTTTTCGCAGACGCGATCGGGACTTTCACCTTCGACCAAGCCCTTTTCCACGATGCCTTTGTACTCGCCGTTTTCCTCAACAATACGCACCAGGGAACGCGGCTTGTTAGTCTTATCGTCTATGGTTTTCCACAGCCCAACGGGGCTATCTTCGGCGAAGCAAATCGGGCCGAAAACCACCATCAACGAGATGAGAACGATTCGAATCAGCATGTTTTCTCCGTGCAAAAAATATTGCTACGTCTGCGGCGATGGCTGGCGGTCTTGCAAAATATCTTCAACCCGCAGACCGACCCATTTCTTGATTTTCGGATGCGTCAAAATATAAAACTGGTTGGCCTCAATCGCCGCGAACACGATCTGGGCGACCATGGGTGCGGTCACTTTCCCCGATTGGATCGCGTGGCGGGCCGACTCTTCCAATTTGATGTCGTCCTCTTCCTTATGTTCCTCAGTGTTCTGCAGATCGTCCGGACGGTTGCGTGCGGAATCCCAAATCGCCGTATTCACCCAAGCTGGGCAGAGCACGGATACATCGATGTTCGCGCCGCGCCGCTTGAGGTCGTGATACAGGGTTTCCGACAGCGTGACCACGCCGTGTTTCGCGACGTTGTAAGCGGCCATCCCTTGGGTCGAGAGCATGCCGGCGACCGATGCCGTATTGATAATATGGCTCGGCGTATCTTGCTTCAACATAATCGGCGTAAACACGCGCACGCCATGAATCACGCCCCACAAATCGACGCCCAACACCCATTCCCAATCGGCGATCGTGGTTTCCCAGGCAGTTTTGTTGAGCGCGACGCCGGCGTTGTTGAACAATAAATGAACCGCGCCAAAGCGTTCTAGGGTCTTCTCGGCTAGTAGCTCGACATCTTCGCCGGCTGCGACATTGGTACGCACCGAAAGTACTTCAACGCCCTCAGCGGAAAATTCCAGTTCCGCTTGTTTCAGCGCGCGCTCCTCAATGTCCGAGAGCACCAGCTTCATGCCTTTTTGCGCCGCGAGCCGCGCAATCTCCAAGCCCAACCCACTGGCCCCGCCAGTGATGACGGCTACTTTATCCTTGAACTCTTTCATCTTATTTGCTGGCCCATAGCAATGGCTGTTTTACTCGGCGTTGCAGATTTTAGGGACGCTCTGAATAAGTCCGATTTCGTCATGATACTTCGTTGCGAACAAAAAATATCGACTTACCTATATCATGCCTATGCGGCGTCGATATTTTTTGTTCGCGCCTTGCCTCATTTAGAACTCGAACTTATTCCGAGCTTCCTTAGAACTTGCGCAGTGCCCCGCATTTCTGCGGTTTGCGCGAATCGTCTTCAGCAATTATCGCTTTGGCGGCTTTCATATGTTCATTGCGCCAGCATTCCGAACCGAGGCGCACTGCCATCAAGTCGTGGCCCAGGCAGATGAGATAACCATCGGCGACCAAGCCGCTGTCATTACAAAACCGACCTTCAATAATTTCCGCTTGCCCCATTTTTTGGTAGGTGCTCAATTCGATTTTAGGATCGAAGCACTGCGCCATATATACGGTCAGATCGCTGAGGGTGCAGGCGGTGGCGGCGTGGGTCGGCAATGACTGCAGCGCCAGCAACGGCACGGCTGCGATGCCGCCTAGTAACGTCGTACGGAATGTCATGGCGCGCCTTTGCTATGGTTTTAGTTACAAGCCGCCGGCTTGCGCGGATCGTTCTCAGGAATCAAATTCACTGCAAGCTCCAACATCGCCGGCGCGCCGCAGCCCATGATATTTTTCACTGCCTCCGTATCGTCGCCGCGGCAACGGAACATGCCGTCGCGCACTAAATCGCCTTTAGCGCAAAACCGCCCCTTGACTAGATCGTCCAATCCGGCTTTTTGGTAATCGGACGGTGCGCTGATGTTCAGACACGACGTGATATTGATGGACATACCGTCTCGATCGCATAGATCCCGCGCAGAAACCAGCGTAGCGGAAACCATGGCGAAGGCGCCGAGAACAATGGGGACGAGTTTCTGTTTGAGTTTCATTGTGCTTTTAAGGATAGTGGAAAAGATAAACTAAATTCTACCGCTACAATCGGCAGGCTTGCGCGTTTCGTTATCCAGAATCGCTTGCTTCGCCGCGGCCGCATGGGCTTCAGCCTTGCAGGCTAGAATCGTTTTTACCTGATTAATATCATGCAGCCAACAGGACATCACACCGTCGGCCACAAACAGCGGTTTCTCGCAAAAATGACCTTTGAGGATATTGTCGCGCCCACCCTGCTGTAGTTTGGAAAGATCTTTTTGCGCCGGATCGAGACACCAGGTGATCAGCGCGGCGATTTCGTCGATCTTGCAACCCAGGTCATATTCCGCACGCGCCGCGCTACTGATTCCAAAAACCAAGGCCGCTGCGCCGATCGTTGTCCACCACTTCATACTATTTCCTTCATTCTATTTCCTTCATTAAATTCGCTCGATAATAGTCGCCGTCGCCATGCCATGGCCGATGCACATGGTTTGCAACCCAAACTGGCCGCCGCTGGCTTCCAGACCGACGAGCATTTTTGCCATCAACCCACCGCCGGTTGCGCCAAGCGGATGGCCATGAGCGATCGCGCCGCCCCAAGGATTGACCTTGTCCATATCCGGTTTGATCTCGCGCGACCAGCCTAACACCACGGTGGCAAAGGCCTCGTTGATTTCAAACCAGTCGATATCCTTGACACTCAGCCCCGCCTTCTTCAACGCCAATTGCGTCGCCGGGATGACACCCATCAATTGCAAGGTCGGGTCGGAACCGACCACGACTCGAGCACGAAAGCGCGCGCGCGGTTTGAAGCCATCGGCCTGCGCAACGTCACGATCGGCCAACAACACCGCTGACGCACCATCGGAAATTTGACTCGCATTGGCGGCCGTCACCACGCCGTTGCCGGCGGGACGAAATACCGTTTTCAATTCCGCCATGCGTTGCTCGTCGATCACTTCGCGCACGCCTTCATCGCGCGTGAGATTCGCCACCGCGGTGTGGGGATCGACGCCGGGCGTCATGATCAGCTCTTTGTTGCGCTCGGCTTTTGCCGCGGCTGTGGCCTTACGATGGCTATTCTTGGAGAAATCGTCCACCTCTTTGCGCGTCAAACCCCATTTCTCGGCGACACGCTCGGCGCTTTCGCCTTGATGAATCAAATCATGTTTTTTGAATAATTCGGGGTTGAGCAACTCGAATCCCCGGGGCGATTGGCCGAGGGAAATATCGAGAAACATCGGCGCCCGCGTCATGCTTTCCACACCGCAACCGATGGCGTATTGCATATCGCCCGCCGCGATAGCTTGGGCGGCAAAGTGCACGGCTTGCTGCGACGAGCCGCACATGCGATTCAGCGACACGCCCGGCACTTCCACGGGAAATCCGGCCAGCAATACAGCAAGGCGACCCGGGTTGGCGCCCTGCTCACCGGCGAGTGTCACCGTGCCGTTGACCACATCTTCGATTTTCGCCGCATCGATGCCCACTCGACTCACCAAACTCTTCAGCGCATGGGCCAACAAACTATCGGGGCGCGTCTCGCGCAACGCGCCGCCGCGTCGGCCAAAGGGGGTGCGAACCGCATCCAGAATTACCGCTTCTGCCATGAAAACACTCCACAAAAATATTCCGATCAAGTCCGCCATGGTATCAGATTCCAGGGTTTGCTCGCCGCCGCAAGGATTCCTCTTTGCGTGTCGCGCCAGGCGCCGCGCCCAGCTTGCCTGACGCCATGGCATGGCCGAAACGCCGCGCCCCTACTGCCTGATGGCGAGACGATCAAATCGGCTCGATAGGCAGCAGCGCTACTTTCCGAGTATCATAGATTTGTTGTTTACCAGGAGATGTTGTGCAACGTTTTGATGTCGTCGTCATCGGCAGCGGTTTGGCCGGCATGTCCGTATCGCTGCGCTTGGCCGAACGCGGCAAGCGCGTCGCGCTGATCACCAAGCAAGAACTCATCGACGGCGCCAGCAATTGGGCGCAAGGCGGCATTGCGGCGCCGATCGCCGAGGGTGATTCTACCGATGATCATGTAAAAGACACGATTGTCGCCGGCGCCGGTTTGAATGATGCCACGGCGACGCGCTTTGTTGTCGAACATGCAAAAGACGCCATCGAATGGCTGGTCGCCCGCGGCGTGCCGTTCACACGCGACGAAACCAGCCCGCTCGGCTTTCATCTCACCCGAGAAGGCGGCCACAGCCATCGACGCATTCTGCACGTCGAAGATGCGACCGGCCACGCGGTGCAACTCACGTTGACGGAGCAAGTACAACGGCAGCCGAACATCACGTTATTTGAACATCACATCGCCATCGATCTCATTACCGGCAAACGTTTGGGTCGCGACGAGCAGCGCTGTTACGGCGCCTACGTGCTCGACAAAACTACCGACGAAGTCATAACCATCGCCGCCCCGGATACCGTGCTCGCGGCCGGTGGCACGGGCAAAGTTTATCTCTACACCACCAACCCCGACATCGCCACCGGCGACGGCGTCGCCATGGGTTGGCGCGCCGGCTGCCGCGTGGCCAATATGGAATTCATTCAGTTTCATCCAACCTGTTTGTTTCATCCGTACGCGAAATCATTCTTGATCACCGAAGCGGTGCGCGGTGAAGGTGGCTTGTTAAAACTTGCCGACGGCACGCGCTTCATGCCCTCTCATGACGAGCGCGCCGAACTGGCCCCGCGCGATGTAGTCGCTCGCGCCATCGACTATGAAATGAAAAAACGCGGCATCGATTGCGTCTATCTTGACATCTCGCATAAGCCGGAATCTTTTTTACGCGAACATTTCCCCAACATCATGAAGCGCTGCATGGAATTGGGCATCGACATCTCCAAGCAGCCGATCCCCGTGGTGCCGGCGGCGCACTACAGTTGCGGCGGCGTCATGGCGGATCTGAATGCGCGCACCGACGTCGATCATCTCTACGCCGTCGGCGAAGTCGCGCATACCGGCTTGCATGGCGCCAATCGTTTGGCGAGTAACTCTTTGCTCGAATGTTTGGTGTTCGGCCAGACCGCCGCGCAAGACATACTTAACTCGGCGCCAGCGGATGTTCCGGATTTGCCGCCCTGGGACGAAAGCCGCGTCACCGATGCCGATGAAGAAATCGTCATCTCCCACAATTGGGCGGAACTACGCCGTTTCATGTGGGACTACGTGGGCATTGTGCGCACCACCAAACGCTTGCAGCGCGCGCAGCATCGCATTAAATTATTGTCGGATGAAATCAATGAGTATTACAGCAACTTTCGCGTGAGCAATGATTTGATCGAATTGCGTAATTTGGTGCTGAGCGCCGATCTCATCGTGCAGTGCGCCCTGGCGCGGCACGAAAGCCGTGGTCTGCACTATAGCCTGGACTATCCATTCACTGCGGCGCATGCCCTCAATACGGTGCTGACACCACCCCGCTCCAGCTATGCGCCGCGTGACCGTGCTGGGTAAAACTGAACCGATTTACTTGACGGCGCAGGTTCGCCTGATCGAACACGCCGCCGTCGATGACAATCCGCGCATCCAACTTATGGAGCGTGCGGGCGAGGCTGCGGCGAACATCGCCCGCAGCCTGCTCTGCGAAAATGCCACCCGCGTCTTGGTGCTCGCCGGTCCCGGCAACAACGGCGGCGATGCCTATGTCGTCGCGCGTCACTTGAAGCGCTGGTTTTATCACGTCGACGTGGTGTCGCCGGGCGACCCGACAAAAATCGCCGGCGATGCCGCCGCCGCATTCACCATGTGGCAAGAAGCCGGCGGAACCAGCAACGCAACCATCCCTGCCGATCAACGCTATGACTTGGTGATCGATGGTTTGTTCGGTTTGGGCTTGGCGCGTGAAATTTCCGGCGCCTATCGCAAATTGATTGCACGAGTAATCGAGCTCAACGTGCCGGTGCTCGCCCTCGATATTCCCAGCGGTCTGGATAGCGACACCGGCGTGGTCAAGGGCATCGCGCTACCGGCGCGCGACACGGTGACCTTCATTGCGTTAAAGCCCGGCCTGCTCACCCGCGATGGGCCCGACTACTGCGGCAACATACGCGTTGCTGAACTCGGGCTCGCGACGGAAGAATATGTCGGCGCCGATGGCCGCTTGCTGCGCGATGTCACGGTTAAGCATCTGCTTGGGCCGCGAAAAAAGAATTCGCACAAAGGCCAGTTTGGCGATGTCGCGATTATCGGTGGCGCCGAAGGCATGATCGGCGCGCCGTTGCTCGCAGCCCGCGCAGCGCTCAAGCTCGGCGCCGGGCGTGTGTTCGCCGGCCTGGTCGCAAAGGACGCGCCGCTGCTCGATCCGCAATATGCCGAACTGATGTTGCGCGAGGCGGAAGAAATTCTCAGCTTGGCCAACATCGGCGCACTGATAGTGGGCCCCGGCTTGGGCAAATCCGTCGCGGCGAAGCGCTTGTTGGTCAGAGCCATCGACACGCCATGGCCGCTGTTGTTGGACGCCGATGCCTTGACTTGGATCGCAGCCGAACCGGACCTGCAACTCGCGTTACACAACCGCGAGGCCACGACGGTCATCACGCCCCATCCCGCCGAAGCCGCGCGACTGCTCGGCGCTCTGACGGGCAATGTGCAAAACGACCGCCTCGCCGCCGCCCGCGAGTTGGCCAGTCAATTGCATAGTCATGTCGTGTTAAAAGGGGCCGGCAGCATCTGCATTACCCGCGACGGCAAATGGCATATCAACACCAGCGGCAATCCCGGCCTCGCCAGCGCCGGCATGGGCGACGCGCTCGCCGGCATGATCGCGGCTCTGATGGCGCAAGGATTGACCGCTGAACACGCCATGCTGTACGGTGTTTATCTACACGGTGCAGCGGCGGATCGTTGCGTCGCCAACGGCGTCGGACCCATCGGCCTCACCGCCACCGAAGTCATCGATGCGGCGCGGCGCGTTATCAACAGCTGGGTCGGTCACTCCTAATCGCGAGTCAGGGAATCGGCTCGCAGGCCAAGCAGGATGCGGCTCTCCAGGCATATGTCTGCATCTGGAATTGGCGCCGAACGGATCGGGAATAATTAGCGGAAAGGTTATGACTCCCGCCGATTCCATGCGGTTGTTGAAGATTTAGAAATGGCTGCGTTGCGAGCATTCGCCCAACGCCGAAACGACGACGCCGAGATGGTGCAGTCTAGTTGATCTTAAGTCGGCTAGTCTATACACTAGTCTGCATTAGAGTTGCATTGCAGGAGAAGGTTATGAAGATTGAAATCGGTTCGTACGAGGCGAAAACAAAGCTGCCTGAATTGCTGCGGCAGGTCAAAGCCGGAAAGAGCTTTACTATCACCAATCGCGGGGAAGCCATTGCGGATCTAGTGCCTAGCGCGGGTGCGAACGTGAAGGACAAGGTCGCCGCGGCAGAAAAACTTAAGGCATTCATGCTGGCCCATCCGGTGCGTGGTGTAAACATCAAGGAACTCATCAAGGAGGGCCGTGCGTGAGCTTCGTCCTTGATAACTCGGTGACCATGCGTTGGTTTTTTGGTGATGGCAAGCCACAAGAACTCGCCTATGCCGGCAAGGTGCTTGATGCGATGAAAGATGCCAACGCATTGGTGCCCGTGACATGGGGATTAGAGGTGGCAAACGTCATTGCCAGGGCGGAAGCCAGAGCTTTGGTGACCGAAGCGCGAAGCGGGGCATTTCTTGAGATGCTGGAAGGCGTAGATATTGAAGTGGACGCGGCCTCATTCGCGCACGCGCTGGCTGCTACCCTGCAACTGGCGCGGCGATACAAGCTATCCGCTTACGATGCTTCTTATCTCGAATTAGCCTTACGATTAGGCCTATCGCTAGCCACGCTCGATGAAGATTTGCAGAAGGCCGCAAAGAAAGCCGGCGTAAGAAAATTTACTTGAAATTTCGTGTCGCTTTAGCCGTCTGAAAGATTTCGCTGGCGTCAGCGGATTCAATCAGCTCGGCGTGAAGCTTGTCAATTCCGCCAAACATCCGCACGTCAAAAAAGTTGCGCGCCATCAGTTCATCGATTGAATTCTCTCGGCCGACGGTCAGCAGGCGATAGCGTGCTACGGAACCAAAGGTGAGCAGTTTTTCTTCCCGAACGCCAGAACGCGATAAACTTTCATCGAAAAACTTGGTATGCCGCGCCTCCCCAATATCAGCCCGGATCATCCAGTGCCTGCAACACGCGCCCAAAGAACGAATCGGCGTGATCGGCATCGATCCAGCGCACCACCAGCATAATGCGGCGCTCCGGTTCTATCCAGGTAAACGAGGCGCCCGCGCCGATGGCAAAAGAGCTCGAAGCGGGTACGCTGGGAAATACGCGTTGGGTACGATTGAGCCAAATCAGATAGCCGTAGAACGGCGCGAGCGCGCACGGCGTACGCAGCCAAACTCGCGAACCCAATCATCCGTTGCATTTCGGGGGACCGCTATCCAGTGGCTCGACGCGCCAACGTCAATTCCCGCAGCATTGGGAAACACCTCTTCCTCTTTCTTGCGAACTGCCATAGCTTGCTCCAAAATAGTTGACGAATGGCAGTACTATGGGAAACGTCGAATTTGACTCAATCTCTCAAACGGGATGCGCATTGCTGCGCTCACCAATGTCGCCGACGATTCCCGGACCATGCTGCGTAGCGGGCTCGCTACGCAGTGGATGCAACCACTGCAAGTTCGCACCAATGACGTATCGGTCATATCGGTACTGCCAATTACCTTTTACCCCAAGTGGCCGCCCAGCAGCCACTTTCAGCATGCCAAACTGCCCCCCCTCTTTCTTTGAGGAACGCCTTGCGCGCGCGCGGGGTTGGGATGCTGAGTACGAGCATCCCGTCGTCAGCGACGTCGAGAATGGCCTCCAGCGGCGGCGGTTGCGCCCGCTTTGCATTCTAAGGGGAACATCCTGTCGCTGCGGCGTGACCCAAAGAATCTGGATCGACGCGAGGGTTTCGGGTAAGCCGGCGAGGATGCTTTACCATGCTTGAAAAGGGAGATGACGCGCCCGACCCCAAACTCGGTACGAGTAATGTATATCTGCGCTTCGCCACGAATCTGGCAGGCGGCTGACGATGCAACTCCGGCACACGCCCGTCTTGGCGCCGCTCTTCCCATAGCGACACCGGCGCGCTTAGACGCGCCGGTGGCAATGACCGCAGGAAGAGCAGCGCATCATCCTAGAGCCGAGCTACTTTGTCGGCACGCGAACCCACCAGTCGTAGAATTTTGGCTCCTTTGGGGTCCCAATGCTGCGCAAGTACGCCGCGATGTTGCTGACTTCCGTTTCTGTGACAATGCCTTGGAACGATCGCATTCCCCCATCCATTCCGTCTTCCACCGCGTCCTTGACATCGTCCCTGTCCTTACGCCTGATATCCGGTCCCATGCCACCGGCGGCATTCTGGCCATGGCAGCCATAGCAGTTGTACTTGAGGAAGGCACGCCGGCCTTCGCCTTCCGGCGGCAGTGGATCGACGGCCCACACACTGCTCGCCATCATGAACAGAGAGAGAGATGTTCCAATAAGACTGAGCGAAATACGCATATTCAATACTCCTATTCCGATGATTCGATAAAACGCTGGCGTTACGGCGTTGCGGACAGCGTACTGCCCGACGCCCCGCGCACCAGCGGGATTCCGTAGTCGTTCAAAATTGCTTGTATGTCTTGCTGTTTGCGGTCGAGCGCCGCTTGCAGCCGCGCCGTGAATTTATCCGCACCCTTACTACTTGCGCCGACAGAGATGTGGTATGAGAAAGTGAGCGCGGGCATTTGCGGATCGGCCGCGACCGGCGTGAGCACCAGCCGATCTCCATGCCGTTTGGCGAAATAACCCGCTAACGGCCCCCACACCAGCGCAACATCGATCTCACCTTGCGCCACGGCGTCGATAATCCTCGACTGCGGATCGCGCTCGTCGGCTTCTCCCCACATAGAGTAGCCGACGATGTTTTCGCTCAACCCGCGGCGGGCGAGCGCGCTTGCGGGAGGGGTGTTGGCTCCCTCCGCGCCTATCGCTTGCAGACCGATCTTCAAGCCGCGCAGCCTCGGGTCGTCGAAACTGCGCAAATCGAGGTTGCGCTCGCGCTTGCTAACGAACACATAGGTCGAGGCATAGTAGGGCCGGGTCACGGACAAGCCGGGAAACTCGGACGGCACACCGATGACCAAGTTACAGTCGCCGGCGGCCAGCATGCGCGGCCGAAAGCCGCGCGGCGGCGCGTTCCAGGTGTAGCGCAGCGAGGCGTCCAGTTCCTGCGCGATCAAGCTCGCGATTTTGTTTTCAAATCCCTCGAGCTTGTCGTTGGAGAACGGAAGATTGTCGCGATCGGCACACACCACCAACTCGCTTGGCGTTTGCGCATCCGCCGCCAACGTCACGTTGAACAACGTCGTGAGCGCGGTACCGAGCAATACAATAAGCGTGCTAGTGCGTCGAGGCATGATCGGTTTCCAGTAAGGGCATGGGGTCCCGCGGGCCTAGGGAAGCTTGAACACGTGCACGGCTCCGCTTCTGGGCCCCATGGAGTCTTCGCCGCGTGCGGGACAGGCGCCGCCGGCGAAGCCGCCCGCAAGCCAGCCCAAACCGGTGTACACGGCAACGCGCTGCTTGCCATCGGCTCCCAGGAAGCTGATCGGATTGCCAACGATCCCGCATTCGAGCAGCTTCTCGAACAGCGGCGCCCCTGTGGCGGCATTTACCGCCTTGAACTTTTTGTCGAGCGTGCCGTAGAACACCACATTACCCGCCGTGGCCAGCGTGCCGCCTAGGAGCGGCAGTGGCTCCAGGACGGTCCATGCACGGGTACCGTTGACGGCGTCCCAAGCGATCAGCTCACCCATGTTGCCACTAGGCACAATCTCGAGATTCATGCCCAGGAAGGGGGTGCCGGCGATGTACAGCACTTTGAGCGCTTCCATGTTGTTGCACAGACTGATTGCCGGCACGTAGAAGAGCTTGGTGTTCGGCGAGAAGGAGGCGGGCGTCCACTCTTTCCCACCGAGGGCCGAGGGGCAAATGTTCTTGGTGATGACGCCTTCGTGGACCTCCTTGTCGGGGTTGACCACCGGGGCCCCGGTGACGAGATCGACGTGGCTTGCCCAGGTCACCGAGTTGGCGAACTTCTGCGCGACCAGCACCTGGCCGGTGGCGCGGTCCAGGGTGTAGGCGAAGCCGTTCTTGTCGAAATGAACCAACGCTTTTTTCAATACGCCGCCTATGTTCAGATCCACCAGGATGTTCTCGCTGATGGCGTCGTAATCCCAGCTCTCATGCGGCGTGAGCTGATACGCCCAAACCGCTTCGCCTGTGTCCGGGTTACGCGCGAAGATCGTTGCACCCCATTTGTTGTCGCCGGGCCGTATGTCCGGGTTCCACGAGCCTGGGTTGGCGGTGCCGTAGTAGACCAGATTGAGCGCTGGATCATAGGTCATCCACGACCACGAAGTGCTGCCTCCTTGTTGCCACAGGGTGCCGCCCCAGGTGGTGGAACCTAGGTTAGTGCCGCGGTCTTTGGCATAGAACGCCTTGAAGTTCGCTCCGATTTTCACGTCGACGTCCGGGCCGGTGTTGTAGGCTTTCCACACCGGCGCTCCGGTGTTCACGTTGAGCGCCTGGACCCAACCGCGCACGCCCAGTTCGGCACCGGAATTGCCGACGATTACTTTGTCCCCGATGACGATCGGTGGCCCCGTCATGGTTTCGCCACGCCTCACGTTGCCTAACCGGGTACTCCAAACTCGTTTGCCTGTGTTGGCATCAACCGCGACCGTGGTGTCGTCGAGCACGTTGTAGATGATCTTGCCGTTCGCATAGACGGCGCCGCGATTGACCACGTCACAGCAGGCGACCCCTTGGGCGAATTCATTAGGATCCGGATCAAAGGTCCACAAGTGTTTGCCGGGCGTGCGCAGGTCTAGCGCGATGAGCTTATTGGGGAAAGGCGTCACGACATACATCGTGTGACCCACCACCAACGGCTGGCCTTCATGGCTGGCCTTGGCACCGGTGGGGAAAGAAAACTCCTCGACCAGTGTGCCTACGTTGGCAGATGTAATCTGCGTCAGGCTACTGTAGCGTGTCCCTTGTGGCGTGCCTGACGGCGTTGTCCACTCAGCGCCCGCAGCGGCCTGAGCGTGCGCCAATTGCGGCGCCGTTGCGGCCGTTAACATCAGAGCAAACGCCAGCAGCGGCACACGAACGCGCATTGATCCGCCACGCCCACGAGCGTGACGGTAATATTTAAATAGCGAAATCATTCTTGACATGCTGAGCTCCTAAATAGGCAAAGAAAACAGTTTTCGATTGGCAGCCTCGGATGACGATCAACACCGACGCGATTTGCGATTGTTGAGGGTTCTGTCGCACTAATTAAAAAACCCAAAAACTGACTACGATAAGTTGTGTCAATGGACGATGTAAGCCTCCATCAATGTCAACAAATTCATGGTGGGAGAGGTCCAAGTAGCCGCTCTCGCGGGCGACACGCCGAAACGCTTCATTTTGTCCTCCGTCCCGATCGCTTGATAACCTTCAGGCAAAATTCACGCCAACTGATTAATACGATGATTTATCGGGAAAGTTTCCTGTCATCGCTCAAAACGGTGCGAGCGCTTGTCGCTTAATGAAGACCGTAAAATGGGCGCTTTCGCCAAACCCCTTACGCATCAATGGGATATGCTGTCTCCGTGTAGCGACGGAGTACGGCTTAGTCTTGATGTCCATCAACGACCTGTCCGACGGGCAATAGTGGAGGATACGGATTGCCGGTGCGCAGACCTCGATGCATGCATGCTGATCGAGAACCTACCCGGCGGCCGATGATTTCGGCGCGAAGGGACTAGGTCAGGCAATGGCTATGCATCATTCATTCAACGTGCCAAGCCCGACCCGCGAATGTGACGAGCCGGTTAGCGTTACGTAGTCAATTCCAATTCAGGTATGAGTCTGCATTTGCGTGCGTGTAAAAACCTTAAGCCTGAATTATTGATTCTAAGTTGGCTGGTCTATATATTGGTCTATTGGTCGGCATTAGGGTTGCATTGCAGGGGAAGCGTATGAAGATTGAAATCGGTTCGTACCAAGCGAAAACAAAGCTGCTTGAATTGCTGCCGCAGGTCAAAGCCGGCAAGAGCTTCACTATCACCAATCGCGGGGAAGGCATTGCGGATTTAGTGCCTAGCGAGGGTGCGAAGGTGAAGGACAGAGTCGCCGCAGCAGAAAAACTTAAGGCATTCATGCTGGCCCATCCGGTGCGTGGTGTAAACGTCAACGAACTCATTGAGGAGGGGCGTGCGTAAGCTTCGTCCTTGATAACTCGGTGACCATGCGTTAGTTTTTTGGTGATGGCGGCAGGGAGTTTGATGCGATGAAAGATGCCAACTCAGTTGCACTCGTGACATGGGGACTAGAGGTGGCAACATCGATTGGATTCTCTCTCTCACGGTCAGCAGGCGATAGCGTGCTACAAGACCAAAGGTGAGCAGTTTTTCTTCCCGAACGCCAGAACGCGGTAAACTTTCATCGAAAAACTTGGTATGCCGCGCGCCCCCCCATATCAGCCCGGATCATCCAATGCCTGCAACACCCGCCCGAAGAACGAATCGGCGTGATCGGCATCGATCCAGCGCACCACCAGCACCATGCGACGCTCCGGCTCTATCCAGGTAAACGAGGCGCCCGCGCCGATGGCAAAAGAGCTCGAAGCGGGTACGCTGGGAAATACGCGTTGGGTACGATTGAGCCAAATCAGATAGCCGTAGAACGGCGCAATCGCGCACGGCGTACGCATACTCTGCATCCACTCCGCGGAGATAACCTGACGGCCGTTTGCCCGGCCATCGTCGAGCAGCAGTTGGCCCACCCGCGCCTGATCACTGCTACCGATCGACAAGCCGCCACCCCAATGCGTGCCGCCGGGAACCGACTGCACCCGGCGCCCGCCGAGATCGATCCATGCGTTGTCGTACCCCACCCAACTCCACCCATCGCCGGCGCCGATCGGTTGCATGATGCTGTCGCGAAAAACTTCCGGTAATGGCCGACCGAACAGATGCATGAGCGCAAGCGAAAGTTGGTTGACGCGCACATCGTTGTATTCCCAGTAGGCGCCCGGCCCCTGCAGGGGCCGCGGATCGCCCTTCTTCCCTGCTGCTGCGATCTCTTGGAACTGCACGGTGCGGTAGCGATCTACCTGGTCGGGTACGCCGAAGCATTCGCCTTCCCACTCGCTGGTCTGCTGCAACAGATGCTTCCACGTCACCTGAGCATTGCGGACTTGGTCGAAACCGATGTTGGCGATCCGAGCGCCAACGGGCTCGTCGACGTCGGGCAACAGACCGCGGTCGTGCGCGATACCGGCTAATAGCGCGAGGTAAGTCTTCGCAATACTGAAGGTGAGGTCGGCACGATCCGGCTCACCCCAGGAGATCAACGTTTGGCCATTCACGACAATGACGCCGGAAACCGGCCCGCGCGCATGCACCGGCCCGAGCAGCCGGTTCCACGGCGGCGGATCCTGGTGATGAATTCCCCACCCCTCGCCCACATCTCGACTCCAAGAAGTCTCGTGATCGATCGCAAATTTTACTGCCTGCTCGATTTTCTTGTTTCGCATGGAAGAGTACGTCAGCCGAGTGTTGCGGAATTGTAAGCTGATTTCAGCTTTTCGGTATAAGAAATGCGGTCCGGA
This sequence comes from Pseudomonadota bacterium, assembly GCA_031371465.1. Classification (GTDB taxonomy): domain Bacteria; phylum Pseudomonadota; class Gammaproteobacteria; order Burkholderiales; family JALYOK01; genus JALYOK01. The sequence goes on from JANMJR010000143.1 coordinate 21,709, forward strand.
ATTCCGCAGAGCTTGCCAACCCTGCGTCGGTCCCATTTCCGGATCACTCGCTACCCAGGCTCAGGTCGCCGCGTAGGCGATAGATCGGGAGTTCGCGAAAAAGGCCGTTTGAAATCGCTATCCGCAAAGCCATCCCACCTATCCGGCGAGCGATTTGGAGTTGACCGTCTATTCCGCATTACGCTTGGAATCGCCGTCCGGGGCCGCTAATCTGCTCAACTCCTACTGGACCAGGTAGGTTTTTTTGCGGTCGTTGTTGTTATTCTCGTCGCAACAACGATGCAACGGAATAATCATGACAATGCGCACGCGGGTGATCGCGATTTGCATCATGAAACACCTCGTATCCATGTGCCCGGTGGCGAGGGCGCCTGGGTTCGCAAGCGCCGAGTTTTCCGACATTGGCAGTAGTGCAAATTGTCGCCAGGTTCCGACGCTATGTATTCGCTAAGATCGGCTCATCGCGAGGTCTTGGACATGGGTCGCAACATTTTTGACGGATCGGCCGGGAATGCATTGATTGCCATACCCCGAATGAGGAGAAGCTCGCGCGACCTGGCCACGGCCGATGCGATGGTGGAAATTTGCTGCCTGGGCCACTTCTCCCTGCGCCATGGGTCTAACTCGGCGCCAACGCCTCTCAAGGGTCACAGTCGGCCGGCGGCGTTGTTGCTTCTGTTAATCGCGGCCGGACCCGAGGGTATCGAAAAGATCGATGCAGAATTGAAGCTGTGGCCGCAAGCCGAGACTGCGCCGGCGGATAGCACCCTGGATACCACGTTATACCGCCTGCGCAAGTTACTCGGTAGTCAACGGGGAATAGAAGTCAGCAACGGTATGTTGCGTTTGCATGAGCGCTACGTCTCGGTTGATGCGTGGACGTTCGTCGCAGCGGCCGAGACACTAAATGCGTGCGTGCAATCGTCTGCGAACTCGGCGGAATCCGAACAGATCGCCATCCGCTGCGAACGGCTATTTGATCTCTACAAAGGGCCGTTTCTTGCTCAAGACCTAAAGACACCTTGGGTAATGCAGATGCGCGATTCGCTCCAGTCGAAATTCTTCCGCGCGATCAAACTGACCGGAGCGTATTGGCAAGCAACGCAGCATTGGGATCGCGCGGCATTGTTATATGAGCGGGCACTCGAGCTTGATAACTTGGCAGAAGAAATTCATCGCGAATTGATGCGTTGCTATCTGGCTCGACGCGAGTCCGCAGATGCCGTGCGAGTGTTTCGCCGTTGCCGCGAATTGTTATCTCTAGTTTTGGGTGTCAAGCCGAGCGAAGCGACAGAAACGCTGTATCGCCAAGCTTTGGCAGAGCCGTCGCAACCACAGATTTCTTTGGAAAGTGTGAGGTTGGCGTGAGCTTGGCGCGCGCAATGCGCAGCACAATAGCACGTCGACTGCACGCAACCGCCCGTTGGAGTGCATTTCGCCCCCGGCCCTTTCGTAACTAGCTTGAAGGAGAATTTTATGAAACGTAAAGCATGCTACTTATTAGCAACGATGGCTTTAGGCTTAAGCCTGACGATGCAACCGACCATGGCGACAGCGGAGTCGGGTGGGTTTAGTAACCTCAGCGCCCAGTGGTGGCAATGGGCGATTTCGATTCCGCCCTCACATAACCCCCTGCTCGATACGACCGGTGAGAAATGTATGGTCGGCCAGCGCGGTCCGATTTGGTTCTTGGCTGGGGTATTCGGGGGCAGCGCCGCTGTCACCCGTAACTGTACCGTTCCGGACAACGTGAGCTTGTTTTTCCCCGTGG
>JANMJR010000153.1:0-10655 GCA_031371465.1 Pseudomonadota bacterium
CGTGGCATTCGGCGGCGTGAAGTTCACGCCCGGCCATTGGCTGTACGCCGACGCGGACGGCATCGTCATCAGCGCAACCGCGCTCCTGTAGTCGCCACAAAAAGTAAAAGCGAAAATTGTTGCACTGCACTATAAGATAACGATATTCTTAACAACAGCAAAAGCGCTCGCTTACCCCACCGGCGATTGAGCGTGAAAAAAATGAGTTGCCGACCACCCACGGCATTCTCAACGGTTGTCGGACGTGATCTCCGGCCACCCGCTTAACCGATCGATCTGCGCGCTTTTGTTACTCAACCCCAATCGCGGCGGATCAATGTAAACATCGCGGAGTGGTTGCCTCGAGGCCGTACACCGCACGATTGAATCACTGAACTGGAGAATACGATGAGTCGCGAAACCGAAGCAGCAAAACTGAAACAGGAATGGGCCACTAATCCCCGTTGGAAGAATCTAAAGCGCGGTTACTCGGCAGAAGACGTCGTGCGCCTGCGCGGCAGCCTGCACATCGAACACACCCTCGCCCGCCGTGGTGCAGAAAAATTGTGGACCTTGGTCAACAACGAGCCATTCATCAACGCCCTCGGCGCATTGACCGGCAACCAAGCCATGCAGCAAGTCAAAGCCGGCCTGAAAGCGATTTATCTGTCCGGCTGGCAAGTCGCCGCCGACGCCAATATCGCCGGCGAAATGTATCCCGACCAATCGCTCTATCCTGCCAACTCCGTGCCCCACGTCGTACGCCGCATCAACAACGTATTTCAACGCGCCGACCAAATTCAGCATATGGAAGGCAAAGGCGATCTCGACTATTTCGCGCCAATCGTGGCGGACGCCGAAGCCGGTTTCGGCGGCGTGTTGAACGCCTTTGAATTGATGAAATCTATGATCGACGCAGGCGCCGCCGGTGTCCACTTTGAAGACCAGTTGGCCAGCGCCAAAAAGTGCGGCCACATGGGCGGCAAGGTACTCGTTACCACCCAAGAAGCTGTGCAAAAACTCGTCGCTGCACGTTTGGCAGCGGATGTTATGGGCGTGCCGACGTTGCTGTTCGCACGCACCGACGCCGAAGCCGCCAATCTAATCACCTCCGATGTAGACGAAAACGACAAGCCCTTCGTCACCGGTGAGCGGACTGCGGAAGGTTTCTACCGCGTCAAAAACGGCATCGACCAGGCCATCTCGCGCGGCCTAGCCTATGCGCCCTACGCCGATTTAATTTGGTGCGAAACCGGCACGCCGGATCTCGCCTTCGCGAAAAAATTTGCCGACGCGATTCACGCCAAATTCCCCGGCAAATTGCTCTCCTACAACTGCTCGCCGAGCTTCAACTGGAAACGTAACCTGGACGACGCCACCATCGCCAAATTTCAGCGCGAACTCGGCGCCATGGGCTACAAGTTCCAGTTCATCACCCTGGCCGGTTTCCATGCGCTGAACTACGGCATGTTTGAACTTGCCTATGGCTACGCCCGCGACAACATGACTGCCTTCGTCGAGCTTCAGCAAAAAGAATTCGCCGCCGCCGACAAAGGCTTCACCGCCGTCAAACATCAACGCGAAGTCGGCACCGGCTATTTCGACGACATCACCACGGTGATCCAAGGCGGTCAATCGTCCGTCACCGCCCTCACCGGCTCGACGGAAGAAGAACAGTTTCACGACGCGCCGAAACTTAAAGCGGCGCATTAGTCCGTCGCGATCGCAACAACAAAAGGGCGCTGCTTCGCGCCCTTTTTTACTTCTGATTTTTTCTACAATGCACCGCGCCAGGCGGCTCATGGACACTACCTCGCAGCGCCGGTATGGCTGCCAGGTAAGTAGGCGCGCCGTTCAGGGCATCGCCCAATGCCCCCAAACACTTTCCCCCTTAGCAATAGGGAAAGCTGGGCGCGGAAGTGTGACTGGAACCAATAACTGGGCAGAAAACCGCGCCAGTATTGGTAGGCGGAATTGGATTCGAACCAACGACCCCCACCATGTCAAGGTGGTGCTCTAACCAACTGAGCTATCCGCCTAATTCGGAGCGAATTCTAGCCTATCTTGGCAAATCCGACAAATTTCGTATTGCGAATCGCGCTAAACACAGTCGATTTCGCGCTTCAATCTGGAAAGTGATTGCCCTATGAGCCAATACCAGAGCGCCTCTTCTGGTATCTACGGCCGCGCGACAAAATGCGCTTAAACGTTCACCTACGGAACGAGGCGCTTAATTGAAATGGCGCCACGAATTTGGCCGGGCACGTATCCCACCGCGCGATCGTGCGGGTAGTATTGCTTCAATGTGGTCTTAACCGATTCCGAGATCTGATCCACGCCGCCGTGACACGCCAGACAAAGGGGCTGCACCGGGAGTGCTTTGACGTAGCGAAAATAACGGCCCTCGGGCTCAGTCACGACTTCCGAATATTCCAGCTTATCCGCCGCATCCCCGACGGCGGCGCGCGTATCAAAATCTTTCAGCGCTTGCTGCTCCCAAACGTCGGGCGTGCCGAGCAGCGGGTTGCGCGGTTTGAGTGACACGCGCGTGACGCGCCAGCCGTTTTCAAGCGAGAATTTCGTCGCGAGTTCGGGCGCGATCTGGGTGCAGACCTTGATGGCGGCATCGGGGCCACCGGCGGCCATTTCTTTTTTCAGCGCCGCGCCGAGTTGCTGCATCAGCGCCATGGCAACCGTGCGACTTTCTTCCACCGAACTTTCCTGCGCCATAGCCATGGGCGCAATGATCGCGCACCACATCACGGTGGATTTAATTGAAAATAGTTTCATCTGCGTTACTCCTTTTCTAAAAATTATTCATGGCATGCGCGCAGAGCCAATGTCAGTGCTCCTTTACACCCATGCATTGCCACGAGCCAGTAAACATGCGGCTCCTGGCAATGCCATCTCAATCCTGGGGAGCTTGCCATGCAATGACCCACCCTGGCTCGTCGGCACGCGCAACGAATTCCATATCGATCCCGATTCCTGGCGCCCACACCAACGTTTCCTCGCAAAACAATAAGGGCAGCGTTTCGCGGCGCCACGGCGGCAACTTTGCTTCTTGCAGCAGATTTTTCAGCGCGCGCCGTGGCCGTGACGACGCAACCCGAAATTTTTCACCGCCGCGCCGCAATCGAATGCTGACTTGCTTACCCACCATCCGCGTTTGTGCAATACCCGTTCCCACGCTGGGCTCAAAACGCAACGTGCCGCATGGCCGGGGCAATATCAATTCCGCCTCGCCGCGCCAGGTGATCTGCCAAGCCAATGGGGGCTGGCGCGCGGCTGGCTGCAGATAAACTTCGTCACGAAAACAGCGCAGCGTCCAGTTCGCCCAAGTGATTTCCGTGCGGTCGTCCGCTTGACGAGCGCCGAGTTGTTGCACGATCTCGTTCAACTGGACGGTATTGGGAACAGGGATCGACGCACTTGAGAAAAAATAACGCAGCAGATTTTTCGCGCGAGGCGCCGACAGCGCCAACAAACGCGACAATTGCAAACGCTCGCCGGCTACGACGCTCGCTTGATCGAGTCTCGCCAGATCATCCAGCAAACACTGCGCGTCCGCGGCGTGTTGGGCTAAGCGCAGCAAGCTCGCCGCGCTTTGCGGCAGGCACTCGCGCAGCCGCGGCATGATTTCGTGGCGCAGGTAATTTCGGGTAAAGCGAACATCGTCATTCGACTCGTCGTGAATCCAGCTTAGCCCATTTACGGCGGCATAATCCGCCAGAACTTCCGGCGCGACATCAAGCAGCGGCCGAATAATTTGCTTGTCGCCGCCCAACGATTTAGCCAGCGGCATGGCGCTGATCCCTTTCAAGCCCGCGCCGCGCAGCGCTTGCAGCAACACTGTCTCGGCTTGATCATCGCGATGGTGGGCGAGCGCAATAGCACCAGCCTGCACGCGCGCATAGGCAGCATAGCGTGCCTCCCTTGCGCCGGCCTCCACGCCGCGGCCGCGCGCAACAACGACCCGTTCGACTTGCAACGCGACGCCGTGTTGCGCGCACAGCGCTGCGCAAAAATCCACCCAACGCTCGGCATGCGGACTGATTTGATGATTGATGTGGATGGCCGATAGCGTGATCGCCCATGATTCGCGCGCCAGGGCAAGCAAGTGCAATAGCACGACAGAATCGCGGCCACCGGATAGGCCGACACATAGTTGCGAATGCGGTCGAACGTGCGCGCGCATGCGCGAAACTACGTGGGGCAGCAGCGTGGGTGCGCTAAGCTTCCTTGAACTTGCCATAGCTGCGCAAACGCTCATGCCGCAGCGCCACCAGATCGCCGATATCATGTTCGTCGGCGTGTTTGAGCGCCTCGCGCAAGACCTTCTTAAGGTTGGTCGCCGCGGCTTGCGGATCGCGATGGGCGCCGCCGAGAGGCTCGGTGACGACCTTGTCGACCAAGCCCAAACTTTTCAATCGCGTCGCCGTAATGCCCAACGTCTCCGCCGCTTCGGGCGCCTTCTCGGGGCTCTTCCACAATATCGCGGCGCAACCTTCCGGTGAAATCACGGAGTAGGTTGAATACTGCATCATGACCGTCACATCACCCACGCCAATCGCCAGCGCGCCGCCCGAACCGCCCTCCCCTACCACCGTGCAGATAACGGGCACGCGCAGTTGCGAGAGGGTAAATAAGTTTCGTGCGATGGCTTCCGATTGACCGCGCTCTTCCGCGCCGATGCCGGGATAGGCGCCCGGCGTATCGATGAAGGTGAACAGCGGCATAGAAAATTTTTCCGCCAAGCGGATCAGCCGCAGCGCCTTGCGATAGCCCTCCGGGCGCGGCATGCCGAAATTGCGCATAATCTTTTCCTTGGTATCGCGCCCCTTTTGATGGCCAATGACTACGATCGGCCGACCATCGAAACGCGCTATGCCGCCGACGATGGCGCGATCATCGGAATAGGCGCGATCACCATGCAATTCAACGAAATCGGTAAACATCATTTCGATGTAATCCAAGGGATACGGGCGCTGCGGGTGCCGCGCCACTTGAGCGATTTGCCAGGCATTCAGACTGGAATAAATATCTTTCGCCAGGCTCTGGCTTTTCTTTTCCAGGCGACCGATTTCTTGCGAAATATCAACGGCGGAATCGTCTTGCACGAACCGCAATTCTTCAATCTTGGATTCCAGTTCGGCGATCGGTTGTTCGAATTCTAAAAACGAAGTTTTCATACACAGCCTACATCAAAAAACATTAAGGTTTGCCGTACTGCGCGGTTAGATAATCAACGATCGCACCGATCTCTTCTTGGGGAATTTGCGCGCCGAAAGCCTTGATCATTTTATTCACTTCGGCCTCCCACAACTTGCGATCCGGAAACGGAGAATTCATTTGGATGTAATCCAAGCTGTGGCAGCCGCTGCAATAGGATATTACTTTTTCTTGCCCAACGCCGGGCATAAGTTGAATCGCGCTTTCCTCCGCGCAAACCAGCGTGGCGGTCAGCAAAGCGATGCTGCCGAAAATCGCCCTAATTGGAAACCTACAACACCACATCGACCGCAATCCGCTGCACGACATTGTGATGATAGCCGGCAGGATTGGCGATCAACTCAAATGTTTGGGTTGCGCCAACGCGATTGGCCGCGCGCGCCATCACAACGTGCTTGCCAGGCTTGGCGAACTGCAAGGGGAAACGCCATTGGCGCCAGGAATATTTGCCGAGGTCGGGGCCCAGTTCAGCGCGTCGCCAACTCTGACCATCGTCCAACGAGACTTCAACCAATGCGATGCCGTAACCGCCATCCCAGGCGACACCGCGCGCGTCGCTTACGCTCCCGACCGCAATGGTCACACTGTCGTTCAGGTTGGTGAACAGCGAATTCACGACCATTTCCGTGATCGGCGTGGTGGCCTCGCTGTCCTGGGAAACGAAGCGATCCACCAAGGGAAATTTGCCTTTGGGAATTCGATAGCCGGGCTTCATCCAGAAACCCTCGACCGGCTTGCTGGAAATGTTCAGCGCCGTGAGATGCTTCATCCAATAGGTTGCCGTCCAACCGGGAACCACCAGGCGTGCCGGGAACCCATTCCAATGGGGTAGCGGCTCGCCGTTCATTTCATAGGCAATCAGCGTGTTGTCATCGAGCGCTTTCCAGGCCGGAATGCTTTTTACATAATCGGGACCCGTATCGATCGCCGGCCCGTCGGCGCCGTTCATGCCGATTTCCAGTGCCGTTTTTCGCACTTCGGCACGCGCCAAAACATCTTTCAGCCGGACGCCCTTCCAACGCGCGTTGCCCATGGCGCCATGGCCCCACTCGACGCCCACGACATGGGGATTAAACAGCCCACGGCGATTGCCGGAACACATGCATAAGGCGTTGAGTTCCACTTGTTCGAATTGGGTTTTGAGATCATTCAACGATAATTCCAAGGTCTTGCCGGCGGCGTCGCCGCTCACGGTTAAACGCCAACGCTCGGCATCGACTTGCGGAATATCCGCAATGTGATAGCGCACAAAAAAGGCGTTATTCGGCGTGAACGCTTGCTGAAAATAAGCCACGGGTGTTTCGAAATTCGGTGGGCGAAACGATTTGCGGATCAACGGCACTTTGCCGGGCAACGTTTCCAATGTCGCGGTGTCGAGAAATCCTTGCGGCAATTCGCTCGAACCGAACCGGGCGTCGTCGGCGAGCAAGTGCTGCCGCCATAGTAAGCTCGCGCCTGCGGCAGCGGCGGACTTCAAGAATATGCGTCGTGATCCCCTCATTGTGACGCCTATGTTACCTGAAATTGAAGGGCTAGTACCAAGCCAGCCCGCCGATGCCGCGCGGGTCATTTCCGACTTGCGTCAGCCCGGTTTTCTTGTCGAAAAATACCGCTTGCATATTTCCCCAGCGGCGTTTGGCGAGATCGACTGTATGGCCGAGGCTACGCAGTTGAGCGATTAACTCAGGATCGAATCCTTCCGGCTCGACTTCAATGCGATCAGGCAAATATTGGTGATGAAGGCGCGGCCGCGCAACCATTTTTTGCACATCGAATACGCTGCTGTTGGCGTAGTCAAGGATACCGAGCAGCACCATGCTGATAATACGCGAGCCACCCGGCGTACCGAGAATCAAAATGCCGCGTTCGTCCTCAACAAAGGTGGGCGACATGCTCGACAAGGGCCGCTTGCCGGGCTTGATTGCGTTCGCCTCGCTGCCGACCAAACCATAGGCGTTGGGCACCCCGGGGCTGAGGGCAAAGTCGTCCATGGTGTTGTTCAGCAGCACGCCGGTTTTTCCCGCCAGCACGCCGGAACCAAATGGGGTGTTGATCGACAACGTTCCGGCGACGCGATTACCGGCGCGGTCGATAACGGAAAAATGCGTCGTGCTCGAACCTTCGGATTTTTTCACCGGCGCGTCGTCCAGCGCGGCACTGGCCGTGGCTGCGTTCGGATCGATTGTCAGAGCGCGGCGTGCGGCGTAGTTTTTGTCTAGCAGTTGGTCAATCGGCGGCGCGGTGAAATCGGGATCGCCGAGGTAGCGCGCGCGATCATGAAACCCGCGGCGCATGGCTTCGGCAACGTAGTGGTTGCGGATAGTCGCATCGCCGCTGCCAAACGGCGTGTATTCGAGGATATTCAGGGCCTGAGCCAAAGTTAAACCCCCGGACGAGGGTAACGCCGCGCTGGTGATGTTTAAGTTTTGAAAAGTGAAAGCCACTGGCTTGCGCTCAATGATGCGATAGTCCTTCAAATCGGACATTTGCCACACGCCGCCGGCGGCGTTGGCGCCGTTCACCAATTCCCGCGCCAGCGAGCCTTTGTAAAATCCATCGACACCTGACTTGGCCAACACCTCAAGCGTCGTGGCGAGACCCGGCTGACGTAGCGAAAATTTTTCGTCGGGAATGGCGCCGCCATCCATAAACAATTTCGTTAGCGCTGGTTCACTTTGCAGCATTTCTAACCGCGATTCGCTCATTTGGCGATAGCGTTCATCAATGCGAAATCCCTCGCGTGCATAACGAATAGCCGGTGCGAGGGATTTTTTCAGCGGCAGCTTGCCGTATTTTTTTGCCAGATGCACCAACCCCGCGGGCAAGCCGGGAATCGCCGCCGCCAGGCCACCTTCCAGCGACGCGCGCGGCAAAGGTTGGCCATCGGCGCCGAGGAACATCGCCGCAGAAATCTTGCCGGGCGCGGTTTCGCGCGCATCAATCATGGTCTCGAAGCGATCTTTAGCCCGATGTAGCAACCAAAATCCGCCGCCGCCGATGCCGGACGCATACGGCTCGACCACCGCGAGTGCCGCGCTCACCGCTACGGCCGCATCGAACGCGTTACCGCCCTGCGCCAAGATGTCGTAGCCAGCCTTCGCTGCAAGCGGGTGCGCTGCCGCAACCGCCGCTGTTGTCGGCGTAACGGCGGTGGTCTGCGCGCGGGAAAAAACCGGCGCGCTGGCAACCAGCATCCCGCCAGTAAGAACTAAAAGCCTGATAAAGTTATTCATATTGAGTTATCTTAAGGTTGGGCGCCACAACAAGCATTGCCACGAGGCGATAGCAGCGCGGCTGTTCAAACATACAGTGCCAGGAGCCAATATCCAAGCGGCTGCTGGCGGGGTCTTCGCACCCGCACGGCATAGGACATGAAACAACCATGGCAAATCGACTGACGCGAATATACACGCGAACCGGTGATGACGGAACTACCGGTCTTGCCGACGGCTCACGTTTGGCTAAGGATCACGCCCGAATTGCGGCCATGGGCGATATCGATGAGATCAACAGCACAATTGGTTTGCTGCTCACCGAATCGCTGCCACCGCGAACGCGGGAACAATTGACCTTGATCCAGCATCGATTATTTGACCTGGGCGGCGAACTGGCCATTCCCGGCCACAGCAGCCTCAATGCGCAGCACGTCAGCGAGCTGGAACAATGGCTGGACTTGGAAAACGACACGTTGCCACCGCTAAAAGAGTTCATCTTACCCGGCGGCTGCCGCGCCGCCAGTATCTGCCACCTGGCGCGAACCGTTTGTCGGCGCGCCGAGCGGCGCTTGGTCAGGCTGGTGCAAGTTGAACCCGTAACGCTGTCTAGCCGGCATTTTCTGAATCGACTGTCGGATTTTTTGTTCGTACTGTGTCGCGTATTGAACCGACATCACGGCGTAGATGATGTGTACTGGAAAAAACCTACATCCATTTAGCGGGTTGGTGCGTATAGAGAGCTAAACGAGCTTGCAAACATGACCAGCGCCAACCCACTTGCCGATTTGCTCGCCGCTGCGGGACGCCGCGACCAACGCGCGTTTGCGCGGCTGTATGAGCTGAGCTCGGCGCGCTTGTTCGGCGTCGCGCTGAAGTTGCTGCGGCGGCGCGATTGGGCGGAAGAAGTGTTGCAAGAAGCGTTTGTCAGCATTTGGCAGCATGCCGGCGATTACAACGCGGGCCTCGCCGCGCCACTCACTTGGATGACGGCGATTGTGCGCAATCGCTGCCTGGATTGGCTACGGCGACCAAAACACGAAACGACCAGTGACAACGAAACTTTATTTGAATCGATTCCGGATGATGCGCTCGGCCCCTTGGAACGGTTGGTGCAAAGCGCGGTCAGCAAGAGTCTCTTTTCTTGCTTGCAGCGCTTGGCCGCTCGTGAGCGCCAGACCATCGCCCTGGCCTTTTTGCATGGCCTGACCCATGCGGAGTTGGCGGACCATTTGAAAGAGCCGCTCGGCACGGTCAAGACCTACGTCCGGCGCGGCTTGGCGCAGTTAAGGGATTGTCTGCAAGCATGAATTATCGCGACCCACCATTACGCGACCGGCTGGCAAGCGAGTACGCCCTCGGCACCTTGCACGGCCTGGCGCGCAAGCGTTTCGAGCGACTCTTGCGCGACGACGCCGACTTTCGTCGCAGCGTAATGCTATGGCAAGAGCATCTGACGCCGATGGCGCAGGCGGTCGCGCCGGTCAATCCGCCGCAACGCGTGTGGCGCAACATCGAAAAGCGCATTCAAACATCGACGACCCGAAGCCGCCTATTCGAATCGCTAAATTTTTGGCGTGGCTTAGCCATGGTCGCGAGCAGCTTCGCCTTTGGGCTGTTGCTATTTTTCGGCATGGCGCCGCAACGAGAAGTCGCGCCGACTTACGTTGCGATTCTCGCCGATACGAAAAACCAGCCAGCCATGACGGTGCGCTATGTGCAAGGTCAAGGCGAGATTGAGGTTAGGATCATTCAGGCAGCGGATCTCGCGGGCGACCGATCGTTGGAACTCTGGACCTTGCCGAAGAATGCTGCACCGCAGTCACTGGGCCTGGTTCCCGCGTCGGGCAGCATAAAGTGGAAGCTTGCCGCGCAGCGCGCCGATGCCCTGCCCAATATTCCCGCCTTAGCCGTCAGTCTGGAACCCATAGGCGGCTCGCCCACCGGGGCGCCGACCGGGCCGGTACTTTATTCGGGCGCGCTGGTGAAAATATAGCGCCGTATTTACCGAGGTTGTAAGACATTTGTCTCACTTTCTGCTCATTAATAGCGAGTCAGTTTGCCGTTTCGGGCGGCCGTGGGAGATAATTTCTCGGGCCTAGGCGGATTCAGGGTGACGGCGCCCGTATTTACACAGTATTTTCCAATCGTAAGAAGCGGCTGAAATGATTGGAGTCATGCGGCGGATTTGGATCGACGGTTAATGGATTGAAACAGTCGTTTTCTAGCCTG
>JANMJR010000163.1:0-15754 GCA_031371465.1 Pseudomonadota bacterium
AACGGGCTGCCGTTCGGCATCAGCGTGTCGGCGCGGGCGTTCAGCGATGACGCGCTACTGGACTTGGCGCAGCGCTGGCAGGCAGCGTTCCCATTGCCGCTCGGCGCGACAGGCGCCTATCGCGAAAACAAATTATCCACACCCGAATCGGGATTGATTCGCGTCGCCGTTTGCGGCGCTCACATGTCCGGCTTGCCGCTGAACCATCAACTCACCGATCGCGGTGGGCGCTTGTTACTCGCAACGCGAAGCGCCGCGAAATATCGCCTATTCGCGCTACCGGGCACGGGCGTGCGGCGGCCGGGCATGGTGAGAGTCAAGGCCGGGAGCGCAATCGAATTGGAAGTGTGGGAACTCCCCGCAGCCGCCTTCGGCACGTTCGTCGCCGGGATTCCTGCGCCCCTAGGAATCGGCACGGTCGAACTGGAATCGGGCGAAGCGGTGCAAGGTTTCGTCTGCGAGAGCTATGCGGCGCACGGCGCCGAGGATATTTCCCATCACGGTGGTTGGCGGCGCTATCTGGCTCAGAACTAGCTGATCGAGTTGCTCCAGCGCGCAAGGCTGGAAGCCGCATCCAGCTTGCCGCTCAAGTCATGCCACGCCAGCGGCAAGGCTGGACAAGAGTGCCGGCGACGTGCGTATTTCATTTTGGCGCCAGGGGTGTTCACCGCCGCGCGACTCTTTTCGTCAATGTTTCGCGCGCTCACAGGCGATATTCAGCGAAAACCGACACGTTGAGTCTTGATAATCGGCCATCCATTTCTTTGGCGCGCTCGGCAGCATTGCCATATTGAAGCAAAAGCTCGAAAATGCTTTCTGGATCGTTTTACTCCAAAGAACCAGATCAAGGGGGCGAACGACTAAACGATGCAATGCGGACTTAGTGCATTCCTCACGACTCCGCCAGTAGATCATCTCGAGAGGCGACCGGGATAGTGCGAAAACGTTAAGACGCGAGCATGCTATCGTTGCCAATAGTGACGACAGTCGCTGCGTAAGGAAAACTGTTTCTTCATCCAAAGCAGTCAGAGGGTGAAGTGCAGGAACTTTGTTGTTGAGTCATTTCAATAATTGTCATCATTTCAGAGGGGAAAGTGGCATGAGATTGACACATTCTGGTATACCGATGCTTTTCGCTGTCGTACTGTCATTCGTTTCTTATGCGCCACATTCAGCATGGGCGCTCACATTCGACATTACTGGCGTTTGGCGCGATGAGACCGCCAATGATGACGACGCCACGACGCCTCAAAAGGAGGTTCTTCCAGGGCAAGTCGCCTTTCGCAATAATTTTCATGGAACCTACCAGTCGAGGCCCTACTTGCTAATAAGTCGCCAGGATGCGGGAAAGTCGCAAGGGCCATTTTTCTTGTATTCAGACTTTGGCGATTTGCGCGCGGAGTTACAGGCATCGGCAGGCAAAGCTGATGAGTTCGACATCATCGATCGAAGAACCCGCAAGACCCTCGGTGCGCTGCGAGTTAATTCCGACGATTGCAGCGGCCGGTCTGCCTGTTTCACCATCGTGTCGCCAGTAAACGATATTGGGGTTCCAGTCGTCCGGGACCAATTGCCCGTGTTATTTATTCCAGTGGGCAGATACGATCCGAAATCGGCTTCGCCTCTGGACCAGACTTATGGGAATATGTTCTCGCCGCTCAGCGCCAATTTTTCCTACATCCTTAAGTGTTGGGATTTGGCGAGAATGGACCCAGTCAATTATCAAGTACCGGGGTGCCGGAATGATGTTTTTGCTGTTCCCGATGCGAACTCTTACTCCTACAGAAAGGTCGCGTTCGCCAACTGGCATAACGCCGCTGTGCCGTTTGGCTGGACGTACGTGTCGACGCTTTTTCAAAATGGCGAGGAGCATGGCCACACGTGGGAGAACGGCCAGGACGTCGCCGAGGCCGATAAACTCAAAGTCGGCGTAAAGGCCTCGGTAAACGTGTTTGGGGTCGAGGCAAGTACACATGTAAGTGTCGGCGTGCAAAGCAAAGTCGAGAACATGTACAACTCGAAGTTGACCTATTCCAAGGCCGAATACTTGTCAACACAGTTTGCGCTCGTGCTACACAAATTTTATGCCGACTTGGATAGAAAATTTCTTGACCGCGTTCTACTCATTAGAGATCTTCCAGAAGCAAAGCGAGCCCAAGAATATGAGCGCTTCGTGGCGGACTTTGGTACACACTATGCCAATGCCATCACCTTTGGGTCCAAAGGCGAGCGGGTGTTGAAGATGAACCAGAAACAAGTCCTTGCCATGCATGAGGCCGGAGTTGACGTATCGGTTGGCATCACTGCAGGCTATATGGGCAATAGCGCATCGGTTGACGTCGACAAGTCGAAGTCCAACATGGAAAAGATCACGAGTAACACGAGCAAAGAAGATCGGCAATGGTTCTGCTACAGCGGCGGTACGTGTAACGACGGCATACCCTCAGGTGAGGCGGCACTTCCCGTTCAGCTCGATCTGCGGCCGATTTCTGATCTGCTGGCGCCACCTTTTTTTGTCGACGATGAGATCATCACAACAATGCGCGACGGCGTAAGTCGCGCGATCGCAAAACACGCATTCGTGAAAAAAGATAACTTGAACGCGCCCGCGTCGGTGTTCGCTACTGTGACTGGGTTCAATCGATTGAACATTACATCAATCGATGGCAATGGTATTGGTCATGCCGAAAATCAACCATGTGGCATATCCAATGCTTGCCGCGACGGTACCGTTACCTTGACGTCCGGCGACGGGTCGGCAGTGAAGGTGCTCGGCAGCTCAGTGCAACCACCGATTACGTGGACCATTCCGGCGACGCTAAATCCAAATCAATATCCTGGAAATCCGGCGCCCGGATTGGTGACCGCAAACTGGACGTGGTCAGGCCGATGTTTGAGCACGGCCGCAACCTGGAGCTCGACTGATTCCGCGATAGCCCAAGTGAGGACCTCCGATTTGACGGTCGTTCCTGGAAATACGAGTGGATTTGGGTTCATCAATTCGCCGAACTGTGTGGCTAGCGACAACCGCGTGGGACTCGTTACCGTGACTCTGCAATCGACTATCACGGGGGTCGTTTCGGCACGATCGCTGCTCGAGAAGTAGCGATTTGCCACTATGCGGGAAAGAATGAATAAGGAGGAACATAAATGCTAAAGAATTCCTGGAGCGTCACTGCACTCGCAGCGCTGTTGAGTGGTTCTTTCTGTCTTTCCGCCATGGCCCAGACCCCGGTAAGTAAATTCTTGGAGGTTGTAAAAAGCGGATGGCAGGTGGAAATCGGAACCCGTACGCGAGAGGGGCAGATTGAGACGATGAGAATAGCCAAGAGCGCTAACGCATTTGATTTCATCGATGTCACGGCAAACAATGGAGTGGTTGAGAACAGCGAAGTCTGGAAAGCGGTCAAATTCTTATCTGAGGTAGCACCAGCCTCTGACCGACGCGCTGAATTAGGGTTGTTGGCGACTCCATTTGATGCAAACCGACCAGGTTCGATACCAGAAGGATTGCGCTTAAGAAGCGAGCCGGATGGAAGCAACACGATCACCGATGACCGCGGATCGGCCGTAGGTCGTATCGAGAAGGGAGCTTCGGTAGCTCGCAAGGAAGAAGTGGTTGTGGATGCTTTAGCGAAGCGCGCCGCAGAAGGATTGATTTCCGGCCCTGCAAAAGTTCTGCCTGCGTCTAGCCGCGAAATGATAGCGACGGCGAGAATGATCGATGCAGACGTCGATGCCTTGACGGCGGAACCTGGGGCCGATCAGTTGCTCGGCGGCAATGCCTCAGACAGCCAAATCGCCCAGATGAAAGTGGCTCAGACCTTTTTTAAACTGTCCAATCTGCAGGACGCCGTTTCTAATGCGCTGGTTGACAAGGGGGTCAAAGCTGACAAGCGCATGCTCGCAACTGACCTAGTAGCGATTTGCCGCAAAAATCAACTCACCCTCCAATTTGTCTCGTCCCAGGACCCGAACAAGATTGATTCATACCGCATTGTCGATCCGAACAGTGAGAACCAGCTCGTCGCCGCCGGCACACTTTCCAAACCGCTTTGGGGTGGGGATAAACTATTTCTGAAAACTGAAGACCTCAGAACGTTGCAAGCTCAAATCCAGGACAAGATGGTGTTGCGGAATGCAGTTGAGAGCGAGATCTCAGAAGACATACGTTGGGAGCTCGATGCTTCCGATAGCGAAGTCAAGAAATTCGTTGAAACGGAAAGCAAAGCTGACCCGAATAGTGATCCTGATAGAAAGGATCCTAATTCTACCGAGGGCGGCAAGGCCAACCCAGGCGAAGGCCCATCTGGGCCGCGCTAACAGAGAAAGCGGCACCACTGACGTTACGAGAGAACTAGTTTTTCGGTGTACCACATACATTCTGCGCGAGTATTACATTTCTAAGACATCGTTCGGACTACTTTGTTTTGCGTCAGCAAGGCTAAACTTAGCCTACTCCAGTTGCGTGAGAAACCACAAAACGTCGGTGCTGCTCGGCCACCAAAAACTTGCTATTCGTCAACGACCATGTCTGGTCTCTACCAACAAACGGTCCGCCCGCAAGTCTGCGTCCTCGCTACGACCGTCCGCCTTTAGCGGGCCGTGCTTGAAATCCGCCGGTAGCGGTAAGGTCAAGAATTGGGCGGCATGTTTTTGCTTTGAGACGGATTCCGGGAAAACATGAGGCGCGCTTTGCTATTGCGAGTTTGTGGTTTTGAAGCGAAGTGCCGGCGAATGAAAGTCAACTACGTGAGCGGTGCCGACATCGCCTTGTGCGGCGCAATGGTGCGCTTTGGGTCGAAAAATTCCAATCCCGCAATTCGGCAAATAGACTGCTTTAGAATCGTTCGCCGACGGAATAGCTGGGGGTAGTTAGTCACGAGTTGCAAAAGACCAATCGATGAGCTCCGGAATATGTGTCCACGTCGCCGGAATTAGTGTTCAAGTCGGCCGGAATACGCACGAAGGATGTTAAACCTAGAAATGGCGCTTGACCGCGCTTCGTATTGCCGACACCCGCCAATGCACGTTTGCGGTGCGCGCGGTTCATGACGGTGCCTTTCTCGCCTAATTTTCGTGGAATTAAATTGCGCTTGTTTAGCCGCCCGTTTCAGCTCATTTTTGTAATGTCTTGTTGGCACTGCCTAAATTCCATCTCGCAGGCGCTTATCGGTCACCCATGCATTTTGGCACAGCGTTTGCTTTCTGTTTTCGTTGAAGAGAGCGGCTTTGTGTTTGCTGACGCAAAGTTTCGTTTAGAGCGGCTAGGGTTCCGATGCACTGCGTGTGCATGCTGGTCCGAGAGCGGCTCGGCCTCTATCGAGGCTCCACGGAGGGACAAAAGCCCGGGAGAGCAACTGTGTTCTCTGACTTTTTGTTCAACGTTACGGAGTCCAACAATGCAAATACGCGCTCGGTTCTTCAATGCAGGTATCGCATCGCTTCTGGTTCTCAGCAGCGGATTTTTGTCCCACCACGCGGCTGCAGCAGAGTCAATCAAGGTTGGCTCGCTGATCTGGATAGGCTACGGGCCCTTCTATGTTGCGGAGCAGTTGGATCTATTCAAAAAATCCGGCGTTAAAGTTTCCATGCAAATGTTCACCGATCCCGCCTTGATCCCGCCGGCGGTCGCATCGGGCGCCGTCGACAGCGGAATGGTGACCTACGATCAAGTGATCAGCCAAGTAGCCAAGGGCGGTGGGACAAAAGTTGTGATGCCCATTGACTATTCCAACGGCGGCGATGCGATCGTCGCGACCAAGGACATCACCAAGATTAGCCAATTCAAGGGACAGAAGGTGGCGTTCAATCCACTATCGCCGTCGGATTTTCTGTTGTCCTATGCGTTGCAATCCAGCGGCCTTACGGAAAAAGATGTCACACCCGTAAACATGACGCCCGAGGCGATCCCGGCCGCCATGGTTTCCGGCGGCGTGAAGATCGGCGTGACCTACGAGCCGACCGTGTCGCAAGTCGTGGGAATGGATGATGGCAAGAAGTATCACGTCGTCTATTCATCGAAGGACGCGCCGGGTCTGATCACTGACGTTTTGATCGCGAAGACGACCTACATCAATAAGAATCCAAAAATGATCAAGGCCCTCATTCAAGGTTATGTCGATGGGTTGGCCTATATGAAAACCAATCCAGCCGAGGCGGCGAAACTGATCGGCAAAGTCATGGGCATCAGCGACAAAGAAGTAATGGAACAGTTACCTGCCGTTTATAACCCGACCCTGGAAGAATTCCCCAAGGTGTTCGACAAGAGCAGCGCGACCACATCGTTTCATACCAGTGGCGCGGTGATCGGAAAAATTCTTAAATCGAAGGGTGAAATCAATGCCATTCCCAAGATCGAGGATACCTACGATGCATCGGTGGCAAAAAGCATGATGAAGAAATAACACAATCGTCTGCCCGAAGGGGACCCGGCCATGAAAAATTACTTTCGTAGTCCGCAGGGCACGTGGCTCAATGTCACGGCACTTGCCTATACCTTGTTCGGGTACGGCGCCGGCGTTGCCATGTTGATGGCGGATTCCGCCTGGGTAAACCTGATCGGCGTGTTGCTGACCGGCCACGCTCTCACCTATGCGGCCTATTTTATCCATGAATTCGCACACCAAAGCATCTTCAAGAGTGCTGATGCGAATAACAATTGGGGGACGCTCATGACTTGGCTGACGGGAAGCTGCTACGCCACGTTCGGCGCATTACGCCGCAAGCACATGCGCCACCATATCGACCGCGCCGATGTGGTCACCTTCGATTACAAGGATTGTTTGCGCCGTTCGCCGACCTGGGTGACCAAGCTGGTGCTCGCCCTGGAATGGCTGTATGTGCCCGCGGTGGAATTCATGATGCATGGCTATGTGATGCTATTGCCGTTCCTAAAAGCCGAACGCAAGCACGAGCGGCCGCGCCTGGTCGTCATCATCGCGATCCGGCTGATGCTATTCGCGGCATTGTTTTGGTTATCACCCAAGGCGTCGCTATTGTACCTCGTGGCATACATGATCATGCTGCATGTACTGCGTTTCGCCGACGCATTTCAGCATACCTACGATGCCTATGCGGTATTGGAAGGCGGTGAAATCCCAAACGATAAGGTCCGTGATCGCGAGTACGAACAGATGAATACCTATTCCAACGTGACGTCGCTGCGTCACCCTTGGTTGAATCTGCTGTTCTTGAATTTCCCCTACCACAATGCCCATCACGAACGCCCCATCGTGCCTTGGCACGATCTACCAACATTGCATGGCGAGCTCTTCAGTCGCGGCTACGGTCAGGTCATACCCATGTTTGAGTTGCTCCGCGGCCATCATCGCCATCGAGTTAAGCGCATTCTCTCCGATGACTACGGCGAGGTCGGCACGGGGCCCGGCAAAGCGGAGCGCTTCCTCGGCGCCGTCGGCGTGTCGTTCCTTACCGCCGTCTAAGGGGTCGCTATGGCCTTGACGGCTCGGTGATTGTGATCAGCGTGGGCGGAAGCGGCATTGGCGAGGTTTTCGCCGGCGCGTTCGCCGCGCTAACAGGGCAAGCGCGCGTGGCGAGCTGCGGTGAGGTAATGCATTGACTGCAAGTCGCGGGATTGAGCCAATGCTATCTTTGAAAGGAAAAGTCGCGCTTGTAACGGGCGCGGCCACCGGTATCGGCCGCGCCATCGCCGAGACGTTCGCCCACGCCGGGGCTGATGTCGCGATCAATCATTGGAACAAATCAACTGAGGCGCAACGCGTCGCGGCTGCTATTCGCGAGTATGGCAGCGCGGTTCAAATCGTCGACGCCGATGTTAGCGCTAAAGAGAGCGTCGAGCGCATGTTCGCGGATGTTGAGTCGACCCTTGGTCCTATCGACATCGTTGTCAACAGCGCCGGGGTGATCCAAGAGAAACCGTTCCTTGAGACCACCGAGTCCGATTGGGATTTTATTGTCGATACCGATCTCAAAGGCGTGTTTTTGTGCTGCCACGCGGCGCTCAAGCGCATGGCAGCACGACAAAGCGGTGTGGTGATCAACATTGCGTCGGAGCTAGGTTATTTAGGCCGTGCTCGCTACGCGCCCTATTGTGCGGCCAAAGCCGGGGTGATCGGCCTCACCCGCTCCCTGGCACGCGAGTTCGCGCCGGCAATACGGGTGAACGCAATCGCGCCGGGACCGGTTGAGACGCCGATGCTGTCCCTCGCGCACATGAGCGCGGCAACGCTTGCGCAAGAGCGCGCCATCCCTGCCGCCCGCGTTGGCCAGCCCATTGAAATCGCAATAACCGCGCTGTTCCTCGCATCGGACTCGGCGAGTTTTTACTATGGCCAGGTGTTGGGGCCAAATGGCGGCGCTTACATGGGATGATGACGCAGATCGGATACGCCTCCCGCGGATACCTCACAGGCTTCATGTTGATGGCATCGCCCTCGGCATGGATGAACGTCGCCGCCGTCTTACTCACAAACCACCTGATGCTGATCGCCGCGTACTTCTTTCACGAGGCCGCCCACTACACGTTGTTCGCGCGGCCGGCAGCTAACCGATTGTTGCGCACGTTTCACCGCAACCGGCTAAAGCGAGTTCGTAACGACGACTATGGCGCCGTGGGAACAGGCGAACATCGCATGGACAATTTCAGCGGCGCGCATGGCGTGTCGTTTATCACCGTCGTCTGATGCATGGCGACCGCAGTGGATACGGCGCGTTCCACCCGGCTGGCGGTCGCCGCGTTATTTCTGGCGGGCGTGTTGTTTGGCTTGATGTGGTGGCCACTCAAATATTTTGCGGCGCAAGGGATCGACGGCTTGGCGCTGACAATGATGGCCTATGGCGGGGTGGGTTTACTCGGGTTACCTCTATTGATCGCGCAAAACGGGCAATGGTGCAGGCAACGATCTTTGCTGATCGCCGGAGGATTGCTCGGTGGCGCGGCAAATGTCGCCTTTGTCTGCGCGTTGATGAACGGCAACGTCATGCGGGTGATGCTGCTGTTCTACATCGCACCCGTTTGGAGTGTGTTGGGGGCGTGGCTCATTTTTCACGAAGTATTGACGCCGACTCGACTGGCGGCCGTAGCGATGGCGCTTTGCGGCGCGGTTTTGGTGCTGGGCGGCCCCGACACTTTAGGCACGCCGTTGTCCATCGTCGACCTATTGGCGCTTGCGTCAGGCATTCTCTACGCGGCTCAAAATCTCATATCGCGCGCTGCTCAACAGGTTCCAGTCTTGTCGAAAACCGTTGCGGTCTTGTTTGGTTGCGGTTTGTTGAGCGCATTGCTGCTGCCCTTTTCAGGTCAAAGTTTACCGTCGATCTCGCCCATTCACGGCATCCAACTTCTTGCCTTCGCGGTTTTCTGGCTCATCACAGCGATGTGGGTGACGATGTATGGCGTGACCCATCTCGAAGCGAGTCGCGCCGCAGTATTACTGGTGATCGAACTCGCCGTCGCCGTGGTATCGGCGCTGGTCATCGGCGGCGAGCGCCTTGACACGCTCGGCTGGCTAGGCGCGGCCTTGATCACCACAGCGGCGCTGCTCGAGGCGCGTGTTTCCAATGCTCCATTGTTGAAAGGTAAACCTGCATGAGCGAAGTGCTAATGAATCGCATGAGTTGGCTGGATTACGAACGGCGTGTGAAGGAACACGGCGCCGTCGTGCTTCTCCCGGTCGGTGCGACCGAGCAACACGGGCCCCATCTTCCACTGGGCGCCGATGCGTTACTCGCCACTGCGGTCGCGCAGGATGTCGCACAGCGGGTCGGGGGAATCGTGGCGCCGACGTTCTCCTACGGCTATAAATCGCAGCCGAAGTGTGGCGGCGGGAATCATTTCTGCGGGACCACGAGCCTGGATGCCGCAACGCTCTCGGCACAGGTGAAAGATGTGGTTCGCGAATTTGCTCGCCATGGCGTGAAACGCCTTGTAATCGTCAGTGGTCACTATGAAAACCAATGGTTCTTAATCGAAGGCATCGACCTTGCCATGCGTGAATTAAGCTTGGCATCAGCACTGACCATCATGCGCTTGGAATACTGGGATTTTTTCACGCCCGCGACGTTGGAGAAAGTGTTTCCGAACGGTTTTCCCGGTTATGCACTGGAGCATGCGGCGGTCATTGAGACATCGATGATGTTGCACTACCATCCGGCTTTGGTGCGGCTCGATCTTATTCCCGACGATCCGCCGGCGGATTTCCCACCCTATGATATATATCCAACCCGGGTCGATTGGGTGCCGCCGTCCGGCGTGCTGTCTTCCGCCAAGGGCGCCAGCAAAGAGAAGGGGGCGGCCATGGCCACCGAGTTGATAGCGCTCATTGCCGAGGCTGTTGAAAAAGAATTCACTTTGCGTGCGCTTCCTGCAAACTAGCATGTCATCCGAACTCAGCACCGACCCCCGCACCACTGCTTTGATGGTGATCGACATGCAGCGCGATTTTCTCGACGAGCGTGGTTATGCGGCGAAAGCCGGGCTCGACGTTAACCTGCTTCGTGCGGCGATTGGGCCGATTCGCGCATTGCTGACGGCGGCGCGTAAGCACGGCGCCCTGATTGTGTATACGCGCGAAGCGAACGCGCCGGACTTGTCCGATGTGCCGCCGTGTTTTGCCGATGCCGGGCAACGCAGCGGCGCGCCGGTTGGCACGCCAGGCCCGATGGGCCGCTTTCTGGTGCGCGGCGAATACGGCAGCGATATCATCGATGAGTTGAAAGTCATGCCAAATGAAATCGTAATCGACAAGCCTGGATTCAGTGCATTCGAAAGCACGGCGTTAGGGCCATTGCTCAACGCGCGCGCGATCGCTACGCTTGTGATCACCGGGATTACCACCGAAGTCTGTGTCAGCTCAACATTGCGCAGCGCGGTCGATCGAGGATTCCGTTGCATCACCGTGCGAGATGCCTGTGCGTCGTCCTACCCGCATTTGCACCAAGCGGCGTTGGAAATGATCGGCGTCGAGGGCGGTGTATTTGGCCGTGTGGCCGAAAGCGCCGACGTGATTGCAGGTTGGAATGGCTGACGTCCCGGACGCTTATCTCGGCGTGTGGCAACGGTTGCTGTTGCGCACGCCGAAATTCGAGGACACAACAACGGAGGTCTATTGGATACAGACCCGAGACTGGCACGGCGACATCCGTGTACCGTCAAACCGTCCCGACTGCGCCGGCAAGACTTCAGTCGCGCAACTCGAGCACACTGAACTGCTGGGCTTATCGAAGCAGCAAGGCTTTGCCGGGGTGACCGAAGTCACCGGCGACATTTGCCGTTGGCGGCGCAAAGTGGATTTTCAGCCACCTTCGGGTTACAACGATATAGGCCGCATGGAGTTTGAAAGCAGCGTACGCGTGCTGGAATACGGCGTCGAGCAGGACTATTTCGAGATATGGCAACGTCTGCCCGATAGCGTCGCAGACCCGTGGGTCGATATCCGTTATTTAGACCACAGGCCCAGCCTGATCCAAATCGGCAGTGGCAAATATTTCATTCAAGTCAGGCCGCGCACGCACGCTGCCCCCATCGATGACGCGTCAGCAGATCTTGATGCGCTGCGACGTTGGGTCGATTTTGAGATCAGCTTCGGAACGCGAACTGATGGGGCAATGGGACGTATTTTGCGCAGCACTTTGCCTTGGCGCGAGGGTCGTTGGGTGGAAATAACGGCTTGCCCATAGCGTGGATCGCTCGCCGTGACTATGCCAAGAGCCGCGCCGCGCTTGCCGCCTGGCGTAACATGCTTGGCGACGCAATGGCCGGTGGCCTAGCTTAGGGAAGCTCTGAATAAGTCCGATTTCGTCGTGGCTCAATGTTTGGCTCACTTAGAACGCGAACTTATTCGGAGCTTCCTTAGGTTTAACCGCTACGCCGTTTACCGCGTCCCGTTGGGCTGCCGGGATTGATGCCTTGTGCCGGACGTCGCGCGACAGGCGCGCGCGGCGTGGTCGGCAAGCCCGTATGTTGCGTGCGAAACGATTTGCTGCGATCGGCGCGCCGCGCAGCCTCCGGCGATCGGCCGGTGCCGAGGGGTTGAAAGCTCGGAACCAGCTGGCGCTTGCCGTTGCCGATCAAATCGGCGCGTCCCATATTTTTCAGTGCGTCGCGCAGTAGCGGCCAATTTTCCGGATCGTGATAGCGCAAAAATGCTTTGTGTAAGCGGCGCTGTTTCGTGCCTTTTGGAATCACGATATCTTCGCTATCGCGGGTGACTTTGCGTAGCGGATTTTTGCCTGAGTGATACATCGCCGTCGCGGTCGCCATCGGCCCCGGCAAGAAGGCTTGCACTTGGTCGGCGCGAAAACCGTTTTGCTTAAGCCACAACGCGAGTTCGAGCATGTCGTTATCCGTCGTGCCGGGATGGGCGGCGATGAAATACGGGATCAAGTATTGCTCCTTGCCCGCTTCCTTGGAAAACTTGTCGAATAATTCTTTGAATTTGTAATACGCCCCGACGCCCGGCTTCATCATTTTCGACAGGGGGCCGTCGCCGATCGCTTCCGGCGCGATTTTGAGATAGCCGCCGACGTGATGCTGCGCTAACTCTTTGACGTATTCCGGCGACTCGATCGCGAGGTCGTAGCGCACGCCGGAAGCAATTAACACTTTTTTGATGCCGGGCAATTCGCGCGCGCGGCGATAAAGTTTGATCAGCGGCGCGTGGTCGGTATTTAGGTTCGGACATACGGCGGGGAATACGCAGGACGGCCGTCGGCACGCCGATTCGATTTCTTTGGTTTTGCAGGCGAGGCGATACATATTCGCGGTCGGCCCGCCGAGATCGGAAATCACGCCGGTGAAGCCGGGCACGCTGTCGCGAATGGTTTCGATTTACCGAATCACGGAATTTTCCGAGCGGCTTGGGATGATGCGGCCTTCATGTTCCGTGATCGAGCAAAACGTGCAGCCGCCGAAACAACCGCGCTGAATCGCGATGGAAAAACGAATCATTTCGTAGGCGGGAATTTTCGCCTTGCCGTAACTCGGGTGCGGTAAGCGTTTGTACGGAAACTCGTACACGCCGTCCATTTCCTTGGTGGTCAGTGGAATCGGCGGCGGGTTGAGCCACAGGTCTTTGTCGCCGTGGCGCTGCACCAACGCGCGGGCGTTGCCGGGATTGGATTCGACATGCAAAATCCGCGAGGCGTGAGCGTAGAGAATCGGATCGTTGATAAGCTGCTCGTACGCCGGCATGCGGATGACGCTACGGCCGCGGTCTTCGTTTTTTACTTGCTTGATGAAGCGGACGACGCTTACATTTTTCTCCTCCCCTTTCAAGGGGGAGGTTGGGACGGGGTAGCTCGAGGCTAGCCCCTGGCCTAGGGCCAGGGGGATAGGTCTGGAGCGCTGATCAATCGTTGCCGAACCCATCCCCCCTTGCAGGGCGCGCGTCTCGTCGTAGCGAGACGCCGCTCGGTCGGCGCGGAGCATGCTCCGCGAATTCCCGGCCTCGCCCCCATCCCTCCCCTTGAAGGGGAGGGAGCTTGTTGTTGCCGCTTTAATGTCTGTCGGTGTCATCGCATACGGATCAATCGGCGGATTAAGCGGCCCCGGCTCATCGATCTGCGTCGAATCGATCTCAATCCAACCATCCGGCGTCGCGTTGCGCAAAAACGCCGTGCCGCGAATATCATTGATATTCTGAATAGGTTCCTTCCCCGCGAGTCGGTGGGCGATATCGACAATCGCGCGCTCCGCGTTTCCATACACCAACAGATCCGCCTTCGCATCCACCAGCACCGAGCGGCGCACTTTCTCCGACCAATAATCGAAATGCGCGATGCGCCGCAAACTCGCCTCAATGCCGCCGATGATGATCGGCACGCTGCTGTAGGCTTCGCGCGCGCGCTGCGAATAGACGATCACCGCGCGGTCCGGGCGCTTGCCTCCGATGTCGCCGGGGGTGTAAGCATCGTCCGAGCGCACGCGGCGATCCGAGGTGTAGCGGTTCACCATGGAATCCATATTGCCGGCGGTTATGCCGAAAAATAGATTCGGTTTGCCGAGCGCTTTAAACGCATCGGCGGATTGCCAATCGGGCTGAGCGATGATGCCGACGCGAAAACCTTGCGATTCCAACAAGCGGCCGATGATCGCCATGCCGAAACTCGGATGGTCGACGTAGGCATCGCCGCTCACGACGATAATGTCGCAGGAATCCCAGCCGAGCGCTTCCATCTCGGCGCGCGACATCGGCAAATACGGCGCCGCGCCGAAGCGCGCCGCCCAATATTTGCGATAGGAAAATATGTCTTTCGAAGTTTGTGTGGCGAGAAGCATAGCGGGATTTTACTCCTTGCCGCCTCGTCACCCCGATAAACTTGCGCGGCAGCCCCAGGGAACACCTTGAAGATCCGCATGGATAGTGGCTCCCAGGCTATTTGCCAAGCTATTCGGCCGCGCGCGTAGGTGAGGCCTACGCCGCCGGCGCTGCGCCAGAGCGATTCGTCGCTTGGCGTTTCAGCGATTCGTACAATTCCACCGGCAACAAACGATAAGCCAAACTCAATAACGCGCTGACGATGATGGCATCATCGACCCATCCGAGAATCGGTATGAGGTCGGTCACCATATCCAACGGGGAAAACAGATACAGCGCAGCGGCGACAGCGACGACTTTCGCGGCGAGCGGCGCCTTCGGGTTACGCAGCAGTAACCAAACCATGGCGGCTTCCCGTTTCAAAAATTGCCACAACACGCCAAGCTTCAACAATCGACCCATCTGATTTCCTTTCTTCGCGATGCAAAGCAGTGCAGCGACCTTAAGCTGAATATCAGTCCGGCCAACGAGATTTCAAGCGCTGGCCGATTCCCGGCGAACCTGCGAAAATCGCGGCTGCGCTTTCTCCAGACATCAGTCATGGCCTCCGGTTCCCTAAAAGCGATTTTGTACGCGCTCGGCGCCAACACCGGCATTGCAATTGCAAAAACTATTGCCGCGGTTGCGACCAATTCCGGCTCGATGATGGCGGAGGCGATTCACTCCTGCGCCGATTGCGCCAACCAAGGCCTGTTGCTGGTCGGCATGAAACAGGCGAAACGCCCGGAAACCGACGATCATCCACTAGGCCACGGCCGCGTGGTGTATTTCTGGTCGCTGATTGTCGCGCTGATGTTGTTCTTCGTCGGCGGCGCGTTTTCCGTTTATGAGGGTATTGAGCGCCTGAGACATCCCCATCCATTGGAACATGCGCTCGCGGCGATGTTAGTTCTGACCATCGCCATCGGGCTGGAATCCTTTTCCCTTTGGGGCGCACTCACCGCGCTGAAACCGGAACGCGGTAGCCAAACACTAATGCAATGGGCGCGCACCACGCGGCAATCCGAGCTGTTAGTCGTCACCGGCGAAGATATCGCGGCGCTCGGCGGCCTGATCATGGCTTTACTCGGCATCGGCCTCACCTGGCTCACGGGGAATTTGCTGTTCGACGCGCTCGGCTCCATCGGCATCGGCGTTTTGCTTATGCTTGTCGCGATCTTCATTTTGGTGGAAACCAAAAGCATGATGGTCGGCGAGTCAGTTTCGCCGGAACTGCGCCACGAGATCGAAACTTTTGTTGCGGCCCAGGCGGAAGTGGAGAAAGTGTTCCGCGTGATCACCCTCGCCTGGGGTGAACAAATGGTCATCGCGGTGAAAGCGAAAATGAAAAGCGGTTATACGGGGGACGAAATGGTCGACGCAATTAATGTCGTGGAAGCGCGCATGCAGGAAAAATGGACTAACGCGAAGTGGGTATTCTTCGAGCCGGATGTGAAATAAACAGCAGGCGACGC
>JANMJR010000187.1:0-2629 GCA_031371465.1 Pseudomonadota bacterium
GAGACAACACAACCCTGACCTCGTCTTCATCGATTCGTTTCGCTCCGTCGTGCGGTCGAGCAACCCGGAACGCCAAGTCCCCAATGACTTACCGCAGTTTGTGCAGCAACTCGGCATGCTCATGACGAGTTGGCAGGCGACCACTTTTTTGATCGGCGAGTATTCAGCCGAGATCGACGCCGGTCCGGTGTTCACGGTGGCCGACGGGATCATTAGACTGACCCAAAACATTCAGCGAAACTCCATGGTGCGCAAGTTAGAGGTGGTGAAACTGCGCGGCCAAGCGACGTTGCCGGGGTTGCATACCTTTCGCATCTTCGGCGCCGGCCTCACCGTCTATGCGCCCGCCGGGTTAAGCGCGGCGCGGCCGGCGGTGTCGGCCGACAATCCACTCACGCCCCGTGTGATGTTTGCGGTGCGACGCCTGGACGACATGCTCGGCGGCGGCTTACCGCGCGGCTACTCCTTGCTCATCGCCGGTCCCTCGGGTTCGGGCAAGAGCATACTCGCGTCAGCGTTCCTGGCCGAGGGCGCGCGCATAGGCGAAACCGGCGTCATTGCCGCTTTTGAGCAGCGCCCTGATGTAGCGCGCACGCCGCGACTCGCGGCGCTGATAGACACGGGGCGCATTAGTCTAGTGCATGCCAGAACGCCCGATCTTTCGATTGATGAGATCTTGCATCTGGTGGTGCGCGAGGTGTCGCGGCTCAAGGCGACCCGAGTGGTCATTGACTCACTCTCCGGTTTTGAGCTCGCGCTCGCGCCGACCTTCCGCGAGGACTTCCGCGAATCGTTGGCGCGTATGGTCACGACTCTGTCGAGTACCGGCGTCACCGTGGTAATGACCTCGGAACTCGAGGACCGCTACATTGACTTGCGCTTTAGCCCCTATGGCACGGCTTTCATGACGGACGCCATCATCGTTCAGCGCTACATCGAATTGGACAGCCGAGTGCGCCGGGTGATCGCCGTGGTCAAGGTCCGGGCGAGCGCCCATTCCAACGAGTTGCGCGAGTATGTCATCGATGAAGCCGGCATCCAAATTGGCGAACTGTTGCTTGATCAAGAGGGGCTGCTCGGTGGCAGACCGACGCGCAAGCGCACGGTGGATAGGCTAACGTCCAAACCGCAACCCAACTCGGGTAAATCAGAGGCGCTCTAAATGGGCACTGACGCTATGGCCGAATTCGAACACGACGACCTGGCTCAGACCCCCATAGAGCGCGCCGACTTGTCGGCCATTGAAGCCGCCAGCGCTTCAAATAAAGCCCAATCCGACCAATTGCGCCAAGCCAACAGCCAATTGGTGCTGGCGACGCTGCGCGCCCAGACCGCCGAAGCTGCGCTGCGCGAGGTAGCCCAACACAAAGATGAATTCATCGCCATGGTGGGGCACGAATTGCGCAATCCGTTGGTGCCGATACGCAACGCCGCCGAAGTTCTCAATCGGCTGGCGGCAGACAATCCTCGGCTCACCTGGGTACACGGCGTAGTGGTGCGCCAGGTCGGGCATTTGGCGCGAATGATCGAAGATTTGCTGGATATTTCCCAGATCACTTACGGCAAGATGAATCTTGTCGTCGTGCCGGTAGACCTGTGCGTCGCACTGCGCTGGGCCATCGAGGCGGGCGAACCGCTTATGACGCAACGTCGCCATCACTTGGCGTGCCACTTTGCGCAAGATCCTCTGTGGGTGGCGGGCGACGCCATACGCCTGGTTCAGGTATTCGAGAACCTGCTGGCAAACGCCGCCAAGTACACCCAAGAGGCCGGCGCCATCGCCGTTAGTTTGGCCGTGGAAGGGCAGACGGCCGTGGTGCGCGTGAGCGACAATGGCATCGGTATTTTACCCAGCATGCGGCCGCGTATCTTCGACCTGTTCGTACAAGACGCGCGCTCAATCGACCGCTCCCAAGGCGGCTTGGGGATCGGGCTGGCCTTGGTTCAGCATTTAGTGAAACTGCACGGTGGAACGGTGGAAGCGCATAGCGCGGGCGCCGACCAGGGATCCGAGTTCGTGGTGCGCTTACCGCTGCTGACGGATGTAAACCTTTCGAACACGGCGAACGCGCTGGCGCTAGTTAGCGGGACAGGCCGGGTGATGATCGTAGACGACGATCCCGAGGCGGGCGAGACCTTGGCGATGCTGTTGCAAATGGACGGCTATAACGTGGCGCGCGCCGTCGACCTTGACTCAGCGCTACGTGTTGGCGCTGCTTTTCTTCCCGAAGTGGTATTGATGGATATCGCCCTGCCCGGCGCCGATGGCTATGAGGTCGCCGAGCGGCTTCGCGCGTTGCCCGGCATTGGGCATGAAACCATGTTTATTGCCCTGACGGGTTTCGGGCGGCCGGACGATCTACGCCGCAGTGAAGCCGCGGGTTTTGCGCACCACTTGGTCAAGCCCGTCGAGCCGGTTGATCTGGAAAAAATACTGGCGCGGGCTGTGGCGACGATAGCGGCGCGAAAGGCATCAGCATGACACACCCACTTGCACGGGTGGCTCACGATGGTTGACAAAGCGCGGCGCGGTTTCAACGGGGCGCCGCGATCACGTAAGCCAAACCACATTACCGTAAAAAACGCCGCGGCCGACCTCGCCAAGCTCAATACGCAAATCGAGGCGGCA
>JANMJR010000194.1:0-3247 GCA_031371465.1 Pseudomonadota bacterium
GGAGCGACGACCGGGACATAAGCGGTTTTCCCGATTGAGTACCGTTCCGTCCTCGCCTTCGCGTAGAAAGCGAAGCCTGCCGCGAGAGCCTCGGGCTTTTCCGGCTCGTAATAAGCTTGCCAGATGTTGGTTACCGGCATCTGCGAGACCACCGCCTTCACCCGCTTGTCGAACGCGGCCAGGTGGAGCACATGGCCTCCGGCAAACGAAGTTCCCCAGATCCCGATTCGCTCGGGATCGACCTCTTTCTGCAGCGACACCCAAGTGAGGGCATTGCGGTAGTCTTGGTGTTGGTCGTGATAGATCAATTGGCCGCGAGGCTCGCCCTCGCTGCTGCCAAAATACCGATAGTCGAACAAAAGCACCACCAAACCTGCCTCAGCGAACTTGCTTGCGAAGGATTCGAGGTGCTCTTTCACTCCACTCCAACCATGCGCCATTACAATTGCAGGGCGCTTCTCTTCGGTTTTCATATTCTTGGGCACATAGTAAAAGGCGGCGCACTTAAGACCTTGGCTATTGAATGTTACTTCGCGGCGCTCAAACGGCGCCGCCGCGAATACCAGCGAGCAGAGCAATGTGATGGTCGTGGCGAGCAGTAGAGAACTGATGTACCGTCCTATTTGATATCGTTGCAAAGTGTTCATGGCTTTCTCCCGTCAAAGATTCGATCGATACTGTGAAAAACGGACAGCCGATCTCTCTTCGGTTGCCGTTGACGTGAACCTTACGTCTGGAGAGGTAACGCGAAGGTAACTCCCATATTCCCTCTGCTCAATGTGTGGTGCAGATCGCAATCCCGCTACGTTTCAGTTACCAATAAGGTCGCCAAAGGGTACCCAGTCCTTTCCGTCGAAGCGGCCCATCTGAAACTGCTCGATGGGCTGGTAATCGGTATGGCTCGTGTTCACCCTCACGCCAGGCCAAAGCACAGGAAATTCTACGTTTTTCATGCTCATCGCTTGGCGCATCACATTGTGGCGGGTGAGATCATCGCCGGACTTGCGCAACACATACTCCAGCGCCTGAGCCACTTGGTAGCCGTAGTTCGCAATGCCATCGTTCGGGTCGCCGTCGTAGTATCGCTTCGCCCAGGCGAAGTATTCCTGCATGGCGGGATCATTCTTCCACCGTGGAACTTCGGGCGACTTGGCGTAGTACGCGCTGATAAGGCCGATCGCTCGTTCAAGACCCGCCGGCTCAAGAATGCCTTTGATCGAGCTGCTGGGCACACCCGTGTAATGAACCGGATGCCAGCCAATGTCATATATCTTGCGGATCGCCTGCGACGCATGCTTTCCGCCCATGGCGCTGAAAAGGGTGTCTGCACCGGAAGCCTTGAGTGTCACGATTTGAGAATCCACTGTGGGATCGGTGAGTTCGTAGCTAGCTTCGGCGACGATCATTTTTGCTGCCTTGCCATTTAAGCCTTCTTGGAGACCCTTCAAATAATCGCGTCCGTAGTCGTCGTTGAGATAAAGGACTGCGATCTTCGCGCTGGGACGCGTCTTGAGAATATGTTGTGCGTAGATCTTTGCCTCCAGCCGATAGAGGGGCATCCAGCCCATCGTCCAGGGGTAATGCCGGTAGTCGCCCCAAGCGCGGTCGCCCCCTGCCACGAACAAGTGAGGGACTTTTTTCGCGTTAAGGTATTTGCGAACGGCCATGTTGGGTGCGGTTCCGACCGAGCCGAAAACCAACAATACTTGTTCGTGTTCGATGAGCCTGCGCACATGCTCCACTGTCTTGGCCGGGTTATAGCCGTCATCGAGGCTAATGAGCTTGATCTTGCGGCCATTGATTCCGCCCTCGGCATTCACCCGAGCAAAATATGCGAGTTGAGCCTTGCCGATGGCCCCGTAGACCGATAGCGGACCGCTGTAGGGCATGGTCTGGCCTATTTTGATTTCCGTGTCGGTCGCGCCCGGGCCGTAGCGATTTTCCGCGACCGCCGATCCCAAAGATGCGAGACACAAAAGCGGCGCGACTAGGGCAGTCATCATCCTTGAGCTTCGCATAGCGGGTCCTCTTAGGTTATTTTCCACGAAGTAAACGTGGAGATGAAGGTGGCGTCACTGGTGGGCAAATTACTTCGCCAGAGGTAACACGAAGGTAACTCAATTCGGGAACCACGGGAAGCCTCCTGGAGTCTGCCAAGGCGCCAAATCAATCGAGATTGCCGCCCCGAGTCCACGTGGTCGCAGTGACGGGAAGAGCATGAAACGACCGCAAAAATACTGCCGCCTTATCGGCAAGATGTGGCGCCAGGCATTAACGTTACTGCGAAGTCTCAGCACGAATCGATTCGTAGACAGCCCGAATCTCCGCTGACGGTTCCACGCCCAGGTTCGCGTTCATCATCGACTTGCAGCGCTCAAACGCTCGGCCCGCTTCGAGTAGGCGGTTGGAGCGTTTGAGGCACAACATGAGTTTCAAATAGATTACGTCGGCGGAAGGATCGGCCTCTAGAGCGCGCTCATACAAACGAATCGCACGGTCGGCATCTCCTCTCAATTCGACTGCTGCGCCGGCCCGTTCGACCCACTGCAAGAATTTGGCTCGGAGTCTTTGCCGCGGGGACGAGATCCATACTTGCGATTCATTCGCCATAAGCGGTCCTCGGTAAAGCCGCATTGCTTGATCGCTGGCGTCGAGCTGCTTATCCGACCACTGAGCGCCGCCTTCTGGCTTCGCTGCTTCGAGTACAGATTCCCATGCGCGCACGTCGAGCCAGCACACCTCAAAGTTGATGCTCAGTTTGTTGTCGTGAAGACGAATAGCGTCTTCTCGGCCCAGCAGGCGGCGCAGCCGGTGCAACGTCGTTTTGAGGCTCGCCTGTGCCGCATCTCCATCGGCATCCGGCCACAATGAGTCAGCGATCAATTCGTTGCCGATGTCTTTTCCGCCGAAGGCAACGAGCGCCTTGAGCAGTTCCAATACCCGATAATGCGCTCGTCCCTCGCCCTGCAGCAGTACTTCGTCGATAAACACTTCAAACCGGCCCAGCGCAAAAATCTTCACCGGCCAGGGCCACGCTTCAGGCTCGGTCGCCGGAGGCAGGACTTGCCAGTCGCGGATTAGTTGCCTCACGACATCAACTTCGATGCCCGCGTCCAACGCGTGGGCCAACAGAATGGGAACACCGTTGCCCACGCAATAGAATTGGCCGCGAAGTGCTGGTGTGCGAACCAAGCGCAAAGCTTCGCGGAGTTTATCGGTAGCGATCTCGGATTGACCGCGCTTGATC
>JANMJR010000219.1:0-2437 GCA_031371465.1 Pseudomonadota bacterium
TTAGGCGGCGGCTCAATTCACGGCATCGCGCATCTGGGCGTGCTGAAAGCGTTTGCCGAGAAGGGACTCCAATTTCAGTTCATTGCCGGCACCAGCGCGGGCGCCATCGTCGGCGTGCTAGCCGCGGCACAGTTACCACTCGGACAAATCGAACTGATCGCGCGCCGTATCGAATGGCCGGGCATGTTGAACCTGTCGTGGTCCGGCAAGGGGCTGATGCAAAACACCAAATTACGAGCGTCGATCGACACAGCGCTGGGTGGTCGAAGGCTGGAGCAGTTGCCCCTCCCGTTCGGCGCCATCGCGACGGATGTGGCGACCGGTGAGCGCGTCATCATTCGCAGAGGGCCGGCGGGTGCGGCGGTAGACGCATCGTGCAGCATCCCGGTGATTTTTGAGCCGGTCAAAATAGACGGACGCGATCTGGTCGATGGTGGCTTGACCGAGCCGGTGCCCGTCATCGCGGTACGCGAAATGGGCGCCGAAGTCGTCATTGGTGTGGATGTCGCCTTTCGCCCGAGTGAAGAGCCGTTTCAGGGGCTGACCGGCGTCGCATTTCAGACCATGCACATTATGGGGAATGCGTTGATCAACGAGCAAATACGCCGCGCCGACGTTGCAATACGCATGAATCTGCATCAGTTGATTGGCAAGGACAATTCCCACGACCAGTTGATCGCAGCCGGCTATGCGGCGGCGATGCGTGCTTGGCCAACGCTTGCGCCGATGCTGCCGTGATGGCGCTGTCAAATTGCGCAAATCTCAACACTGAGATTCCCTGGCTATTTAGTCTGCCGAGATCGACCGGTCATTTGGCAAACGTCGGTTCGATTGAAAACCTGGAATCGAACTGAGGTTCGGTACCGAGACTAATCGAGCAGATCACCCGACCGATTTCAGGATCCGCAAGGCGAAAACGCTCCAGAAATCGGCACTCACTCCTTAAACGGCTCCATCGCACCAGGCCTGCGCAGCATCTTGTTTACTTCATCAAGATGCAATTCTTCCTGAACAATCATTTCTCGGGCGTATTCCTCAAGCAAAACCGAATTGCCTTCCGCGATTTTCAGCAAGTCGTAATAGGCAGCGAGCGTTGTCTTTTCGTGCTCAAGGCTTTCTCGAAGGAGGTCACCGATATCGTGTTTCTGGGTTTCAAGCAGAGCACCGATTTTCAGCGAAGGGTGACCACCAAGCAAGGTCACCAATTCGCCCGCTTTGTGGGCGTGAGCAAGACCTTCCTCGGCATTACCTTTGAGCCAAGAAACGATGGGGATACGGTTGTACCCATAAACCATGAGCGAGTAATGGGTGTATTTCACCACCCCCGCCAGTTCCAGTTCCATGATGCGATTGAGGGCATCAATTGCGACTTGATTCTTTGCGTCTTCCATATTGCGCTCCTTGGCGAGTTTGAGAAACTAAAAATGAGTGACTAAACCTTTGCGCCGCCAGGCGACGCGTCTGTATTTTCCGCCTGAATTGCATCTGTGTCATTGTTGGAAATCTGTCCCAAACCTCGAACCAAGGACGACGCGCTGGGGTTCTCTATCATTCCTTCGTGGTCGCAGGCCGCCCATCGCCGTAATTCTGGTCAGCTTGAAGATATTTGGCGCAAAGCTAAATGTGTGCTGATTGATCCCCTTAGCGACGAGCCAAACGCAATCCGTTGAACACCACCAGCAGGCTCGCGCCCATGTCGGCGAACACCGCCATCCACAACGTTGCCTGCCCCGTCACCGCCAGCACCAGAAACACGGCCTTGATCCCCAATGCCAGTGTGATGTTCTGCATCAGCACCATATGTGTTTTGCGGCTCAACTCGATGAAATCTGGAATCTTGCGCAGGTCGTCGTCCATCAGCGCCACATCCGCTGTTTCCAAGGCCGTGTCGGTACCCGCGGCGCCCATGGCGAAGCCGATGCTGGCTTTGGCCAGCGCCGGGGCATCATTTATTCCGTCGCCCACCATACCGACATATCCATGCTTGTTGATCAAATCGTTGATCGCCGCGAGCTTGTCTTCGGGCAGCAAATCGCCGCGCGCATCGGTCAGACCCACTTTGGCCGCGATGGCTTGGGCGGTATGCGGGTTGTCACCAGTCAACATCACGGCTTCAATGCCCATCTGGGTCATCCGCTCGATCGCCTCGACACTGGTTTCGCGAATGGTGTCCGCCACCGCGAGAATAAGCAGAGGATCGGTCGCGGAACAAAGTACGACTGCCGTCTTGCCGTCTGTCTCGAAAGCTTCGAGCTTCGCTTCCAGTTCGGCGCCACAAATGCCCAGCTCGTGAGCCAAGCGGTGATTGCCCAAGAAAAACCTTTCGCCGTTGATTTTGCCCTGCACGCCGCGGCCGGTCAGCGCTTCGAAATTGGTTATTTCCATCAACGAATCGGCCGCCTGTTGCGTCTTCCAGTACGCTACGACCGCCGTCGAT
>JANMJR010000249.1:0-2331 GCA_031371465.1 Pseudomonadota bacterium
GCGAGGCCATGGCCCGGGTGTTTTTCGGTCAGGCCGATACCGTTATCGCTCACGGAAACAAAGATCTTGCCGGGCACGCCAGCGATGCCGGTTTCTACTTTGACAATATTGGCACGGGCATGTTTGAGAATGTTAGTGAACGCTTCCTGCAAGATGCGCAAAACATGCAGCACATTTTGCGGCGTGAGGCAGGCGAGTTTGGGTAGGTCTTTCACTTGCCAATCCAACTGAATTCCGCGGGACTTGAGGCGCGGTTCCAGCCGATAGCGGAAATTACCCAGCACAGTGAGTAGATCGTTCTCGGTCGATTCCAGAGAGTCGATCGTCAGACGCAAATCGTCTAAGCATTCTCGCAGCACAGCAACGAGCTGTTCCTTGGCGAGGTCGCCGTGTTCTACCAGTGATAGTGTCGAAATGAGTTGCGCCCCGAGGCCGTCGTGCATATCGCGCATGATGCGCTGGCGTTCCTCGACGGTGGCGCTTTGGCGTTCAAGCTGATTCATACGTTTGTAGTTCTCTTCCAATTCGGCGTGTTTTTGTGCCACACGACCTTCTAATTCGATGTTGAGTTTCGCGTATCCTCGGAGCGCATCGACAAAACGGCTGATCAGGAGCCAGCCAACTACGATGGACGCCACTGCGCCAGCAATCGGTCGGTAGAAAATGCCGTCCGCGGGGAAAACACCGGTTAACATTCCAATGTCATGACTTCCTACAAAGATGGCCATAACCAGAGTTAGAACCACTGGCTCGGTCTTCCAACGGCGCCATAAGGTATGCCGCGCTAGGAGCGAGCCCAGGGCCACCAAGTAGATGAACACAATAATGATGCCCAATGCGCTAGTTATTAGGAAGCGGTCGCCCCGAGCAAAAACCATAGCTATCGGTGCGGCGAGCAAAAACAACCACAACAGCGCCTCGAAGCGCGGCCATCGTAAATCGACCATCCGCAAAGCACACAAACAAACGAACACGGCGGTGCCGCACTCGAAAACCAGAACCATCATATCCCACGCAACGGACGACAAAAGCGGGTCTCGCACGTAGAAGTTTAGGCATGTTACGACTGAGAATAACATTGCGAATCCAATGTATCCGTAGACACTATCCTGGCGCCTTCTGCCCCAGAAATAAAGGGTAAGCAAGGAGATGACTGCGATTACCGCAGTGCAAATTGCTGTCAGCGTGGTTTGCAGAAAATATC
Source organism: Pseudomonadota bacterium (assembly GCA_031371465.1). Classification (GTDB taxonomy): domain Bacteria; phylum Pseudomonadota; class Gammaproteobacteria; order Burkholderiales; family JALYOK01; genus JALYOK01. The sequence continues at coordinate 1,205 of JANMJR010000249.1, forward strand.
GCCGCTCGAAACGCAGACTCAGTTGATCTGCAGGTCCCAGCGAAATTGACGTAAGATTATTATTGGTATTCGATTCAGCCCATAGGCGTACGTGCAAAGTGTTCTGCTCACGTCGCAGTAAGTGTGGCGGAATCAAATAATATTGGGCGCGATTCCAGTTGCGTGATACGGGCTCGTTGAACTGACCACCGCTACCAACGTAGACGCCATTGACGTAAAAGGCTGCGTTCAAAGCAACTCTTGGCAAATAGATAGCATAGAGCTGATTAGGATGACCCGCTTCGACTAAGGTGAAGCGCAGCCGATACCAGCCGAAACCGCCGATGTTCGAACGCGACGCGCTCCAGTTATCAGGCAACGATTGAGGATTCCATCCCGCTGAATCGGGTGGATGCGATGCGCCGCCATCCAACACAAATTCGGCGTGATCGAGTTGCAATACCTGCGTGTCGCCAAGGCTGGTCGTTGGCGCGAGTGTTGCGTATATCACGCATACTATCGCCAAGAATGATAAAAGTTCACGGCGTTTGATCATGGTTAGCCCCTATTTCAGCAGCCCCATTTTGCTGGCTTCGTATACGGCCTCACCGCGCGAATGGACGGCGAGCTTTTGATAAATCTTTTTGACGTGGGCCGTCACGGTATGGCCCGATATGCCCAGGAGCTTAGCGATCTCGCCGAAGTTGAATCCTTTCGCAATGTACGTCAACACTTCGGCTTCGCGCGGTGAAAGGTGGGCGTCTTCAGGGAGCGGTTGCTCGGGCGTAACATCAGGTAACTTAAAGCGCCTCAACAGTTGTCGTGCGATGATCGGCGTGATCGGTGACCCACCGGCGCGCAGGTCTTTGATGACCATTACGAAATCCTCGGGGAGGCTGTCTTTGAGCAAATAACCGGTCGCGCCCGCTTCAATACTGGCGATAACGTGCTCCTCGTCGCCAAACACGGTGACGACCATGATGTCGGTCTCCGGGTGGTGCTGGGTGGTCTCACGGATGATCTCAATGCCGCTGATATCCGGCAACCCTAAGTCGATGAGCAACACATCCGGCGCGTGCTTGGCCAGTGCCTGGCGCGCCGAAGCGCCATCCGCCACTGCAGCAAAGAGTTCCAGCTCCGGATCGGCA
>JANMJR010000277.1:0-5991 GCA_031371465.1 Pseudomonadota bacterium
CGACTCTTGGTGATCTTCCGACTCGCCTTCGGTATGCGAGCGGCTGGATACTTCGCCGACCGATACCGAGCTCGCGGCGCGCGTACCCTGTTCGGAACGCCGATCGGACGCACTGGCGTGCTGGCTAAGTTCGCGCAAAAACGATGACGTCGATGACGCATCGTACGAACCGCTGACATCGACCGACGGCCCGGCGAAAATGCTTTCGATGGCGCCGCTGGTCTCGGCGTGTCCACGCGCCGAACCCCTATTGCTGGAATTGGCGCTGCCGGAATCGCGCACCGATAAGTCGGACATGAAATCATGCATGCTCGACATGTAGTAGCGCTCTTCAGACGTCTGTTCGTGCCGATAGCTCACCTTGCTTTCGCTATCGATGCTGAAACGGGTACGCCGATCGGAGGTAAACAACCTGACCTTTTCACCGGGTAGCAATGTGGTGCTGTAGACCAGATCGCCCAAGGTCATGGGTCCCGGGCAGCGTTCGAGACGAGCGTGGATGAGCACTTCGACTTGTATTCGGCGGCCACCGGACGCGACCGTGGTGGTGTGGCGGGTGCGATAGTGAAAATCCAACACGTCACACACAGCATCTTTAGCGAGTACCGGGCAGCACGGCACACCCATATGTTCGTCAGTTGCAGTTGCATTCATTTACGTAAGCTCCTATGCAGATGAAATGTTATCCAGCGTTCAGAACAGCTATGAATACGAATCAAGATCGAATTCCGCCGATCGCAGATGTGGCAGCGTGAGCGCAAACCCTGGCTTTCGTTCGACTCAAATTCAGGTACAAGTGCAACGTTACGCTCACTTCCCTTTGGCCACAATATGCCTTTCGACTTAGGCCAAAGGCAATAGGCGCTCCGTGCGGCCAAGGCTGATCGCGCTCCGAATTAGCGGACACTTTGTCGGGAAAATGCAGGCAGTCCGAGTGGGTAAAGACGAGCTCGCCATACGCAGTGGAATTTAGGCAGCCGATGATGCAGTGGGCGGCAAGGGGGCGTCGGCCGCGCGCGTGGGCGCAAGAATTCGGCGGTCACGCGCCAACCATTCACGAATGAGTAAAGCGGTCTGGGTGGCTGATCGATCTACTACGTCGCGTCCCAGTTACGCGGCTAAGTTTGCGCGCCAAGGCGTTCGCGGAGGTTGCTACGATGAGCTGAGAGCCGCTCTGGTACCGGGTAGCCCTGGCCCTAGGCCACCCGGTAGGCTAGCCACTGGCCTTGGGCCATTGGCTTACAGGCCGATGCTCGTGCAGTGGGTTAGTGTAACGAAAATCCGTTTATAAACTCTCCAACTGCTGTTCGATGAAGCCGGCAATTTTTTTAGGTAGGCTTTCAAAGCGACCGGGAAACGGTCCGGACAAAAAGCCGGCGTGACCGCCCGCATCACTAAAATCAAAACTGACGTGATCGGAAACCTCGCCAGTGGTTGGCAATATGCTTTGCGGCGTAAATGGATCGTTGCGGGCGTGGATCAAACGCGTCGGCACGCGAATGTGAGGCAGGGCTGGCTTGCTGCTGGCGCGCGTCCAGTAGTCGTCGACGTTCGCAAAGCCATGCAGCGGTGCGGTGACCGCATCGTCGAATTCGCGCATATTGCGCGCGCGCTCCATCGCCGCTAGGTCAAAAATGTTGGGGAATTGCTTTAGCTTCAGCCGCGAATTAGCCTTCAGTGTGCGCAAAAAATTCCAGGTATAGATACGATTGAGTCCCCGTGCTAAATGATCGCCGGTTGCCGCGAGTTCGTAGGGGACGGACACGGCAACGATGGCGGCGACGATGTTTCTCGCCTCGGCGCCGCGCTCACCGGCCCACTTCAACAAGGCGTTGCCACCCAACGACACGCCAACGGCGAACACCGGCGCGCCATTTGTGCTGCTGCGGATACGTTGCAGCATCCATTCGATTTCGACAGTATCGCCGGAGTGATAAGCGCGCGGTAGGCGATTCGGTTCGCCGCCACAGCCGCGAAAATGCGGCACGATGCCGCGCCAGTTTCTCCGCTGAATTTCCGCCATCAGGCTGCGCGCGTAGTGGCTTTGCGAGCCCCCTTCCAAGCCATGAAACAGGACCACGAGGGGTGCATCGCTGGGGCCGGATATCTGATCGACCGCGACGATGTCACCGTCGGGCGTGTCCCAGCGGCTGCGCTGGTAGTGAATGCGCGGAAGGTGCGCGCACAGCGCGCCGTAGAGGGTTTGCAGGTGGCCGCCGGGCAGCCACCATGGCGCGCGGTACGCCACGGAATCCGACACAATATTAACCAACACCAAGCGGCCGGCGCGGAGCGAGCAAAGTTACCTGCGAAGCGGTGTGAATTTGAAACTGGCGCCGGTGCGAATGTAAAACAGCGCGCCGCTCGGCGAGGTAAGGTCCGCGTGGGGAATACCACGGAGCGCAAGATGAAAATCGCCGGCGTGAACGACCTGCGAGCCGATGCGCAGTTCGCCGTCAAGTACAACGCATTCTTCGTCCGTGTCATGTTCGTGTGCGGGTAGGCGCGCGCCCGGTTGAAAGCGAAACAACACGCCTTTGCCATCGTCCGATTCGAATAAGGTTTTCATTTTGATCAAGGGCATCACGTCAATCCATCCCTCGTCATTTAGGTGAACCGTGAGGTGCGATGGCGCGGCCTTTTCCGCGGTCGCGCGTTTCAAGATGCGTTCGCGCATTGCGGTTTTGCGGCCAGGCGGCGGTTCGACGGGCGCAACGCCAAGGGAAAGTGACTCCATTAAGTCGGAATCGCTGGTGCTATCAGTCGTCATTTTCATTCTCTTCAATCGGCCAACTGTTCGCGCATTTTGTCCAATGCTTTGCGCAAATGGGATTTCACCGTTCCCAGCGGAAACTGCGTGTGATCAGCGATTTCCTGATGCGTCATGCCACGGAAAAACGCCAATGCTAAAAGCTGACGCTGCACCGGCAGCAATTTTTCAAGGGTAGCATAAAGCCGGGTATTTCGTTCCATCAGCAACAGCATGTCCTGCGGGTTGGCACGGTCGTCGGACGGCTCAGATAGCAACGTTTCCGGTTCCGGATGCGCCATCGCCTTGTCGTCGCGGCGGAGAAAATCCAGCGCCCGGCTACGGCAAATGGTCAGCAGCCAGGTCAGCGGTCTTCCGCGCGAAACATCAAAGCGGTCCGCTTGCCGCCACACTTGCATGTAAACGTCTTCTACCACCTCTTCCGCGGCCGCCCGTTGGCGCACGATTCGCAGCGCCAAACCGAACACGCGGCTGACGGTGGCATCGTAAAAGCCTCCCAGCGCCCGCTCATCGCCCTTGGCGATAGCCGCGAGCCAGTGTTCATGCTCGATCTCGGGTTCTAGCGCGGGCGCCTCACGCGGGAGCGTGACCGGGGAATCGCTCGTTTTCATACCGAGAAGTATAACAAACCGGGTTGGAAAATCGGTGCTTACCGCGCTCATACCAATGTTTACGCAAGAATTCCCCATATGGATGCGGTCACATCCAAAATAACTACTCTTGCGTATATGCGGGAGTGGTACCCGTCTAATTTTTTGAGGAGAATTTTCGTGAAAATGCAATTCCGTACTCTATTGCCCGTAACACTGCTAGTCGTTGCCCTTAGCGCTTGTTCCGGCATGGCGCATAAAGATCCCGCGCCCATGGCTGAAAAGCCGGCGAGTCTTTACGACCGACTCGGCGGCAAGTCGGCGATTACCGCCGTCGTTGATGATTTTGTGGCCAATGTGGCGGGGGACGAGCGAATTAACGGCCGGTTTGGCAATACGGATATTCCGAATCTGAAGGGCAACCTGGTGGATCAGGTGTGTGCGGCGACAGGCGGCCCGTGCACTTACGCCGGGAAAGACATGAAAACCGCCCATACCAACATGCGCATTCAAGACGCAGAGTTTGCCGCTTTGGTCGAGGACTTAGTTAAATCTCTGAACAAATTCAAAGTCGGTAAAAAAGAACAGAACGAATTGCTGGGCGCGCTCGGCGCCATGAAGAAAGACATTGTGAATCAATAAAACTATTGCGACCCCGGTGGCTGGTAGCGGAGCGGTACAGTGCCGCTTGAATCGGGATTGCCAAGAAGGCGTAATAGGTCGGCAAGCTGGGCGGCGTAGTTCGGCTGGGCGCGGGCGGAGCCGAGGAAAGTCGGCGCCCCGTTCACCGCCCAGCGGCCTTTGCCTTCCAGTTGTAACGCACCGGAGACGGTGGTGAGTTGGTAGTTGAGCGCGCCATCCTTGGCGTCGACGACGACCGCGTATTCGCCCAGTGGTTTCACCGGACTTAAGGCCAGTGTCGCCTGGCGCCAGGTAATGTTGGCTTTGCCTTCACTGGCGGTGCTCGCGTAGGTAAAATTTGCGGTGACGAAATCTAGCGTGCCGCCCGGATTCCAAATCGCCAACGCAGGCACAGCGACGGGGAGCAAGCTCGCGGGTGCGGACGCGGTCACGTCGCGCAGTCTGATTCCACCGAATAGTCCCTTGGCGAGGATGCCTTTGCCTTGCAATTGTGTACTACTGAGCTCAACCCGCGCTGCAAGCTCGGCGCGCAGAAAACTCCACGGTTGCAATTGCCACTTAATCGTATCGAATTGCAAATTCTGCCCGGTTGGTAACACCGCGTTTACGCCATCCAACGTGCCGCGCCAGAGGCTGCCGCTGCTGTCCTGAACCGTGATGGGAAACGGCGCGATTTTCGGTAATGCCCACACTACGAGCCACGCCGGCGCGGTGACGATGAGAAACAACGAATACAGCGCGATCGCGCCAAAGAGATAACGCAATGTTGGAAAGCGCACGCGGGGTAACGCGAGTCTCATGGATTGCCTCCCGGACCGACCAGGGTGAAGGCGCCTTTAACGCGTCCTGCGTCCGCGGCTTGAATTTGCAATGTCTCGACGCGTAGCCTCTGCTGGCTTTGCATATCGCCCAGAAACATCAGCAGTGCATCGAACGGCATGCCATTTAAGGTGATGCGCACGCGTTGGGCGTCAACGCGGTCGATGGCGCTTACTTTGTCGCGTAGCTTGGCGCTCTGCAAGCCGCTCTCCGCCGCCTGGCGAGGTTCGCCAGAAGCCGCGCCCGGCTTGGCTTGCAGCCCGGTTATTTCCTGTGCGTGAGTGCGCATTTGCGCTACGTCGGCGCGCAGTTGCGGCAAATTTGCGCTGAGTTTCTTGCGGCCTTCGCTAATCGGCAGCCAAGCAAGACCATACAACAAAGTGAGCAGCAGGAAAACGCCGCCGTAGCTGAGAATCACGCGTTCGCGCGGGCTGCGCGCCTGCCAGAATTCGTTCCAAGTCTGCTTCATCGCGGGCCCTCCGAATTCGCGATGCGCACCGCCATGCCGCCTTCTTTCGGGTTACTGGCTTCGATACTGGCGCCGCGAACCGATTTAACTTGATCGCGCAGTTCGCTGACGCTGCTTTCGTCACGAAACAAGGCATCGACCTTGAGCGCGCCCTGGTCATAACTCATCGCCTCTAAGCCGATTGCTGAATTAAGCAACGGCATTACTTTGGCAAGCAGCGGGATAAAATCATTCGGTTGTGATTGTCCGCTGGCGCGGCGCAAATCCGCCAGGTTGCGTTGCATTTGCAGCGGCGCGTCGACGACGACTTTAGCATCGGGAAACGCCGATTTAAATATCTTGTCCATTTCCAGCGTCAGGTTTTTCTTTTCGCGGTTCAGGCGCCACCAGTCAGCGCCGGTGGCCAGTACCTGGGCGCCGATGATCAACCCCGCCAGCAGCAAGATCGGCCGCAATCGCGGCAGCATTTCGCGCATGCTGGAGGAGGGCGCGTAATCGCCTTGCAGCAAGTTGATCGCATTCGCCGTATTGAGGAAGCGTGGGGCCCAGTGCCAGTCTTGGCCCGGCACCACCGACACGCCGAGTTGCGCAGTCCACAGTTGCAAATCGGGGACGCTCGCCGCGGCGTCGGTGGCGCGCAGAATAATTTTCTCCGGCAAACGCGTGTTACTGCGCGCTTCTTCCACGGCGCGACGCAGGGC
>JANMJR010000287.1:0-5733 GCA_031371465.1 Pseudomonadota bacterium
CCGCATGAAATTCGGCGATCACTTGCTTGATCAGCGCCGAGTTAAATTTGCGCCGACACCACTTATCTATTTGCGTATCAGCGGACCGGCGTCGCTGCAAAATAATGAAGCGGCATTGCCGGAATTGACGCGCGTACTCGCGATTCCCGCCGACAGCACCACAGACATGCAGCGCACCTGGATCACGATTGCTGGGCAGCCGGTTGCCAACATGCCAGGAGAATATGAATTCGACGTCGGCGCCCACGTTCCGATTGATCGCATGCACATCGAGTTACCGCAAATGAATACGCTTATCCAAGCCGAGTTGCTCGCACGAGACAACGCGAAGGCGCCGTGGCAGAGCGTGATCCGAACAACGGCCTATCGCCTCACCCAAAGCGGCCGGCGGTTCAACAGCGACGACCTGCAAATCAACCGCGACGGCCGTCGCCATTGGCTCTTGCGCATCGCCGATCGGGGCGGGGGCTTGGGCACGGGCAATCCCGGCTTGAAGGTGGGCTGGTTGGCGGATCAAGTATTGTTCCTGGCACGGGGGCGTGGGCCGTTTCAACTGGCCTACGGCGCGGTGGGCGTAAAGGCAAGTGAAGTTGCGATCACCACGCTTACGATGGGCAGCGACGGCAAGGGTGGGATGCAGGCCAAGTCGATCGGATTGGCAACGCAGATTTCGCTGGGCGGCGAGGCGCGGCTTGCATCTGCCCCTGATCCGTTTCCGTGGAAAAAATGGACGTTGTGGGGTGTGCTGGGAATCGGCGTGATACTGATGGGCTGGATGGCGTCGCGATTGATGGGGCAGATGAACGAGAAAAAGTCGTAGAATTTTTGCTATGTCTACACCCGAAATTTGCTAGGGGCAAGTATCCATGGGCTTCTTCAGGGTGCGACAAGTTGCCGTTAAAGATGCTACGCGGCGATCTTTGTTAGCATTTGCGTTACGGTGAGAATCGAGATGCCTTGGAATATTTTGAGGGTGAGCAAATCTTGATCGCCACTTACAATTGCGTCGGCATTTGCTGCGATGGCGCATGCAAGTACTTCATCGTCGTCAGGGTCGCGGCTGACTCGTTCGGAAAGTGGGGTCGGTACAACGGTTGCGACGAGGTCAGCATGTCAGCAAGCAGTGCCGTGACCGCGAGACCGGCGACGTTAATGCGTTGAGCGAATCTAGGACGCAATAAGACCTCGGACAATTCACTCAATAATGGTGAGCTTGAATACAATTCAATATCCGAACGATCGATAATTTGATCGAGTAATTGCCGTGGCGGGCCGTGCCATAGAAGTGCGGCGATGACGATATTGGTATCGAGCACCAGCCGCATTAGTTACGGCGACGACGCTCAACGCGGACGAAATCGATTTCTGTTTGGATATCTTGAGCGCTCAACGGTGGCAAATTCGTTTGGTCGATTTTTCGTAACGATTCTTTTAATCTTTCACCCGCGCGACGCTTGAGTTCGTCACGCAATAATTCAGCCACAGCCTCGGGGGTTAGCAAACCAGCGGCTTGAGCATCTTGGGCAAGGCGCTCCGGGAGATTTAGCTTAAGTTCCAACGTGGTCATAAACGATTTCCTGTCGTGTCGGGGATCGACTGATTTTTGACCGAATTATGTTATCACGTTGAGCGCGTGTACGTTGCGCTGACATAAGGAAGCCCAACACCTCCACTCGGGAAAAAGGGGTGTTGGGTGCTGAAACACACCCTAACGCTACTTCAAAATGTAAGTCCCGCGTGCCCGCTGGGCACGCGGGTATGACGCGAGACTAGGTCGCCAGCAAATCATTCAAATGTTTATCTATTTGAGCAATCGCATTCGGATCGGCGCCAAATAACGCGAGATGGCCGTCCACTGTTTGGATCGGTCGAAACTCGGCATTCGGAATCAAGCGCCACTCCGCTTGGCAATCGGCCGGTGGGAAGAACATATCCGACGACATCGGCATCACAAAGGTCTTCGCTTTGATGCGGCCCAACGCGGCGCGCAAATCGCCGCCGGTGTGGTGGCTGACATCGCCGCGTTGCCATTTCCACGCCATCGCCAATAACGCGTTCGGATCCATCGGCGCGAAATAACCCATCATGAAGTTGTTGATGAATTCGTCCATGTTGGCAAAGCCCAGCGCCTTGTGGCGGCCCTGTTGGAAGAATTCGGTGCTCCAGCCCATCACGGCCCACATTTTTGCATGGCGCAACAAGCCTGCTTTCACTTCCTCGCTCGATTTGTAGTTGCCACCATTGAAGCCCGGATCGGTGGTGATTGCCTCCACCAAAGTGTCGGTAAACAAAAAATCGTGTTCGGTGTTTTTCGCGGTGCCGGCAATGGGCGCGGCGCGCTTGACCATATCGGGATAGCGCACGGCCCACTCGTAGGTTTGCTGCGCGCCCATCGAGCCGCCGACCACCAGCGCCAGTTCTTTGATGCCGTATTTCTCCGTGACGAGCTTGTGCTGAGCTCGCACATCGTCACCGATGCGTACTTTCGGAAATCCGCCGGGAATATCGGTATTGTGCTGCGAAGTGGAAAGGCCGTTGCCGATCTGGTTAACGATGATGATGAAATACTTATCGGGATCTAGCGCGTGGCCTTTGCCGGTGTAGACCTGCTCAAGCAATTTGTTGGTGCCGGAATACCAGGTGGTAAACAGAATCGCGTTGCTTTTTTCGGCGTTGAGTTTTCCGTGGGTCGCGACGGCGAGTTTGCAATTCGGGATGCTGCCGCCTTCTTCGAGATCGAACGTGCCGATATCGATCATTTCATAGGGGCCGTGACCTTCTTGGCCGTAGTAGGGATTGTTAATCATGTTTTTCCTCCGATATATTACTAGTTATGCGATGAAATTCTCTAATTTGTCATCCCCGCGAAGGCGGGGATCCAGTGACGTTTTCTTAATGACGCTGGATTCCCGCCTGCGCGGGAATGACGTTTCGAACGTTTCGTGTTGTTGTCTAAGATAACGAGAATCCTTCGTAGCCCTTCGCCGCGATTTCGGCGCATCGCTTGGTATAACCGCCCACCCCTTCCGGGTCGAGGTAAGGTAAGAACGCCCGCGGTTTGCCGGGGATATTCGCGCTCATGTACCAGGAGTTGGCCTTGGCCATCAGCGTCATGTTGACGACGCCGTTGACGTGCGCCACCCAGTCTTCTTGCGCCTTCTGCGTTGCCTCGATTGACGTCTTACCGGTCTTCTCCATGTGCTCGATGCAATCCGCAACCCACTCGACGTGTTGCTCAATCGCCACCGGCATGTTGGTCAACACCGACGGGCTTTGCGGCCCGGTCAGCGTGAACAAATTAGGGAAGCCCGCCACCGACACACCCAGGTAGCTGTGGGGACCGTCTGCCCAAACTTTGTCGAGGGTAAGCCCGTCGCGGCCTTTCAAGTTGAGCGCCTTGAGTGGTCCGGTCATCGCGTCGAACCCAGTGGCGAATACGATGATGTCGAACTCATATTCCTTGCCGCCGGCGCGGATGCCTTTTTCGGTAATTTCTTCGATGGCGCCGTCGGTTGCCGCATCAACCAATTTCACGTTGTGTTTGTTGAAAGTCTCGTAATAGTTGGTGTCTAAGGGCTGGCGTTTGCAGCCGTAATGGTGGCCTTTGGGCATCAGCCGGTCGGCCACTGATTGATCGATTACGGTCTTACGAATCTTGCGGCGGATATAGTCGGCGCACAGTTCGTTGGCTTCTTCGACAAAGAACATGTCTTGATAGTTGGCGAGCCAAAAAGCAAAACCGCCCGCGTCCCACTTCTTGTCGAATTCGGCTTCGCGTTCCTCCGGTGTGGCTTCGAGAGCGGATTTCATGATGAAGTAATGCTCTTGGCCAAAAAACGATTCGCGCGTGCGTTTGATGATGTTTTCGTAGTCGGCTTTGCGCGCTTTGGTGACCTCGGGGTCCACTTTGCCGTTGCGCGCGGGTACGCAGTAGTTTGCAGTGCGTTGAAATACCGTGAGGTGTTTTGCTTGCTGTGCGATTTCCGGAATCGCCTGCACGGCGGTCGCGCCGGTGCCGACCATCGCGACGCGCTTACCGGTGAAATCCACGCCGCTGTGCGGGAAGCGACTGGTGTGATACCACTTGCCTTTGAAATTTTCCAGGCCCTTGAACTTCGGCATATTGGTCGTCGTTAAGGTACCGACTGCTGTAATGACATATCGCGCCGTGACCGGATCACCCTTATCGGTGTGTACAGTCCACAGGTTCGTTTTCTCATCGAATTCCGCGCCGGTGACTTTGGCGCCAAACTGAATATCGCGTTTTAGATCATGGCGCTTCGCAATATATTCGAGATAGCGCAAAATTTCCGGCTGCTCGGGATAGCGCTCGGACCATTCCCATTCCTGAAGCGCTTGTTTGTCCCAGGAGCAGACATAAATATAGGAATCGGAATCGCAGCGCGCGCCGGGATAGCGATTCCAATACCAAGTACCGCCGACAGTGTCGCCCATTTCGATAACCTTGACCTTCAAGCCCAATTTGTCTCTTAGTGATTTCAGCATATACATGCCGGAAAAGCCCGCGCCGATAACAACGGCGTCGAGATCCGCGGATGGTGTGGATGGCATAGTTATCTCCTCTTTAGTTCGTTGCTGGCTGGATGCCAGTCGTGGTTCAGGACGCACTTCGTTCCCGCGTCCGACAGGGTTCGGTCGATGGTTTGTCGCAAATAGGCTTGTCGCGGCCAAACGAATCCGATGCCAAAGAATAGGCGCGGCAAAGCCCCTCGTCTTGAAGAAACTAGGCGAATGCTTGAATAAAACGGTGCGCCCGGCTGTAAGACAACAGTCAGTTCTCTGTGTTGCGCCGCAACACCGCGGGTGTCGTATGCAAACGAACTTGGAACACGCGCGTCATATGCGCTTGGTCGGCGAAACCGCAAGCCGAAGCGATCTCTTTCACCGGCATGATCCCCTGCGTCAGTAGGCGCTGGGCGCGCTCAACGCGTCGACCGATAACATAGGAATGGGGCGCGCAGCCGAAGGTCTGGCGAAAACGACGACCGAAGCTCCATACGCCCAATCCGGTCACCGTCGCCAATGATTCTAAATTCAATGGCTCGTGCAATCGGGTGTCGATGTACTCGGTAATCCGCCGCGCTTGAGTGGGGGAGAGATGGCCTTTGCCACAGGCTTCGCGCAGCGTCACGGACGCGTAGTTGCGCAGCAAGTGAACGGCTAACTGGGTGGCGACCGACTCGACATACAACGCGCTGCCCATGGATTGCTGTTGCGCTTCGCGAGCGATCGTGTCGACTGCAGCGGTAACGATCGGATCTTCGGTCTTTAACACATCGTGCAGTCGCACATCGGCAACGGAACGATCCATGACCTCGTTGGCGACATTGGAGACTAATTTTTCCGAAAGATAAACGTGGGCGACATCGATATCTTCCGTCCAATGCCAATGGGATTGTTGCGAGCGCGTCAGCAATGAGACATCGCCTGGCAGGCATTTGGTTTGAGTCCAGGCGCCCTCGAAGCGACGCTCCATGAATGTCCCGCCGCGGCGATAGGAGATAACAACGAAATCCCGCATTGCCGGAACGGAAACATCAAGACCTTTATAGTGATAAGAGCGCAGCTCAACACCGTTCCAGCCAAGATTATCACTGGCGCACAATATCTTACCGGGTACCCATTGTGGTAGCTCGGTTGGCGTAATCAAGGTTGACATACTCAAGTTCCTCTCCTGCGGACTTACTGAATTAGTGTATCAGAATGGCGGCG
>JANMJR010000311.1:0-13995 GCA_031371465.1 Pseudomonadota bacterium
CGATACCGCCGGGCGCGTTCAGATCGCCCACTTCGAACGGGCCAATGAACGACCAGCGCAGGCCGAGGCCGTCCTTCAAGGTTTTATCCAAATCTTCTACACCGACATAGCCATCATCCACTAACCGATACGCCTCGGCCATCATCGCCCATTGCAATCGATTGAGAATAAAACCCTGGGTTTCCTTTTTCATCATGATCGGTTTTTGTCCGACCGCCAGCATCAGATCATAAGTACGCTGCGCGACATCGGGCGCCGTAAATGCGGCGGGCGAAACTTCCACCAGCGGGATGAGATAAGGCGGATTGACCGGATGCGCAACGAGGCAGCGATGACGGCCTTTCACCTGCGTCGCAAATGCGGACGTCATAAAGGTGGACGTCGAGCTGGCGAGAATGGTGTTCGGCGCAGCGATGGCATCCATGTCGGCAAAGATTTTCTTTTTAACCTCGACATTTTCCAGCGTACTTTCTTGCGCGTAGGCGGCGCCGGCCAAAACTTCCTCGAGGGATTTCGCCACGCTCATGCGCGCACGAATCACGCTCGGGGTTTCTGAAATTAAACCAAATTCCTGTAAATCATTCAGACTGCTTTCGACGGTTTCCAAGGATTGGACAACGGTGTCCGGATTTGAGTCGTACAGCATGACCGGATAACCGGCGCGCGCGAATACGATAGCCCAGGCGCGGCCAACCAGACCGGCGCCAACGATTGCGATTTTTTCCATCTGCTGAGTTCCAAAAAGGAGCGTAAACTCGTAGTCTAATTGAGGTAGCCCAATTGCGCACGGAATCCGAGCCGAATCGCTAAAAGAGTTGCTAAGTTTTAATTAAGTTAGTCACCTTAGAATCGCGGGTCACCCTGGTTCTAGAAAGCCGAACATGATCAAGCAGTTTCTACCCGCGCGCTTTCGATCGTTATTTTTGATCGTTTTAGTTTTTATCGCTGCGAACACCGCAATCCGGGTTCTCCTCGCCCTTGTGGATCGCGCCGCGCCCCATTCGCTGTCGCAATGGCTGGAGATCTTCAGCATCGGATTTTTGTTTGATCTGGTTGCCGCCAGTTATCTGTTGATCCCGTTTGCGCTGCTGGCATTGTGTTTTTCCAGGAGCGCTCGCGGTAATCGTATTCACGCAATAAGCGCATCGGTTCTGCTACTGTGTGCGCTCGCGGGGATCGGATTTGTAGTCGTTGCCGAAATCTTATTTTGGAACGAGTTCAGCGTGCGCTTTAACTTCATCGCAGTTGACTATTTGATCTATTCCCGCGAAGTAATGGGCAATATTCGCGAGTCCTATCCGCTTGGCGCTATCCTGCCAGCGCTTTTCGCCAGCGCGGCCATTGTGTTTTTGTTGATTCGCAAAACATTCTTTCGCCTAGCCGCGGGAGACGGCGGCGGATTTTCGACACGCGCCATCGCGGCGATCTCGATTATTGCGTTGCCCATTTTGTCATTTGCGATGGTCAGCGAAAATCTACGCGATACGTTGCGCGATCCGAGCGCGCGCGAACTGTCCGGCGACGGTTACTACGATTTCATGCACGCCTTCCGCGCCAACGATCTAGATTATTTTTCCTACTATTCCGTCATCTCGCCCACTTTGGCGAAATCCACATTGCACGACGAGTTTAGCGAAGCCCATTCCGATTCGGTATTCGTCAATCGCGGCTCGGCGATCGAACGCGATGTCACCGCGTCCGGACCGCAGCGAAAACTGAATGTGGTGCTGGTGTCGATGGAAAGCCATGGTGCGGATTTCATCGGCGCCTTGGGTGACACGCGTGGTCTCTCGCCTAACCTTGATCAACTCGCCAAGGACGGCATGCTATTTACTCAGCTCTACGCGACGGGCCTGCGCACTGTACGCGGGTTGGAAGCGTTAACCTTATCTTTGCCACCGACGCCGGGCCACGCAGTGCTCATGCGTACTAAGAACAAAGGCATGGCCACCCTCGGCGGCGTATTCAAAGATCAGGGTTACGACGCACTGTATCTCTACGGGGGCTACAGCTACTTCGATAACATGCGTGATTTCTTTTCCGGAAATGGCTACACCGTGATCGATCGCACGGCGTTGTCGAAAGAAGAAATCACTCACGAAAACGTTTGGGGAGTGGCTGACGAAGACATGTTTCGGCGCGCCATGACGGAACTGGATACGCGCACCGCACAGGGCAAAAAAGTATTTGCCCACGTCATGACCACGTCAAATCACCGGCCCTTCAGCTATCCCGACAAGCGCATCGACATTCCCTCGGGGCAAAGCCGCGAAGGGGCGGCGAAGTATGCCGATTGGGCCATCGGCGCGCTGATCCGCGAAGCGCGCGGCCATAAGTGGTTCGACGATACGATTTTTGTGTTCGTCGCCGATCACACGTCCCACGGCCGGGGCCGCATGGATTTGCCGCCGGAAAACTATCACATCCCGATGATTATCTACGGGCCAAAATGGATCAAGCCCGCGACGATCGATTATGTTTGCTCGCAAATCGACGTCGGCCCGACCATCCTTAGCCTACTCAATTTCAGCTATCGTTCGAGTTTTTTCGGCCAGGATATTCTTCAAGAAGGGCGGCTGCATCAACGTGCTTTCATGGCCAACTACCTCACGGTTGGCTATATGAAAGGGGGGGAAATCGTTGAACTCGCGCCAAAACGCAAAGTTCGCGTAGTCAGCGCCAAGACCGGGCTAATGCTGCCATCCAGCGCCGCGCAACGCCACTTAGTGAATGAAACGGTTAGTTATTATCAACTCGCAAGCGATACGATCACGCAAACCGCTCGGCGTTAATTCTTGGGCAGTCCGAGGCCACGCCACGAACCAACAGCCGCGCGGCTTGCTAAGGCATGGCGCCACAGGCAAGCGGCTACTGCTTTCAGACAATCGCTGAGTAAGTACAAAAAAAACCGTGGCGACCTCCGGCTGGAAGATTTCGCCACGGTGCACAAGGTAAGACCCGCCAAAGTGGTCGGGCCTTACCGAGGGACTTACATATCGGGGCAGAAGCGAAGTTACGAGTGATCAGCGCAATTTTCGAACCCGCCTCGAAACTACTTCATCAATATGTGACACTTTCCCACCTTAAACATAAGCAAGTATCGCGCCAAGTGATGTTAAACGAGGAGAAATTAGCGTATCTCGCTATTTTTTGGTGTTTATTAGCCTTAACGTTTAAAAATCAACGGCTCACGCAGCGCATTGTTCACCCTGTTTCGGGGGATATAACATACCCATTTTTGGGTTATATGCCCAAAAATCTATAGTTTTGTAATTATCCTGGAAACGGCCGTTGGGCGCGGCGGAACGGGCGATTCGGCGCCGTCGCATTCGCGCCAAACGGAAGGCTGAAAGATCCGCGCGCGGTCAACTGCCGTTTCTATAGTCCCAGGGTTTCAATATTCCCGCAGACCGGCACCGCTTGCCCGGAAATGTTTTTCCCTGCGTCGGAACAGAGAAACAAAATCGTGTTAGCGATATCCTGCGGACTCACCATGCGGCGCATTGAAACATTCGCCAGCAAACGTTCGCGGTAGGCCTCAAACGTCATGCCAAGGGATTTCGCTTTCGCATCGATCACGCGCTCAATGCGATCACCCTCGACGATGCCCGGCTGAATGCAATTGACGCGGATATTGTCCGGCCCCAACTCCATCGCCAGGCTCTCGGTGAAGCCTACCAGCGCAAATTTCGCGGACGAGTAAGGCGTGCGTAGCGGAAACCCCAACCGGCCCGCCGATGAAGATAAATTCACGATTGAACCGCCCCCAGCGGCCTTGAGCGCAGGCGCCGCGCGGCGCGTGCAATAAAAGCTGCCGTTCAAATTCACCGCGATGGTCTTGTCCCATTCGGCTGGCGTCACATCTTCCACTTTCGCCGTCGGCCCAGCGATGCCGGCATTGTTAATCATCACATCCAAGCCACCGAGGAATTTGAGTGCGGCGTCGAACATGACATCGACTTGCTTGACGTCCGACACATCGCACCGAATCACGCCCAGCGCCGGATAAGCCTTTGCCATCACCGCGAGCGCCGCATCGTCGACGTCGCTGATAAAAACTTTCGCGCCATTTTGCAGAAATGTTTCGGCGGTCACTTTGCCAATGCCGCCTGCGCCGGCGGTGATGATTGTGCGCAGGCCTTTTGCATTTACATCCATTCGTTGCTCCTATGGGAAATTTTAGACTTCTTTCCTAACCAGCGCCCACCCTCTCCCGCAGACGGGCGAGGGTGTCGAGTCCCCTCTTCCCGTAGAGGTGCAGGGTGAGGGTATTCGCTCATTCATACAGACACTGGCACTCATCCGTCGAGCCCAAAAACAAAACGGGCGAGGTCACCCTCGCCCGTTCGTCAATGCCAAAACCAACTCAAACCATTACCACATTGCAACCGGATTACCCGGCGAGCCCGTGCCGCCTTTAATCTTCAAGGGCGACCAAACGAACAGGAACTCGTACACTTTCTCTTTCGAAAGGACGGTCAAGTCCAAGTTTTCGATGTTCCAAATGCCGTGGCGCGTTTGCATTTCCGTGTGGCAAGGTACGGCATAGCCGTCTTCTTCGCCGCCGGGCTGCGCGTCGTTTGCGGAAGTATCGCCACCGGTCAGGATGATTTTCTTTTCAGCCATGTATTTACACGCGCTGATACCATAGCCTGGTTCGCCCGAGGTAAAGGATTTGCGGCGCGCAGCTTGTTCATCGGCGGAAAGTTTTTCCCAATCGCCAATGCCCCACAGATTGCCATGGCCGGTGTGAATAAACACACAATCGCCTTCGCCCGGCTCAGCAACGCCTTCCTTCTGCAGGATCGCCTTCAGATCGGCGGCGGTCACAATGCCCGGATCGCCCGCTTTTTGCGGAATCGGCAATGGATTGCCACCACCCTTAAACGTCATCGCATCGACCAAAATACCACGGCAGATAAAGGCTTTTTGCGCAACGTGCTCAACACCGCAATCGCCCATGCCCAATACCCGACCGCCCGCGCCGCGCAGATAGCAGTTGTCCGCCAAGCGACCGTTGTACATCATGTTGCCCTTCGACGTATGCACGCCGATATGGCCCGGACCGTCGAACTGCGTCGAGATCTGGCCGATTTCGGTAGTGACCAACTCGTCGTGATAAATCAACGCGTTTTTGCCGAATGGGCCGCCGGTCGGTGTACCCGGAATCGTCATCTGCCAGCCGCGCACACCAAAGCCGGGAATATCTTTCGAATAGGTCTTGCCTAGCGTGGCGCTCTTGCCGGTCTTGACCAGTTTCAGCGCTTTCATGACCTTGTCCGGCGTCACGCGGTTAATTGCACCGGCTTTGTCATCGGCGCCGAATTCGGTCGGGAACCATTTTTCGGTAAGGGGTTTATCGTTAATCGGTGGTTCGTCCGCAAACGCAACGCTAAAACCCATTGCCAACGCCATACCGGCCGCAAGAGAAATCTTTGCTAATGTCCTCATCACTATCCTCCAGAAATTGTTTTTACCAGATACCTGAACTGCGTCTAACCACTGATTTGGTACGACGTAAGCCATGCTCGCATATCTGAAAAGACGGTGCAAGTAGTTGAGCGCACCTTACGCCACAAAGCCTTACCTACGCGGCCGCCTCAATGTCTCGGCAATGCCTGGAGAGGTGCATGGATGCTGGCTTTCAGGCCATTACCTATGCATTGAGTAAAGTTAGCTGTCATTCAGCCCGGAGTTTAAAGCGCTGAATTTTCCCCGTCGCGGTTTTAGGTAACTCCGCTACGAACTCGATCCAGCGCGGATATTTGAACGGCGCGAGTGTGCCTTTTACGTGTTGCTTCAAAATTTCCAATAGCGCGTCGCTTGCGGGCACGCCGGGTCTAAGAACGACGAAGGCTTTCGGCTTGATGAGTTTGTCTTCATCGGCTTTGCCAACAACGGCGGCTTCCAATACAGTTTCGTGGGTGACCAGGGCGGCCTCGACTTCTACCGGTGAAACATATTGGCCGCCGACCTTGAGCATATCGTCGCTGCGGCCGCAATAAACAAAGTAGCCCGCTTCATCTTGCAAATACTTATCGCCGCTCTTGGTCCATTCGCCGCTAAATGTTTGCTGCGACCGCTCGCGATTATTCCAATACAAAATCGCCCGCGTCGGTCCTTTCACCTGCATGTCGCCGATGTCGCCGGGCTTTACCGGCTCGCCGTGATCGTCGACCAAGCGTATTTCGTAACCAGGCACAGCTCTGCCGGTCGTGCCGTAGCGCACCTTGGTTGGCTCGTTGGACATGAAGATGTGCAGCATTTCCGTCGAACCAATGCCATCTAATATATCGACGCCGAAGTGCCGTTGCCAACGTTCCCCCAGATCTTTCGGCAGCGCTTCGCCGGCGGAAATGCAACGGCGCACTTTCACGGCATCCGCGCGCGGCAGCTCAGGGCTGGTAAGCATCGCGGCATACAACGTCGGCACGCCATAAAAGATAGTTGGCCGATGTTGCGTGAGCCGCGCAAACACGGCGGCGGGCGTCGGGCGCTCGGCCATGAGGAGGGTTGTTGCGCCAACGCTCATAGGAAAACTCAGGCCATTGCCCAAGCCATAGGCAAAAAATAACTTAGCTGCGGAGAACACCACGTCATCTTCGCGTATGCCTAAGATCGGCTTCCCATATAGCTCGGCGGTCTGCACTAGGCTGGAATGGGCGTGCACTGTGCCTTTCGGCGCGCCGGTCGAACCGGAGGAATAAAGCCAAAAGCACATATCGTCCGCCGTTGTTGCGGCGAAGGATTTATCGCTTTGGGAATCGGCCAACAGCGCCGCAAATGAGGTTTGACCGGAACCGGATTTTCCGGAAACCACCACGTGCTTTAAGTGCGGTAAGCCCGATTCAATGATTGCCGCGAACACCGACAATAGCGCCTCGGAAACAACCAACACCTGCGCGCGGCTGTCTTGCAGCATGTATTCGTAGTCCTTAGCCGTCAGCAAGGTGTTAACGCAAACGGGCACGACACCCGCTTGGATCGCGCCGAGAAAAGCGGTCGGAAAATCGATTGTGTCGTGTAACGCCAGCACAATTCGCTGCTCCTGCGCAACGCCCAAGCGCTTGAGCCCGTTAGCAAAGCGCCCCGCGCGCTCCGCCAGTTCCGCGTAGTTGCAGCGACCTTGGTCGTCGATATAAGCAACTTTCTTGCCTCGATCGCCTTGCAAGTTACGTTGCAACAGGTCAGCGGCGGCGTTGTAGGAATTCGGAGAAGCCATGTTCGAGAATTATTTTTCGAGACTAGACAGAAACTGCTCAAGTTCCGAGGCCAACGGCGCAGTTAAGCGACATGGCGCGTGGGTAATGGGATGGTCAAAACGTAGGGAAGCGGCGTGCAAAAACATTCGCTTCAGCCCGCGTTTCGACAATTCGCGATTTAGGGCAAAATCCCCATATTTTTCGTCGCCCAGAATTGGAAAACCAAGATGCGCCAAATGGACGCGAATCTGATGAGTGCGGCCGGTCTTGAGTTCGGCTTCGAGTAAGGAATAATCAGCCCAAACTTTGGTTTTGTGGAAAATTGTCTGGGATTCCATGCCGTCCGCGTCGACCGAGACGCGACGTTCGCCTTCGCCGGTGACGTATTTCTTCAACGCCAGTTTGACGCTTTGTTTGTCGTTTTTCCAATGCCCTTTGACCAACACTTGATAGCGCTTGTCCGTGTTGCCGTCCCGAAGCAATGCATGCATACCCAACAACGCCGCGCGTTTTTTTGCCAACAACAGAACACCCGAGGTGTCACGATCGAGCCGATGCACCAATTCCAGAAACTTCAGTTCCGGCCGCGCCGCGCGGCAAACCTCGATGGCGCCGGAACTGATGCCGCTGCCGCCATGGACGGCTAACCCGGCCGGTTTGTTGAGCGCAAGCAAGGTTTCGTCTTCAAAAATGATTTCCGGCATCGGCGAGAGCCGTGGGAAGCTCGGCTTCTCCGCCGGTTCCGCCAAACGGATCGGCGGCACGCGCAGTTCGTCGCCTTCGCCAAGCCGCGTGGTCGGCTGCGCGCGCTTGCCGTTGACGCGAATTTCGCCACTGCGCACGATGCGATACACGTGACTTTTCGGCACACCCTTTAATGTGCGGAAAAGATAATTATCTAAACGCTGTCCGTCGCCCGATTCGGCTACCCGAACGAAAGTCACAGCATTTTTGCCTAAATCATTCATATTGAATATACTATTGCTTGTCTCGAGCTTTCCGACGCGACCTTACGCAGCAATTGAACAACAATCCTGCCACTTCTCGCGCGGGCTTCGGAAGACTAGGTTATCTCGCTCACCTCGATCCTGATTCGTCGATTAGCGCACCCGCTTATGCTAGAAGCATTCGTTGCGCGATCGCCATCGTGACAGTAAGTAGCGACGTTGCAAAAGTTACGCGCTCGACATACCGGATATTGTATCGGTGTTACGCTGAGTTGATTGTCCTATATTTTGGCATCCCGGACGTAAGACCAGTCTTGCAAGAGGCAAGACCCGTTGGCACAACTACATGATCGTTACGTTCTATGATCCCTACATTGAAATCTGACGTAATAGACGATCGGCGCGCACGATAGCGCCAGGCTTGTGCCGACTTTCCCTTAGCGTCAAGAGCGCGGGAGAGTTAATAATGAAACGCATGTTGTTTAATGCAACTCAAGCTGAAGAGCTACGGGTTGCCATCGTCGATGGGCAGAAGCTTATCGATTTAGATATAGAGTACGCAGGAAAAGAGCAGCGTAAGAGCAACATTTATAAAGCCGTTATCACCCGTGTCGAGCCCAGCCTCGAAGCGGCCTTTGTTGACTACGGCGCAGAGCGGCACGGTTTTCTCCCCTTCAAAGAAATTTCCCGGGTTTACCTAAAAGGCGAGGACGGTGAAGTTTCCCGTTCGCGCATCCAGAGCATTCTCAAAGAAGGTCAGGAGTTAATTGTCCAGGTTGATAAGGACGAGCGCGGCAACAAGGGCGCAGCACTGACCACTTTTATTAGCCTGGCGGGTCGTTACCTGGTATTGATGCCCAATAATCCACGTGGTGGCGGTGTTTCGCGCCGCGTAGAAGGCGACGAACGCACCGAGCTGCGCGATGTCATGGATCAAATCCAGGTTCCGACCGGTATGAGCATCATCGCCCGTACCGCCGGCATCGGCCGCGCCGTTGAGGAATTGCAGTGGGATTTGAATTACCTGCAGCAACTTTACACCGCCATCGAAGAGGCCTCCACGACGCAATCGGGCCCGTTCCTGATTTATCAAGAAGGCAGCCTGGTCATCCGCGCCATTCGCGATCTGTTCCAGCCCGACATCGGCGAGATTTTGGTCGACACCGAGGCGATTTACGAACAAGCGCGGCAATTCATGTCCCACGTGATGCCGGACAACGTCAACAAGGTCAAGCTGCATAAAGACGATGTGCCGCTGTTTTCGCGTTTTCAAATCGAGCACCAAATCGAAACCGCCTACCGGCGCGACGTCACATTGCCGTCCGGCGGCGCCATCATTATCGATCATACCGAAGCCCTGGTTTCCGTCGACGTCAACTCGGCCCGCGCCACCCGTGGCGCGGACATCGAGCAAACCGCGTTCAACACCAATTGCGAAGCGGCCGATGAAATCGCGCGGCAATTGCGTTTGCGCGATTTGGGCGGCCTGGTGGTCATCGATTTCATCGACATGGAAAACCAGCGCAACCAGCGCGAAGTCGAGAATCGCCTGAAAGACGCGCTGAAACACGATCGCGCACGGGTGCAAATGGGTAAGATTTCCCGTTTCGGCTTGCTCGAACTGTCGCGCCAACGCCTGCAACCGAGCTTGGGCGAGAGTAGCCACATCCCTTGCCCGCGCTGCGGCGGCACGGGCCATATACGCGACATCGAATCGTCGGCTTTACATATCCTGCGCATCCTGCAGGAAGAAGCGATGAAGGAATCCACCGCGTTGCTGCGCGCCCAGGTGCCTGTCGATGTCGGTACATTCTTGTTAAACGAGAAACGCGCCGATATTCATGCGCTCGAAGCCCGCCTCAAAGTTAGCGTGGTGTTAATCCCCAATCCGCATATCGAAACGCCCAACTACGAAATCGAGCGCATTAAGCAAGACGCGCTGGGCGAAACGGAAGTCGATACGCCGAGCTATCGCTTGGTCACCGCCCCGGTTGCGGAAGATCCAACGCCTTCGGGCAAGGACGCGGAATCGCGCCCAGTGCGTCAACAGGCGGCGGTGCAAGGCATTACGCCGGAACAACCGACGCCGATGCATGTGGCGCCGGCTGTTGCCGAATCCCGTGCGTCGTTAATTAGCCGGGTCATGGGCTGGTTCAAGGGCGGCAATGTGGTAGAAACGCCAGCGCTAGCCCCGGTCAAACGCCCCCCGCGCGGCAAAACCGCGACGGAATCGGAATCCGGCAACCGCAATCAGCCGCGCGGCGATCGCAAACCGCGCCGCGACCGGCCCGATCGCCAGGAGCGCCCGGAACGGCAAGATCGTCCAGAGCGCCAGGAGAATCGCCCGCGTAATACGGAAGGTGGCGAACCGCGTGATACGGAACGTGGGCGTCAGAATCGTCCGCCGCGTCCGCCGCGCCGTCAAGAACCAACGGAAACCCCCGCCGTGGCGGCCATCGTCGCAGAGACGTCCCCACCGGAGAGCGCGCCACGCGACCCGGGTGACGGTCGCAGTAAGCGTGGGCGCCGTGGTGGGCGTCGTGAGCGCGGCGAGCGCCATCAAGGCGAACACAACGTTCAGGAAAATCTGCCTGGAATGGATGATGAACCGCACAGTACAGAGGTCGTTGCGGCTCAAGCAGCACAGCATATTGCGCCGGCTGCACGCATAATCGATACATCTGCGGCGCCGCGGGCGGCAGAGGTACGATCAACCGAGCCCAAGGACCCGCCTTTTGAAGCACACCAGGAATTTGCGCCCAAACGACAAGCGCACTCGGTCTCCAACGAGTCCCTTCCGCAACCCTCGGCGTCGCAGCAAGACACGTCAGTCAGCACGAATGGTGACGCATCAGCGTTGCAGAGTGAGCCCAGCGATGAAACACGGCCACCGCGGAATCCGCGTCGGAGGCGTCAGTTTGGTGGTCGGCATGAGCGTCCGGCTGCCGCGGAATTAGTCATCGTTGAAACGGATCCGAATCGCCTTCCCGTAACCGAGCCCCTAGCGGAAATGGTCATGGCGACGCCGCGTCGCGATCGCCCGCCGCGTCGGCCACGCCACGACGCGCCGCCAGTGGAGCCGTTGCTGCAGGTGGAAACGCAAAAATCGGATAGTTAGCCCATGGCCGCCGCGATCGATTTTTATTTCGATTTCACTTCGCCCTATGGCTACCTCGCGGCTGAGCGTATCGATACCCTCGCCGCGAAGTACGATCGGCAAGTCAATTGGCATGCGATTTTGCTTGGATTTATTTTCAAGCAGACCGGGCAAGTCGCGCCAATGACGATTCCGCTTAAGGGCGAGTACGTGATTCACGACATGGCGCGTAGCGCTCGCTATCTTGAAGTGCCGTTAAAATTTCCGTCGGAATTCCCAAAAATGACGATCGCAGCGGCGCGCGGATTCTATTGGTTGAAAGATCAAGATCCGGCGCTGGCAATAAAATTCGCGCAACAGGTTTATCGCGCTTATTTCATCGACAATCGTGATGTCGGCAATGCCGATGTAGTTGCCGACATAGCGCAAAGCGTTGGGGTCGATCGCGCATCGTTTGTTGCGAACTTACAAAGCGAAGCCGTTAAAGAACGTTTCAAAAATGAGAGCGATCGCGCCATCGCGCGCAAGGTATTTGGGTCACCTTATTTTATTGTCGACGACGAACCGTTCTGGGGGGTCGATCGCTTTGAACAATTGGAGCGCTGGTTAAAAACCGGCGGGTTTTAACCATGTCTTTGGATCCGCAAGTTCAAGCTTTGCTCGACGCCGCGGCGCGCGCCGGGCGCACACCGGTCAACAAGTTTCCGCCTGTTGAAGCGCGCGTTCAATTCAAAGAATTGCGCAAAGGATTATTGCCGCCGACACCGCCAATTGGATCGGTTGCGGGTTTTAGTGTCGCCGGTCGACGTGGCGCGATCCCCGTGCGGCACTATCGGCCTGTCGGAAAAAATGCCAACGACGTATTGCCGGTATTGATTTATTTTCACGGCGGCGGCTGGGTGGTCGGCGATCTTGAGACCCACGACGCGCTGTGCCGTCAGCTCGCGAACGCAAGCGACTGCGCTGTGATTGCCGTCGACTATCGCATGGGCCCGGAAGCAAAATTTCCGGCGGCGGTCGACGATGCGGAAGATGTAGTGCGCTACGTTTCGGCAAATGGCGCACAACTAAAAATCGATGCGACGCGCGTTGCCGTGGGCGGTGATAGCGCCGGTGGAAATTTATCGGCCGTGGTTGCAATGATTTTGCGCGACAGTGGCGGACCGGCGATTAAATTTCAGCTACTGATTTATCCGGGGACCGATATGGCGATGGATCATCCATCCCATCATTTGTTCGCCGAAGGTTATAGCTTGACGCGCGATTTGATGTTGTATTTTCGCGACCATTATTTGAATGACCAAGCTGAGATCAAGGACTGGCGCGCCTCTCCACTGCTCGCAATGAGCCATGCAAACTTGCCCCCGGCCTATGTGATGACGGCCGGATTCGATCCGCTACGGGACGAAGGCAAAGACTTCGCTGACAAACTAACCGCAGCCGGCGTTGCTGTTCGCTACCATTGCTATGAAGGAATGATTCACGGCTTCATCACCATGTCCGGCGTGCTGCGCGTGGCGAACGAAGCGATCGCTGATTGCGGCAACGAACTACGCGCGCACCTCAGTTAGCTTTCTCGCTCCAGTCAAAACTGAATTGGCCGAAGCGTCGGCCGATGAGGTCAAAGGTTTTTTCCTTCACGTCGCCGCCGCGGTCGAGAATCAAGGTGTAGCGACCGCCATCCACTTTCACAAAAAATAGCGGACCATCGGCGACCGAATCGATAATCGTTTCTTTCGAGAGATTCAGTATCTTGATCTTGACCTCACCGGGGCCGGTGGGTTTGTGATCCGCCGATAAAAAAAGTTGCAGACCGTAGTCGGGGCCGTGCTTTTTTATCGCGGCGGCATCCTCGTCGGTCACGCCGCCAGAGAGGTAAATGGTGTGCTCGAATTTTTTGGGTTTCGAAAGTTCCTCGGCGTCAACGGATAGACTCCACAGCGCTACGCAGGCCACGGCAAGCGCGGCAATTAGCTGTTGCATTTGTTTCTCCTCGGGATCATTAATGGGCATTGTATCCCTTAACGGAATATCGACGCCTCGGTTGTCAGGCCGGCAGTCGATCGGCTATTGCGATTTTGCTGACTTGCGATTCTGCTCGATGAGGTGCTGGAGGAAGCCGCGGGCAGCGTCCTCGACTAGGTCGAGGACGAGTTCAAACCCACTCGCGCCGCCATAGTAGGGATCAGGAACTTCCTTCACCTTGGCCCTGCGCGCGTAATCCAAAAACAATGCGATTTGCGCTTGGGCGCCGTTCGGATAAATCGCCTTGAGGTCACGCATGTTCTTTTGATCCATGACAAGGATGTGATCGAATTCGAGAAAATCTTCCGGCCTCACCTGCCGCGCCTTAAGCCGCGAAAGATTGTAACCACGCCGGATCGCGGCTTGTTGGGCACGTTTATCGGGCGGATCGCCTTTTTGATAGTCGCTGGTGCCGGCGGAATCCGTTTCAATTTGCATCGAAAGTCCCGCCTCCTCGACCACGTGGCGGAACACACCCTCCGCCGTGGGCGAGCGGCAGATATTTCCCATGCAAACGAACAATACTTTAATCATGACTTGAGGTTAATTCACAACGAGCGAAAAAACTCGCGATTGGCAAACGACTATTTTACCCTGCGAGTTGCTGAATTAGAATCCAACCGCTACGCTATCGCAAACAACGCAGCGCTATGAAAGAAAATTTTCCTATTTTGATCGTCGGTGGCGGCATCGGTGGACTGGCCACCGCGCTTGCCCTTTCCAA
>JANMJR010000314.1:0-6604 GCA_031371465.1 Pseudomonadota bacterium
CGAAGCCTTGGCCGGGCGCGACGCGATCTTCGTTGATCACGCGCAGTGGCCCAAAGCCCATGTGATTCGGATCTTGATAACCGGCGAAGGAAAACGAGTGATAGGAATTAAGCCAGCCGTGGTCGGCATGGCCGCGCTCGGTCGAGCGGCGTAAGGTAATCATGGCGCCTTTTCAATCATTTTGAATTAGAACTCCAGATATTAGGGCAAAACAAAACTTTCCAAGGCCCGCACTGAGTTGGCGTACCCAGACCATTTCAGCGGAAACCCCTTCCCCGTCAAGGGGAAGGGTGGGACGGGGTAGCCCTGGCCTTAGGCCAGTGGCTAGCCTAGGGCTACCCGGTAGGCTGGCCACTGGCCTTGGGACATGGGAATGGGAATTTCGCCACTCTCGGGTTATTCCTCGCGCCGCATCGATACATGGCCTTCGGCAGCCCCACCCAAACTCGGCTCAATGCGCCCACGAACGCCCGCCACCGCGCGTTCCGGCAATGACAACGCGTTTGCGCTGGGTTCGTCCTCCTCAATGTTTTTGAGCTTGCCGGTAAGCAACGTGTACGCGACGGGAATCACGAATAAAGTCAGCAAGGTGCCCACTAAGAGACCGCCGACAATCACTACACCAATCGGACTGCGCGCTTCCGCGCCGGCGCCACTGGCGGTCACCAACGGCAACGCGCCGAGCACCATCGCGGCGGTCGTCATCAATATTGGCCGCAAACGCAGCGTCGCCGCTTCGATCACGGCTTCGGCTTTGTCTTTGCCTTTTTCGCGCAATTGATTGGCGAATTCGACAATCAAAATACCGTGCTTGGTAATGAGCCCGATCAACATCACCAGGCCGATCTGGCTATAAACGTTCAGCGTACCGCCGACGCTGGCAACTACCGGCGCCGGAATGTCGGCACCCATCAATACCCCGATCGTCACGGGGATTTTGCTATTGGACCAAAAGAGAAAAAACAATGCGCCGGCCAATGCGAGCGGTACCGTCAGCATGATAATGAGCGGCGAGGTGAAGCTTTCGAATTGTGCCGCGAGCACCAGATAAATGAACACCAGAGCCAATGCGAAGGTCAGCACCAGCGCGCCGCTGGATTCCTTAAACTCACGCGATATGCCGTCGTAGGCCGTCAGTTTTGCATCGCCCATGATTTCCGTCGCGGCCTTGTCCAAATAGTCTAGACCCTGCCCCAAAGTCGCGCCCGGCGCGAGGTTTGCCTCGATGGTGGCGGAGCGCAAGCGATTGTAGTGATTCAGCGAACTCGCGGCGACTCCTTCGTCAACTCTGACCAAGTTGGATAATTGCACCAATTGTTTATCCTTGGTGCGCACGAAGATCGAGGTCAAATCGTTGGGCTGGGCACGCTCGACGTCTTCGAGTTGGACGATGACGTCGTGTTGTTTGCCGTCGCGCTGAAAGCGCGTCACTTGGCGGCCACCCATCATGGTTTCCACGGTGCGACCGATTTCGTCCACTTCCACGCCCATCGACGCGGCTTTGTCGCGATCGACCCACACTTTCAATTGCGGTTTGTTCAACTTCAAATCCGAATCGGGGTTCATCAATCCCGATTGCGGATCGCGCGCCTTCGCGATCAGCTTATCATTGTATTCCGCTAGTTTTTCATAGGTCGGCGCTTGAAACACATAACGCACCGGCAAGTTGCGGAAGCTCTGCCCGAGCGACGGTGGATTAATGGGAAAGGTGAGTACGCCCGGCAAGGCCATGAACTTCGGAAACAGTTCGCCGGAAATCTGCGATGTCTTTTTCGTGCGCTGACTCCACGGCTGCACCATGTTGAAGGACATGGCGATATTCACCGGATTCGGTTTCTCCAGGCCGGGCGCCACGACCACGAAGCTGGTATTAATTTCCGGCACATCCTTAAGAATTTTTTCGATCGCCAACGCATATTGATTGGTGTAGGCGAATGTGGAACCTTCCGGCGCCAAGGTATAGGTCATGAACCAGGAGCGATCCTCCTGCGGCGACAGCTCGCTTTTCAACATGCTCAACAGCGTGAAAATCCCGAAGCCGGCGACGCCGAACATCACGCCGAGAAAAATCAAGCGTCCGACAACACCGCGCCGCACCAGTTTACCCAGCACACGACGATAGCCGTTGTTCATCGCGACAAAAAATCGCTCGGTAAAATTATATATGGCGCTGTGCTTGGCATGATGCTTCAGCAACTTGGAACACATCATTGGTGTGAGCGTCAGCGCGACAAAACCGGATACCAGGACGGCGGCGGCAACGGTCAAGGCAAACTCGCTGAACAGTTTGCCGGTGTTGCCGGGGATGAACGCCAGCGGCGTGAATACCGCCGCCAAGGTGACAGTCATCGCGATCACGGCAAAGGAAATTTCCTTGCTGCCGACCAGGGCGGCCTTGCGCGGCGACATGCCGTCTTCAATGTGGCGATAAATATTCTCCAACACGACGATGGCGTCGTCGACCACCAGGCCGATGGCCAGAACGATGCCGAGTAAGGTCAAAATATTGATGGTGAAACCGAGCGCGTACAAGAAAATAAACGCACCGATCAACGAAACCGGAATGGTGACGAACGGAATCAAGGTCGAGCGGATCGAGCGCAGGAACAGGAAAATCACTAACACGACCAAAATGAGCGCTTCGAAAATCGTGCTCTTACCGGCCTTGATCGCCTCGTCGATGAAGATGGCGGAATCGAACGCCACTTTTACTTGCATACCGTCCGGCAGCGCCGCTTGAATCTTCGGTTGTAACTCGCGCACCGCATGAGCCACGTCGAGCGTGTTGGCGGTCGACTGCTTCACCACGCCCAAACCCACCGCCTCGTTACCGCCGACACGCACGATCTTGCGCCAATCCTCTGCGGACAGTTCGGCGCGGCCGATGTCTTTCAGCCGCACCGGATAACCCTGCGCCTCTTTGACGATCAGGTTATTGAATTCTTCCGCAGTGCGCAGATCCGTTTGCGTAGTGACGGTGAACTCCCGATTGGTGCTTTCGATGCGCCCGCCAGGCACTTCGATATTTTGCCGCCGTAGCGCGCTTTCTACATCCAGCGGGGTAAGTCCGAATGCCGCCAAGCGATCGCGATCCAACCAAATGCGCATCGCGAAGCGGCGATCACCGCCGATGATGACCGTGGCCACACCGGGCAGGACTTTGAGTTGATCGAGCACGTAGCGATCGGCGTAATCGGTAATTGCCAACGTATCGTGCTTGCTCGATGAAAACGCCAGCCAGATGATGGCCTGCGCATCCGCTTCGATTTTCGCCACCACCGGATCTTTGATGCCCGGCGGCATCAGCGCCCGCGCGCGCGCGACACGATCGCGCACATCGTTCGCGGCGGAATCAGCATCGCGCTCGCGCACGAACTCAACGGTGATCGCGCTCACTTCATCTTTACTCTGAGACTTAATCGCCTTGATGCCCTCGATGCCCGACAGTTGATCCTCGAGGGGCTGGGTAACCTGGCTTTCCATAATCGACGATGACGCGCCGAGGTAGACCGTGCGTACCGACACGGTCGGCGCGTCGATGTTGGGATACTCCCGCACCGTCAGCCGGTTGTAAGCCATCATGCCGATCAAAATGATCGTCAGGCTCATCACCGTCGCGAGGACAGGGCGTTTGATGGAAAGATCGGACAGAACCATGATTACCTCAGCATTACAGCGCGCGAAATGCTCAGCGCAGGGATACTAACTTTTCGGCGACGTCGCTTGACCCACTGCGGGCGGTGGCGCGCCCATCAGCGTCACCGGCGCGCCGGGTTGCAATTTAATTTGGCCATCGGTAACGACCGTGTCATTGACCTTTAAGCCCTCGACGATCTCGACTTCACCGGGACGGCGCCGGCCGATTTTAACCGGCACGAAATCCGCCTTGCCATCGACCACTTTCACCACCAGGAACGCATTGCCCTTCGGCACGATCGCTTCTTCCGGCACCACCAACGCGGTGCCGCGCCGCTCTAGAATCAGATTCACGCGGGCGAACAAGCCGGGCATGAGCTTAGCTTCGACGTTGGGTACGCGCGCGCGCAACAACACCGTCCGCGTCTGCGCATCGATCGCCGGTTCGATGGCGAAAATTTTGCCGCTGAAGGTTTCTTTCGGGAAGGCGTCGACGCGAACATTGACATCCTGACCCTTCGCAATCTTGCTCAAAAAGGCTTCCGGCACCCGGAAATCGAGCTTGAGCGAACCGATGTCTTCCAGATTCACGATGTCTTCTCCAGCCTTTAGATACGCGCCAGTGCTCACTTTGCGCAGGCCCAACATGCCTTTGAACGGCGCGCGAATTTCCGCTTTCGCCAATTGCGCCAGCGTCTCTTGCTTCAGCGCGATAGCGCGCGACAAGTTACTGTTGGCTTCATCGACCGCCTGTTGACTCATAAATTTTTGCCCGGCCATATTTTTCGCGCGATCGAAGCGCTGACGGTTGACCATCACATCGGCTTCATTCGCCGCCAGCTTGGCGCGCAGATCCGAGGTATCCATCGACACCAGCGGGGCGCCGGCGTTAATCGACTCACCCTCGGTGAAATGAATTTTGACAACGCGTCCGGCGATTTCCGGGCGAATCACCACCGACTCTTCGGCGAGTAGAGTACCCACTGCAGTGACATCATCGGTGACCGCGCTTTCGCGCACCATTACGACTTTAACCGGCGGTCCTGGCGGTTTTCCACCGGGCACAGCGCCTGGAGACGGGCTCCCTGCTTGCTTTCCAGCATTGCCTGCGGCTACGGGCGCAGTGGGACCACTGCCTGGCGCACCTTGCCCTGACACTGACTTCGCTCCATCGGCGTGCAGTGGTGGCTTGATTCCCTCGCTAGGAAAGAATTTCTTGAACGCCAGAAATAGAACAAGCAGTAGTAAAATCGCGCCGGCGATCAAGGAAACGCGGCGCGATTTTGCCGCCTGGATAAATGATTTGTCGAGCATAAACTGATTTTCCCAATCGCTGTCGGTAACACGCGTATGGCGTGAAGATTGCTATGATCGCAACTCTTAAAGTATACATCCTTAGCCGCGACTCTCCACAGCGCCCATGAGCGAAATTATCCTGTTCAACAAGCCCTATGGCGTAATCTGCCAATTCAGCGCCGACGGCAAACATCCGACGTTGAAAGATTACATTGCCGTCAAGGACGTGTACCCCGCCGGTCGCCTCGATACCGACAGCGAGGGCCTATTGATCCTGACTTCCAACGCCGCGCTGCAGCATAGGATTAGCGATCCGGTACACAAGTTCCGCAAAACCTACTGGGTGCAGGTGGAAGGCGAGTCGAGCGCGGCGGCGCTACAGCAACTCGAACAGGGCGTGGATGTGGGCGATTTCGTCAGCGCGCCGGCGCAGGCGCGCGTCATGTCTGAGCCTCTCAGACTGTGGCCGCGCGATCCGCCGATTCGCTTGCGCAAGGCAATTCCAACTTCGTGGCTGGAGCTTACGATTGCCGAAGGGAAGAATCGCCAAGTTCGGCGCATGACGGCGAAAGTGGGATTACCGACCCTGCGTTTGATCCGCTATCGCATTGGGGAGTGGACCTTAGACGGGCTGGCGCCGGGGGAATGGCGGCGGCTGACTGCCTAGCACCCTGACCTCTTGTAGCCTTAGGCCACCCCGTCATTCCCGCGAACGCGGGAATCCATTTGGCGGTTGAAGTAATTCATGCAGTATGGATTCCCGCCTTCGCGGGAATGAGGAGCTGGGGGGCTGGCCTCGGGCCACCGCAGGCCACACAGTGGTAATTAAATCGGCATAAACTTCACAGCAAGCACGCGCTCGACCAACCACGCGCCCGCGATCGCCACGATCAGCAGCGAGCCGGCAACGAGCACCAGCTTGCGATACACAAAAGTATCGCGCAGCCAAAACGCCAGCGGTAAAAACACCGCGACAATAGCGATTTGTCCTACCTCGACGCCTAAGTTGAAGCCCACCAGCGCGACCAACAGCGTGCTCTGCGGCAAGCCAAGTTCCGTCAGCACGTTGGCAAAGCCGAAGCCATGAATCAAGCCGAACGCAAACGCCACCATCCAGCGCCGGCCGTGGAAAATCGGAAACACGTTATTCAGCGCGGCGACAATGACCGAGGCGGCGATGGCGGATTCGGCGATCCAAGTTGGGATGTTGACGATCTGCAACGCCGCCAGGCTGAGCGTAATCGAGTGGGCGACGGTGAAGGCCGTCACGACTTTCAGAACTTCAATGAACGCTGCCTTGAAACTAGCAGCGGAATTCCATCGATCACTTTTCCACACTAACACCGCGGGCAACAACAGCGACAGCAAAAACAGAATATGGTCGAAGCCTTTCCAAATATGCCAAATGCCCTCGATCAAATAATCGACGAACTGTTTCCACTTCGACGGCTTGGCCAATTGAAATTTTTGTTTGCGATCGGAATCGCTGAAAATCGCGCTGCGCGCCTTGCCGTCGCTCTGTAAATTGAGCAAACCCTTGTGCTCTTTATCGAGATCGAAGAACAGTGAATACTCGATCTCAAGAAATTCCGGCGCCTTGGGACAATCGGCGCTGAAATAAATCACCGCATAAGTACCGTCGCTGTGATTGTCGATCTTGTGATCGGTGATC
>JANMJR010000317.1:0-14458 GCA_031371465.1 Pseudomonadota bacterium
GCCGGTTGCATAGCGCCGGTCGCGGGGCGCGCGGGGCGTAGGCCGTGCTCGGGCGCATTGACAAAGCGCGCTTCCGGGGAGGCCAAAGCTTCGGCTTCCACTTCCCGCAAGAACGACGCGTTGCGCGTCTCGATTGATTCACGTTGGCTTGGAGAAAGGCGCTTGCCGATCGCGCTCAGTGGATCGCGTGTGAGGATGGCGTTACGTTCTTGCTCATCGCGCAGGTCGTCGCCCTTGCTATGGGGGCCCATGCGACGGGTGTCGATCACCAACATGCCGGGACGGCTGGCGTCGCGCATTTCATCGACGATATTCGCGACGGCCTGGGAAAAATCGCTTGCGCTATCGTCCAAATGCCAAGTGAGTAAACCGAATGCTTGGCCGCGCGCTTCAATCGATCCGCCGATGGTGTCTTGCGTGTAAGTTGTTTGCGCGATGCCGTTATTCTCGACTACGAACAACACCGGCGCCTTCCAAATGGAGGCTAGATTCATGCTTTCGTACAACAGGCCTTCGCCCAGCGTACCGTCGCCGATCATGGTTGCGACCAAGGCGCGACTCTTGCCCATCTTGCGTGCGAGGGCGAGGCCGGCGCCGATGCCGGTCATGCCGGCCTGAACGCCGTTACTGTGAAAATGACGAAACGCCATATGCTGGCTGCCACCGTAACCGCCGCACACGCCCGCTTCCCGGCCCATGATCTCTGCGACCAGGCCGGTGAAATACCCCGAGTAGGTCATGAAATGACCGTGGTTGCGATGATTCGACAACACCACGTCATCGGGATCGTTTAATGCGCGCACCACCGCCATCTGGCAAAGCTCTTGGCCTAGGCAGGTGTGGGTTGTGCCGGATAACAGACCGCGGCTGAACATATCGAGGATTAACTCCTCGGTGCAGCGAATGAGATTGCCGTAAGCGTAAAGGCTCGCGTCGTCGAGTCCGATGTCTGGCTTGCCAAACGAATCGCGCTGAAACCCTGGGATGTCTCGTATCATTGGTACTTTGCTTGACTAACCACTCACCATACTACGGTTGGAGAATGTAACAGGTTGATATTACGCGATGTTCCCTGGATTGGTGCTGTTCTGGGAATGGCCAAACTAATGCAACATCATGGGAGCCAACGAAGTTACTTTGTCGGGCAAACCGCAACCCGCTGCACTAGCTACTGAGTTTTCCCTCGACAAACCCGATCAGACTGCCCAGCGTCGCAAAGGTATCGGCACTAATTTCGTCGTCACTTACGCTGATGCCGAACCTATCTTCCATCGCCGTGATGACATTTACCACCGCCATTGAATCGAGTTCCGGAATGCTACCCAGGAGCGGCGTCGACTCGTTTAATTGAGATTTGCGCGCGCCAAGGCTGAGCACATCGGCGAGCATAGTCTTTAGGTTTTCCGCAACGTTCATGGTTAAGCGATTGATTATGAATATGAGGTTTATAGCATATCTTTTTTTCCGCGTTTACGTTTTGGCTTGGAAAATGCCGAGGCGCAATCTAGAATTGGGAGCCATCGAGTGCTGATAAATCTAGGATCGACCGATATTTAGCGCTATCTTGCGCATTTGCCGTCGAATCAGACGCCCCGGGCCTTCGTTTAAAATCCCGCTTTCTCCCTAATGAGTCCCACTTAACTGCTGGGCTAAAAGATAACCTGAGATTTATATGACGCTAACCGGCGCGGCGCCTGATTCGAATTATCGTCCTGATATCGATGGCCTTCGGGCCATCGCGGTGCTTTCGGTCATTCTTTTTCACATCGACAAAGCCTTGATTCCCGGCGGCTTCATCGGCGTCGACATATTTTTTGTCATTTCCGGATACTTGATCTCGCTCAATATCCTCAAGGATTTAGAGCGAGGCCATTTCTCCATCGCCGATTTTTATCGCCGTCGCATTAAACGAATCGCGCCGCCGATGTTGATCGTGGTCGCCGTGACGTTGATCACGGCGCAATGGCTGATACTGCCGGAAGACGCGGAAAAGGCGGCGCAATCGGGGCTGTGGTCGCTGTTTTCACTCGCCAACGTGTACTTCTGGGTTTACCAAGACAGCAGCTATTTTGCCGCGGCGAGCAGTGAATTACCCTTGCTACACCTTTGGTCACTCGGGATCGAGGAACAGTTTTATATATTTTGGCCGCTGATCCTCATGGCTGCCTATCGCCCATCACGGGCGAAGGGATTTTTCGCCGTCGCCGCGCTCATTGGGCTGGGTTCGTTTTTGCTTGGCGAATGGCTGTTCGAGCGCGCGCCGTCGTTCGTGTATTACATGTTGCCAACGCGTGCCGGCGAGTTGCTGATGGGCGGCTTGGTCGCATTTTTTGTTTTGCGCCAAGCGGGCCATAGCGTGCCGCAGAAAGCCGTCGCGCCAATGGCCGTCATAGGCCTGCTATTGTTGGCCGTCTCCTTTTTCATGTTGTCGGAAGGACAGGTATTTCCCGGATTGCGAGCCATCCCGCCGACACTGGGGACGGCCTTATTAATCTTTGCCGGGCATTGCAGTAGCAATATCGTTTCTCGCCTTCTGGCGTTAAAGCCGCTGGTGTGGGTTGGTCTCATTTCGTATTCCGCCTATCTTTGGCACTGGCCCTTGCTGGCGTTTTTTCGCTACGGCCATCGGGAAATCGGGCTATTCGCGGGAATCGTGATCTTCGCCTTAACGATTTTTCTCGCTTGGCTGACCTATCGATTCGTCGAACGACCCGCGCGTCGTTCAAAGGCGTCGACGTTGCAGGTGCTGTTGCGGCAATTTGTGTTGCCCGCCGGCGCGCTGACCGTTTTTGCGTTGGCCGCGATGAAACTGGACGGTTACGGCCTACGTTGGTTTTCTGCTAGTTACAAAAGTCAGCAAACCGCGCTGCGCCATGAAACGCTACCGGCCTACTCCTACAAGTATGTTTGCCAGAGGCAGAAACTCACAACGGCTGACGCGCAAGATGCCCGCTGTGTCGTCGGCGCCGATTCGACCGCGGCGCCGCGCGCATTGCTGTGGGGCGATTCCAACGCCGCGCACTATGTCGGTATGTTCGGGGCCTTTGCTCGCCAGGACGGTTATCGCTTTCGCAATCTCGCGGTGGGGTCGTGCCCGCCTATTTTTGGCGATCCCAAAGCGTTCGTTTCTGCTCAAAGGCTTTCCGATTGCCGCGATTCCAGCGCCGTCGCTCGACAGGCGATTAACGACTTCAAGATCGTGGTGATTTCCGCCGATTGGCTGAGTTATCAGAATCACGCCGATCAATTTTTAGACACTTTCTTCGCTACCGTCAAAACGCTGGAGAAAGAACAAAGGCGCGTCATTCTCATCGGTAAAGCCCCGGTGTTCGATCACTATGATCGTCGTTGCCAGG
This sequence comes from Pseudomonadota bacterium, assembly GCA_031371465.1. Classification (GTDB taxonomy): domain Bacteria; phylum Pseudomonadota; class Gammaproteobacteria; order Burkholderiales; family JALYOK01; genus JALYOK01. The sequence goes on from JANMJR010000317.1 coordinate 3,357, forward strand.
AAAAGGCGCTAAGCTATCCCTTGTTGACGTGCCCGGCTTTTACGTCCGCGCTGACCGAGGAGGTTGCGCGTGTTAACGCAAAACTTAAGGCCTTCGCCGAGCGCTCTTCCAACGTCAAATACTTTGACGCCGCCCACTATCTCTGTCCCCAGGGCGCCTGCTCCGCATTCGATGAGTTGGGACGACCGAGCTACTATGACGCCAGCCATCTTTCCATGCCCGCGTCATGGGCGCTGGGTAAGCGTATTTTGCGGCAAGACGGTGTGCCACCGCCGTTCGATCTAATCACGCCCAAATGATCGGCCCGGGAGGCAGTAGTAGCGCAGACCTTCAGGCATGCCATGCCAGAAGGCAAGCTGGATAAGGCTCCTGGCTAGGCATTGAATCTGGGGTTCCTGTAGGCAAAGCTTTGGTATACTTCTTCCTTTGGCGGCGATCATTTGATCGGCCGCCGATTTGTTTTTGGGGATGACGATGTCGTACGTGATGAATACCTATGCGCGCCAGCCGATTGGTTTTGTGAAGGGCGAAGGCGCCTGGCTGATTGACGATAAAGGCAAGCGCTATTTGGATGCCGTGTCCGGCGTGGCGGTGACGAGCGTGGGCCACGCTCATCCGAAAGTAGTCGAGGCGATTTGCGAACAAGCGAAGAATCTGCTGCATACCTCGAACCTATATCAAATTTTTCGTCAGGAAGAATTAGCCGAGCGCATCGCCAAACTCTCCGGCATGGACGAGGTGTTCTTCTGCAATTCCGGCGCCGAGGCGAATGAGGCGGCGATCAAAATTGCGCGCCTGTATGGCCACAAAGCCGGTGTCGAAAGTCCGCATATTATCGTCATGGAAAAAGCGTGGCACGGCCGTACCCTTGCCACGCTTTCGGCGACCGGCAGCCGCAAGGCGCAAGCGGGATTTGAGCCGCTGATGGACGGCTTCGTACGCGTGCCTTACAACGACGCCATTGCCGTGCAACAGATCGCGAAAAATCAATCGAACGTCGTCGCCGTGTTGGTCGAAGTGGTGCAAGGCGAGGCCGGCGTAGTCATGGCGGATCTGGAATACATCCGCACCTTGCGCGCAATCTGCGACAAGCAAGAGTGGCTCCTCATGATCGACGAAGTGCAGTGCGGTATTGGCCGCACGGGCAAGTGGTTCGGCTTTCAACACGCCGACGTGAAGCCCGATGTGATTACGTTAGCCAAGGGCCTGGGCTCCGGTGTGCCGATCGGCGCCTGTGTCACGGCGGGTCGTGCGACGGGCGTGTTCGGCCCCGGCAATCACGGCTCGACCTTCGGCGGCGGGCCGTTGGTGTGTGCCGCGTCACTGGCGACACTGAAGGTCATTGAAGACGACGGCCTGCTGGAAAAATCGACCCAAAGCGGCGAATGGATCCGTGCGCAACTGCGCGAGCGGCTCGCCGGCGTTGCGGGGGTGAAAGAGATTCGCGGTCTCGGGATGATGATGGGCATCGAGCTCGATCGGCCGTGCGCGGACATCGTTAGGCGCGCGCGGGAACAGGGCCTATTGGTTAACGTCACCGGCGAAACAGTCGTGCGCCTGTTGCCGCCGCTGAATTTTTCTGCAGCCGAAGCGGAGCAATTGGTCGGCGCCTTGGCGCCGATCATCAAGGAATTTCTCGCGGTGTAACCGTTATGCAGTTGCGACATTTTTTGCAGTTGAAGGATTTGAGTCGTGCGGAGATCGAGCATATCTTCGCGCGCTCGGTCTGGATTAAGCGCCAGTTCAAAGAATACAAACCCTACCATCCGCTGACCGATCGCACGCTGGCCATGGTGTTCGAAAAAAGTTCCACGCGCACCCGTGTGTCGTTCGAAGCGGGCATGTATCAGATGGGCGGCTCGGTCATCACACTGAACCGTCAGGATTCACAGCTCGGCCGCGGCGAACCGATCGAAGACGTGGCGCGGGTGATTTCACGCATGGTCGATATTGTAATGATCCGCACCTTCGAGCAAAGCATTATCGAGCGCTTCGCCGTTCATTCGCGCGTACCGGTGATTAACGGCCTGACCAACGAATACCATCCGTGCCAAATTCTCGCGGATATTTTCACCTTCATCGAGCATCGCGGTCCCATCACCGGCAAGACCGTGGCGTGGATCGGCGATTCCAACAATATGTGCAACACCTGGCTGCAGGCGGCGGAAACTTTGGATTTCAACGTTCACGTCGCCACGCCGGCGGGATACGAGATCAAGCCGGAAGAAGCAGGCTTGTTCAACGCCGATCACTACCGCGAATTTACCGATCCGAATGAAGCGGCTAAGGGCGCGCATCTGGTCACCACCGACGTCTGGACCAGCATGGGTTTCGAGGCGGAGACGGAAGAGCGCAAGAAAGACTTCGCCGATTTTTGTGTCGACGCGGAGATGATGGCCAGTGCCACACCCGATGCGCTGTTCATGCATTGCCTGCCGGCCCATCGCGGTGAAGAAGTATCCGCCGACGTGCTTGAGGGAAAGCAAAGCGTGGTGTGGGACGAAGCCGAGAACAGAATGCATGTGCAGAAAGCGTTGATGGAATATTTGGTGTTAGGGGAAGTGAAAACGCAGTGAATTAATCACGGTAATCGTGGTCTAGATTGATGCGGCCACGATGTCCGTGGCCTTATGGCCCTAGGCCACCCTGGGGCCACCCCGTGGATAGCGGCTGGCCTCGGGCCACTGGCTTGCGGCAATGCATAGCTTGAGAGCCGCGCTGGTGTGGCGTTTGTGGGCAGAGGTGTAAGAAAGACCAAATCGTTTCGCCCGATGCAAAACCACATACAATCGTTACAAATCGTTCGATTGAACTTAGGAGATCACATGAAATTAATGTCAATTTTTTCAGCCGCGTTACTCGCCTCGTCCCTGAGTTTGTTCGCTCATATTGCTGTCGCCGAAGACAGCGAATGGATCAACGACCAAAACGGCTGCAAGCATTTCAATCCGCATCCGCAAGTGGATGAAAAACTCACCTGGAACGGCGCCTGCAAAGACGGTTACGCCGAAGGCAAGGGCCAAATCAAATGGGACGTCGGCGGCAAGCTCGCGGAAGAGTACGACGGAGACTACGTCCGTGGTCGTCCCCACGGCAAGGGCAGCATGACCTCTCACGAAAACGGCCAAATTTATAGCGGCGATTGGGTCGACGGTGTCCCAAGTGGCGACGGCAAATTAGTGCTGCCGGATGGCACCACCTACGTCGGCCAATTTCTAAACTGGCGCTTCGAAGGCATCGGCGAACTCACCGGCCCCGACGGCAAGTCGGTTTATGGCGAATGGGTCAACGGCGAACTGGTCACGCGACTTGAAAAAAATTAATTTAACTCACACTTCAATTATGTCATCGATTAAAAAAGTAGTGCTCGCCTACTCCGGCGGACTGGATACCTCTGTTATTCTGAAATGGCTGCAGGACGTTTACCACTGCGAAGTCGTCACCTTCACCGCCGACATCGGTCAGGGCGAAGAACTCGAACCGGCGCGCCAGAAAGCGAAAAAATTCGGCATCAAAGAAATTTTCGTCGACGATTTGCGCGAAGAATTCGTGCGCGATTTCGTTTTCCCGATGTTCCGCGCCAACGCGATTTATGAAGGCGAATATCTGCTCGGCACCTCGATCGCCCGGCCGCTGATCGCCAAACGCCAAGTGGAAATCGCGCGCAAAGTTAAAGCGGATGCGGTTTCGCACGGCGCCACCGGCAAGGGCAATGATCAAGTGCGGTTTGAGTTGGGCTATTACGCGTTGGAGCCGAACATCCGCGTCATCGCGCCGTGGCGTGAGTGGGATCTCACGTCCCGCGAAAAATTACTGAAGTACGCCGAGAAAGCCGGCATCGCGGTCGACTACAAAAAGAAAAAAGGCGGTGGCGCACCCTATTCGATGGACGCGAACTTGCTGCATATTTCGTATGAAGGCGGCGTACTCGAAGATCCGGACTTCGAGCCGGAAGATTCCATGTGGCGCATCACCGTGTCGCCGGAAAAGGCGCCGGCGAAACCGGAATACGTCGAGCTCGATTACAAACAAGGCGACATCGTCGCCGTCAACGGCAAGAAGCTGACGCCGGCGCAAGTGTTGACCGAGTTGAATCGCCTGGGCGGTAAACACGGTATCGGTCGAATGGACATCGTGGAAAATCGCTACGTCGGCATGAAATCCCGCGGCTGCTACGAAACCCCCGGCGGCGCCATCATGCTGCGGGCCCACCGCGCCATGGAATCGATCACCTTAGATCGCGAAGTCCTGGCGCTGAAAGACGACCTCATGTCGCGCTACGCGCGCTTGATCTACAACGGCTATTGGTGGAGCCCGGAACGCAAATTGCTGCAAGTGTTGATCGACACCTCGCAACAACCGGTCAATGGCACGGTGCGCCTGAAACTTTACAAAGGCACTGTCATGACCGTCGGCCGCTCGTCGAAAAAGGATTCGCTGTTCGATCCGGCCATCTCGACATTTGAAGAGGATAAGGGTGCCTACAACCAGGCCGATGCCGCCGGCTTTATTAAACTCAACGCGTTACGTATGCGCATCGCAGCCAAACTGAACCGGAAATAGAAGCGAACGACGATAACGAGTGATTCCGATAAATAGTCAAAAACCAAGGAATCACTCGATAATATTCGCGCGATAGTCGGAAGACGCGCATGGATAGCGGCTGGCCTCGGGCCACTGGCTTGCAGGCCATGCCTCGCCAGACGGCAAACCCGATAAGCCGCGCGGCTGCATAACAAAAAATGCGGGCGCAACCCGCCTACCGATCGCCCAGTGATTTTCGTTCGTGTCCGGCACATTGAGTTCGAAACGCGGAGAATTAAGTGCCGGCGAACGAGCAGTACATTTTGATCAAAGATACGATGATGCAAAAGTATGCGCAATTGTTCGTCGTGCGTCGCCAGAGCGGCCCGCCACCATCACAAAAAGCGTTGCTTGCCCCCTACTTTAGCTGGTCGGTTGCATTACGCGGCTTGCCCTTCGTCCTACTTCCCGCAATAATCAACGCTTATCCTCAAGCGACCCCCAACCATGCCATCCTTCGACATAGTTTCTGAAGTAGACAAACAAGAAGTCAAGAACGCCGTCGAGCAGACCAACAAGGAAGTCTCGACACGCTTCGACTTCAAGGGTTCGGATGCGCGTGTGGAGCAAGCCGAATACGCCCTAACAGTTTTTGCCGACGATGACTTTAAGCTCAGCCAAGTGCGCGATGTTCTTGAAGGTAAGTTGGTCAAACGCGGCGTCGACATTAAGTGTCTCGATGTCGCGGAGGCAGAAAAAATCAGTGGAAACAAGGTCAAGCAATTGGTCAGCGTAAAAGTCGGCGTGGAGCAGGAGTTATCGAAAAAGATCGTAAAATTGATCAAAGAGTCGAAGCTCAAAACCCAGGCCAGTATTCAAGGCGAGGTGGTTCGGGTGACCGGCGCCAAAAAAGATATGTTGCAGGAAGCCATTGCGCTTATCCGCCAGGCAAATCTGGGATTTCCCTTACAGTTCAAAAATTTTCGAGAATAACCTGATCCAAAAAATCGGGTGGCGAACAAAGTGGAATTCCGTTTCGCATCGCGGAAACTGTTGACTATCAGTGACCTACGGCCTATAAATCGGCCATGGGTTCTGATAACAATAAGAGTTTAAGAAGACTAGCCCTTACTCCGTTGCCCTCGGCGCCGGACGTTCTGCTCCGTCTACTGAGTTCTTTGACCAAGGAAGGTGTTACTTTTGACGAAATTGCGCAAATCATTCGGCATGACGTTGCGCTATGCGCAAAGGTATTGGATATTGCTTATCCGGCATACGCCCCCGCGCCGCGTCGGTTATTTTCCTTGGAGCAGGCGCTCGCCGATGTCGGCATCGATGCGCTGAAAACACTGGTTTTCAGCGCCGCTGTCAATCAGGTGTTTCACCAACCCGCGAAGGCTGCAGAAAATTTATTGACTCAGGATTCTGCTCGTTGGGTTTTTCGCGCCTATCTGGCGCGCGCTATTGCCGAGCAAGTTGAACAATCCGGTCGCGACGAAGCCTACTTGGCGGGGCTTTTCTACGACCTCGGAAAATTTTCTCTTGCGGCTAATTTTCCACCGGGCGAGGAACCGTCGCATTCCGATACGCAGTCCAATTTGCCCGCCGGGTCCTCCGCGAACTTCGCGCGCGAGGCGGGAGTGATGTTGACATCGCGTTGGCCTGTCGCCTCGTTTATTGCGGACGCGATTCGTTACCGCGATGAGCACACGGATCGAATAACCGGGGCGCCAGCGCTGATTAAGATCGCGCACTTAGCCAACCTAGTTGCCGAAGGCGCGCAGTATACAAGCGCGTTACCCTTCCCGGCAGCGGAAAAATTATTCGGCATGCAACCCTCCGAGTTGGAATCGGTCGTAGAGAACGCGCAGCGGATGGCGGCCAGCGGTGTGCGCGCATTGGCGTTAGTCAAGGAACGCGCCGCAATGGATAACACGGCATTTGAGAAATTGAAGCGGGTCAGATTGGCGCGGGAAGTGCGCGAGATCGGTTTGCTGTCGCGCATGCGCCCCAATTTCTCTGGTCTCAAAGATGAGCTCGATATCTACATCGCCATTCGCAAAACCTTGCACGTGTTGTTTGATTTTGCCCACCCAATTTTTCTTCGTTACGAAAGCGCCACCAATACCTTGAACGGGGTATCGTTGCCGGGGCAGAGCGATTTAGTGAATCAGATATCAATTCCGTTCGTCAGTGGCACGAGCGTCGTGGTCGACGCCGCCCTGCGCAACGAGTTGTTGCACAGCTTCGAGGCGGAGCGCGCGCTGCAAAAACTCGTGGTCGACGACCAACTGACGCGCCTAACCGGACAGGAGGGCATTCTCTGCTTGCCCCTGAATGGCAAGAACACTATGATCGGCGTCATTGCACTGGGCATGGCCGAAGATCAGCTGGCACGGCTCGAGCCGCAGATCAAGCTGCTCGGCGCCCTGGTTACGCAGGCGGGTGGGGCGCTTGATTCAGCGCGGCGCCGATTGCCTGCGCCGCCGGTCAACGATCAAGAAAGCATGAACGTATCCCTCGGCGAGTTGCGGCGTGCGGTGCACGAAGCCAGCAATCCGCTGACCATTATGAAGAACTACACAAAAATCTTGCGTTTGAAACTCTCCGAGCAGGATCCGGCGCAGCGCGACTTGGGCGTCATCGATGAGGAGATTGATCGCGTCGGCAGCATCCTCAAAAATTTGCTCGAACCGGAAACCAAGAAAAGCCATTTCAGGCCCGAACTGGTTGATGTCAACGGGCTGATATTCGATCTGACGCGCTTGACGGATCAAGCTTTTCTCACCCATCGAGTTCGACTGCGCACGGAATTGTCCCACGCGATTGAACCCATCGTCGCAGATCGCGATCGGCTCAAGCAAATACTGATGAACTTGCTCAAGAATGCCGCCGAAGCCATGCCGCAAGGGGGGCAGATTACCATTTCCACGAGCGACGATGCCGTCTTTGAAGGTAAGCCGGGTGTTCAAATTACCATTGAAGATAGGGGGCCGGGGATCCCTGATGCGGTCAAAGCGCGTATGTTTCAGCCCGGTGTGACCACCAAGCGCGGTGCTCATGCCGGTCTTGGACTGTCAATCGTCCAAGGTTTGGTTCGCGAGATTCGCGGCAATATTGAATATCAATCCAGTCCCGAATTGGGCACCGCATTCCGCATCTTTTTGCCAAAGACGCGTCAATAGGCATTAAGCGCAAATATGGCGGCAACTAGTTTTCCAACAATGACCAATTTGGCGTTAAATCTTGACCGCGATCAGTCGCGGATATTGGTCGTCGACGATGAGCCGCGCATGTTGACCGCGCTTTGCGAACTGTTGCGCATGCGCAATCACCAGGTGACGGCCGCAAGCGGCGGGCAGACGGCGATTGAACTGTTGCAGGAACATCGTTTCGACCTCGTATTACTTGACCTCAATATGCCCGGAACCGACGGTTTTGGTGTGCTCAAGCATATCGAGCGCTATACCAACGATACGCCGACGATCGTGGTTAGTGGCGACTCAACGATCAACGCCGCGATCCGCGCGCTGCGCCAAGGTGTCCACGATTTCGTCCGCAAGCCCTATGCACCGGACGACTTGTTCCTCGCCATCGACACCGCCCTGGTGCGCAAGCAACGTCGCGAAGCGCTGCGAGATTCCAGTCATCAGGTCGAACAATCGGAAAAATGGCACCGCTACCTGGTGAACGTATCGCCCGATATCATTTATACGCTGGACGAGGCCGGACGCTTCACTTTTCTAAATGATCGCACCGAGTCCTTTCTCGGTATCGCGCGCGCCGATTTGATTGGGCGACACTACACGCAAATGGTATTCGAGGAGGATATCGAGCGGGCAAAGTACGTACTAAACGAACGCCGTATCGGCAAACGCGCCAGCCGCGATGTGGAGCTGCGGTTAAATATACGATCCGGCGACCTGAATGGGAGGCGTTTTCTCACGGTGGAAGTGTCGTCCTCGGGAATCTACGAGCAAGCGGCCGAGGGGGCGCCACAAGTTTTTCGCGGCACCTACGGTGTGGCCAAAGAAGTCGGCGCCCGGCAGCGTGCGCAAGAAAATCTATTGCATCAAGCCTATCACGACGGCTTGACCGGATTGCCGAATCGTTTGTTATTTCGTGACCGACTCAATCTTGCCGTCGCGCAGGCGAAACGCAATGGCGGCATGCTGGCCGTGATGTTCGTCGATCTCGATCGCTTCAAGAGCATCAACGACAATTTGGGCCATGCCGCCGGCGATCAGTTGCTGCAAGCGGTTGCGGCTCGGCTTACTAAATGCATACGCCAGGGCGATACGGCGGCGCGCATCGGCGGCGACGAATTCACACTGCTGTTTCCGAACATCACCCGGCGCGAAGATGCCGAAAACGCGGGGCGCAAGGTGTTGGCCGTGTTGAGTCAACCGTTTCGGGTCGGCCACCAGGAACATAGCAGCGGTGCGAGTATCGGCATCGCCGTCTATCCGGACGATGGTGACACCGTCGATGCGTTGATTCGAAATGCCGACATCGCGATGTACGATGTCAAGGCGCAGGGTCGCAATAGCTACGCGTTCTTCTCGGCCGCGCGCCACACTGCTTACTCAAGTGGAGTAAATCTCGGCCAGGAACTGCACGATGCGGTGGCTGCAGACCAACTGCAACTGTATTACCAACCGCAAATTTCAACCGCGACCGGCGTAATAACGGGCCTCGAGGTCTCGTTGCGCTGGAACCATCCGATTCGTGGCCAGGTGCTGCCGGATGAGTTCATTCCACTCGCCCAAGATGCCGGGGCCATCGCCCATATTTCGCAATGGGTCATTCGCCGCGCATGCAGTCAGTCGAAAGCTTGGACGGATCATGGCCTGACGCCAGTGCGTTTAGGTATCAGCCTCGCGGCAGAACAAATTCAGGGGCACGATTTCGTCGCTAAATTCAGCGAAAACTTGCATGAAATGAAAATCGATCCTGCCCTTATTCAGATCGAAATTACCGAAAGTACGATGCTGCGAGATCGCCTCGCCACCCAGGAAAAATTGAAGGCATTGAGCGCACTGGGCGTCAAAATTGCTATAGACGATTTTGGTATGGGCTATTCCTCCCTGAGCTACCTGCGCGATTTGACAGTCCACGCCATTAAAATCGACCGCTCATTCATTGCCGAAATCAATATCAACAGCGACAACACATTGGTTAACGCCATGATCCTCATTGCCAAAGGCCTGGGACTTAGGTTGGTTGCCGAAGGGGTTGAAACAAAGGAGCAACTGGCGTTTCTCAAATCCCACGGCTGCGACGAATGTCAGGGCTATCTCATCAGTGAGCCGTTGCAAGCCGAACAGGTAACGCATCTACTGGCGCGTGGCGCGCCCCTCTATTCCATCTAACGCAGCCCGGTTTGCCGACCCGCCGGCAAGTGCTATGCTGCGCTACTGATGAAAATCGAACGGATTCGAACCCTGGTGGGTGCGTTTGCCTTAATTTTGCCTTTGATAGCTGGGGCGGTGGACGTGAATGTTGTCGGCCTCTTCGCCGGCAAAGCCTTGCTTGAGATCAACAAGGCGCCGGCGCGCATGGTCAGCGTTGGGCAGAAAATCAACGGCGTCAAACTACTGGAGGCAAACTCCGAAGGCGCTGTTGTGGAAATCAACGGTAAACGCGAAAAACTTATACTAGGCCAGTCAATCGCTTCCGCTGGCCCGGTAAGTGAGCGGCCGAAAATAATTCTAACCGCCGACAGCAACGGCCATTTCACCACGACGGGCCAAATGAACGGTGCGACGACACGATTTTTGGTCGACACCGGCGCGACGACGATCGCGATGGGTACCGGGGAGGCAAAGCGGCTGGGTATTTCGTACCTAAGAGGCCAGCGTGGCATCAGCAACACCGCGAACGGGCAAGTGGCGTATTACCACATCACCTTGGATACCGTTAAAGTCGGCGAGGTTACACTACATCAAGTCGACGCTGCGGTAATTGATGGCATCGGCATGGACATCACACTGCTCGGTATGAGTTTTCTGAATCGCTTAGAAATGAAACGCGCCGGCTCGACGCTGACGCTAACGAAAAGCTATTAGCACACCGCGCCACCAACCAATCGGAGCGCGGCGCTTGGCGTATGTAAATACAGTTACGCCTTGTCGCGCTTATCTCGTTCGATTAGCGCGTATGCAGAGTGGTTGTGAATGGACTCGAAATTTTCTGATTCGACGATGTACCAATCGATGCGGTGGTCGGCATTCAATCGTGCTGCAACATCGCGCACCAAATCTTCAACAAATTTTGGATTGTCGTAGGCGCGTTCGGTGACGTATTTTTCGTCCGGCCGCTTGAGTAAACCATACAACTCGCAAGACGCTTCTTCTTCGGCAATGCGAACCAGCTCTTCAATCCATACATGCCGGTTGGTCTTTGCCGTGATCGTCACGTGCGAGCGCTGATTGTGCGCGCCGTAGGCGGAAATTTTCTTTGAGCACGGGCACAAGCTTGTCACCGGAACGACGATCTTCATGGTGAACTCGGTCTTGCCGCCGGTAATTTCGCCGGTGAATGTAACGTCGTAATCCAACAAGGATTTCACACCGGAA
>JANMJR010000371.1:0-3122 GCA_031371465.1 Pseudomonadota bacterium
GAACGCCATGGTTGCCAAGGCAACGAGCGCGATCAAAAAATAGTTGGCGTTTAAGCCCGTTGATGTTTTTGTTTGGTTATTGAGTATGTTCACGTTTTCGCTCGGAATTAGGCGTTTCCCCTCACCCTAACCCTCTCCCCCCAGGGGGCGAGGGGATGGTGCTGATTTTCGTTTGCGTAGAAAAATTGCAGCAACGCTTGCGATGATAATCACCGCCACGATCGCCGCAATGGCGCCGTAGCGTTTTCGCGCAGCTTCGTCACGCTGTTTTTGCGCCGCTTCTTGCGCGGCCCGCCAAGCCTCGTTGTACGGCCGAAGCGAAAATCCAGCGTACACAATATTCGGATCGCTACGATCTTGCGCCAAGGGACCCGGCTCCAAATGCAACGGCAAGGCGCCTTCGACTTTTGCCCAAGTCGCACCGCCGTCGGCGCTGCGCATCAAACCACGATGGGTCGTGAGCACGACGGTATTGCCGCCTTGCATCGTGGCGATACCGCGAATGAAAATATTGGGATCGGGCAATGGCTGGCCGTGGGGCTGCCAGGATTGGCCGCTATCATCGCTACGGAATACCCGACTCGCACCTGCCGCCCAGAGCTTTCGCTTGTCGAGTAAATCGGCGCTAAGCGTATCGATGCGCTGATCGGTCCAATTTCCCGCGGCCGGCTTCCACGAAATCCCATTGTCACTGCTGAGCCATATGCGCCCGGCAACAACCGCATGGATATTTCGTCCTGGCGCGCCCTCCTCCACCAATAGCGCGGATATTGGCTCTTCAGGCAGGCCATTCGCCGGCCCGCTCCAGCTTTGGCCGTCAGCGTTGCCGATGTACACGCCGTCGTTACCGGCGAGATAGACTTTTGCGTTGGCCACGACGATCTGCGCGATCGGCAGCGCAGTCATCGGAACGTCCAGTCCATGCCATTGCCCACTCGCGTCGCCGCGAAATAAACCGGTCGAGCTGGCGGCGTAGGCGCCCTTCCCGTCCCGATCGAAGGCGACACAAAAAATCGGTCCAGCGATTAATTCCGGCGCTTGGTCGTGCCAATCCCGTCCGCCATTGTGCGAGCGCATCAAGCGCGTGTCGGCGCCGTACAGCAATTGATTGGAATCGTTTGAATCGATCGCGATGGCGTTCGAGGCATTGATGAATAATCCCGCGTCGGCGGGCAACCAAGTCGCGCCGGCATCGCGCGAACGATACAAACCGCCATAGCTATCGGCGTCGTGCGCGTATAACTTTGGCGGCGCCAACAAAAAAAGAAAAAAAAGAAAAAATGAAGGGATCATAGCGACAAAAAAAGAGGAGGCCGGCGAACCGGCCTCCCCGTTTCTCGCGTTGCGGATAGCAGCTTAGGGCTTACGCGATTTCTCGCCCGGCGCCAAAGTGATTTCCGCGAGACGCCCACCATTCATGCCGACCCAGGCATTCTTGGTGAGCGGATATTTGTCGCTGTAGGAAAGCGGCTCGTGCGCGGCGACGCAATTTTGATAGCCACCGGTCACTTTGTAGCACTTCTCATAGGCTAAGAATTGCTGCACCGTGTCGGTCTGTTGCGGGTTGGCGATTTGCCAATCGCGGATGCCTTCCCAGGAAGAGTAAGCATCACTGCCGAACATCAACTTGCCGATCGGTGTGTTGACTTCGAGCAATTGCGAGCCGGCCGTATGGGCGCGAAACGCGGCGTGTATCTTGATGCCGGGTTGCACTTCCATATCGCCGTCGACGATCACCGCTTTGCCCTTCAGCACTTTGCCGTAGATCGAGTCCATGGTTTTGGACGGATAGCCGCAAGCCGGTGTGCGCGCGCAGCCGCCTGGCGAATCGTTCACGGCGCGAATGCGCTCATGGCCGGGATAGTTCAGCGCCCACTCGATACCCTTCAACTCTTCGCGCTGGATGTACAGCACGGCATTGGGAAACTCATCCAAGCTACCGGCGTGATCCCAGTGACCGTGGCCGACGATGACCTTGGTGACATCGGCGGCGTTGATGCCGAGTTGGCCCAATTGCTTCGATAGCGGCGACCAATGGTCGGTACCCGTGGCTTTGTGATATTCGGTTTGGTTCCAGCCGTTGTCATACAGAATAATCTCTTTGCCCGCGCCTTTGATGACGCCGACATTCACCGGCAGATCGACGGTGTTAATACCATTGGGTCCACCGGCCGGTGCGCTCGGCACAAAGGCGCGATCCGGTTGGAATGCGCCGAACGGCACATTCATAAAGCGGCTGTTCTCGACCAACCACACGGAATAAACCCCGTCTGCCGCTTGCGCGGCGACGGGCGCGAGCAACGCGCTCGCTAAGCCCAAAGCTGCGATCAGGCCCGTCTTACTCGACACTGTTCTCATGATGACATCCTCCAGAAAAATTTTGACGGCTCACTTACTACTGTTTTGCCTCGACACCGCTGAGCCGAACAGCGTCGATTGAAAATTAGTTAGGCTTAAATTCACCGGGCCACAACTCGGCGCTTACTTTCAGCATTAACGTTCCCGCTTGGTTGGTTTTGCTGTGGGCGTCGAGTAAATGCTGTTCGTTACCATCGGTCGCAATCTTCATCATATCTTGCGTTGCGGCGGCATAAAAATTCACGGCCTTTTTGTATTCCTCGTGCAATTCTTTCAGTGAATCGGGCACCGCAAGTTTGCCCATGGCGCTTAACGCATCGCGGTAGATTTCGCCTTGCGGCGCAACTTTCGCTTTCACGCCGGCTCGATCCAATTCTTTCAATTTATACGACAGGCCGGCAAAACTCAGTTGTACCGAGCTGGTTTTGACTTTGTCATGAATGCGCCACAAATTCACCGAGTAGTCTTCTTCCGCGGCGTTGAAGGCGCGCCGCTCCGGCGCTGCGCCGGAGGAGTACATGGTGTTAAAACTCGGCGGCGCGGCCGGCTTTTCGCCGGGCGCCGCAAGCGACTGAAGCGGCGCGGATTTTTTGCCCTGCAGCGCCGTCAGCGCGCCAACTAACACCACAGCCAGTAACCCGAACAAAAGCAATAGATTTCGTGCCGACAACTTCAACATCGAGTGGATCCAAACGGGCGAGAATAGCCGCACTGTAGCGCGTTCATCGGGCGACTGCAACCACCGCATGCGCCCGTCGATTAGG
>JANMJR010000400.1:0-5237 GCA_031371465.1 Pseudomonadota bacterium
TAAAACAAATTCGGGTTGTTTTTCAAGTGTTTCTCGGCCATTTCGTAGTGCGGAATCGCTTCTTTATAACGCTTGATTCGCGTGCTGGATAAGTAGTTGCCGTAGATCATCCTGACCATTGCATCGTCAGGTCGCCAACGCACCGCTCGATCCAACCAGCAGTCTACGGTGTACCTGGACCCGACTGGTTTGGAGGTATTTTCCTTGTAGGATAGACGAACCATCGCATTCAATGCGCGGTGGTGGTTTGGAAATGCAAATAGGACGTAGCCAAGATCCCCGGTTGGTCGTGGGGTTTCCTCCTTGAAACCGCCAACAAGATTCTCAACCCTCGCATTGAAGTGATGCAAGTTGACCACCGGCAATTTGTTTCGATAATCGGAGGGATTAGTGTAGTCGTAGGGCCCGTAACCGCCGTCTTTTCGCTCAACCGAGCCGCAAGCTTCATACTCTGCGAACGCAGCAATTGGGAGGAAACAAAACACGAGTGCTACCGTCAGTCGAAAATTTCTGAACATAATCTCACTATCATTAGCTAAAAATTCCATTGCTTTGACCTTCCGAATGCCGTGTTGTTGCGTGAAAAAAGCAGCATCCACATGGTTTGGTCTGCAATGGGGAATATCGAGAACCAAAAAAAAACGACTAGGCGATTAAGAGTAATTCAATTAGCCACGAAACGCCACCAGGTGGGCTGAACTGGGACGATTGCAATTAAACTTTTAAGTGTCGCTCGCTCTCGTTTTAGCCTAAATTTTCCGCGTGTCACCACTCTATCTGCTTTTGTAAACGATCGTGAGGAATTACGGGATTTCTAGTGGCGGTGAATCGCGCAAACGGCGGCGTTCCATGTCTCACATTGAGAAAGCGGAATCCGCTCAGTAAGCTGGATTAATAAGGCGTTCGTGCTATCGTATCGATGTCTGGGCATTAGTGACGATCGCTTTTCGCTGCATTCAGATCAAGCCGGAAATCCGCTTGCCTAGCTACAGAATTCTAGGAGTGAGTCGCTAAGGCGGCCATGATCGCAATTGGAGGCTGTTCAATTTGCAACACGCATGTTGTGCAGGTACCAAGGTGGTACGGTATCATTCCTAACACCGATAACCCTTTTTACTATCCTGGCCGTACGTCGAGCCATTCCATTCCCTCCAAACCCTTCGCTTGTTTATGGCTGAATTAGTTCACGACTTGATTGCAATATCTGCTAGGCGCGCGCCGAGTAAATCGGCTTTAAGCTATCAAAAACAGCCTATTAGCTTCGCTGACTTAGATGTCACCGTTAGCAAGGCCGCCGATTTTTTTCTAACCCTCGACTTACAAAAATCCGAGCGCGTTGCCACTTTCCTTGAAAAGCGAATCGAGAACATAGTTGGGATGTTTGGCGCCAACCGAGCAGGCGGCGTGTTTGTACCGATCAATCCGTTGTTGAAGGGTGAGCAAGTCGTACACATCATGAACGATTGCAATGTTCGGTTGTTGGTTACCTCAATTGACCGATTCAATCTTTTGGCGCCCTATATCGAAAACTGTCAGGATTTGCGAGCGGTTATTCTGCTTGATCACGACGGAAGCGCGCTTCCTGAACTGGCGAATGTGAAAGTAATCGGATGGGACACAGGGTTAACGCAATCGGCGACGCGACACCGCCATCGGGTTATCGACACGGACATGGCGGCGATTCTTTACACCTCGGGTAGCACCGGGAAGCCAAAGGGCGTTGTACTTTCCCATCGAAATATCGTCGCCGGCGCGAAAAGTGTGGCGCAGTACCTAGAATTGACATCCGACGATCGAATTCTTTCGGTGTTGCCGCTGTCTTTTGACTACGGCCTCAATCAGATCACGACGGCGTGTTTGGTCGGCGCCACCGCGGTGTTAATGAATTATCTCTTTCCCCGCGACGTGATTAAAGCGGTTGCGGAGGAAGAAATCACTGGCCTGGCGGCCGTTCCGCCGCTATGGGTTCAATTGGCTCAGTTGCCTTGGCCGGGGACAGTTAAAGAGCGTTTGCGCTACATCACCAATTCTGGCGGGCATATGCCCGAACCGACGCTCCGGGCGCTACGCGAGGCATTGCCAAAAACCAAACCATTCTTGATGTACGGTCTGACGGAAGCGTTTCGTTCGACCTATCTGCCGCCCGAGCAAGTGGATAAACGACCCGACTCGATCGGGAAGGCCATTCCCAATGCCGAAATTCTTGTCGTGCGCGAAGATGGTTCGGAGTGTGCGCCGAATGAACCGGGAGAATTAGTGCATCGCGGCGTTCATGTCTCACTGGGCTATTGGAACGATGCGGAAAAAACCGCCGAGCGTTTCAAACCGGCGCCGGGTCAACTTAGTGGTCTTGTCATGCCGGAAATGGCGGTCTGGTCGGGTGATACGGTGAGGCGCGACGAGGAAGGCTATCTTTACTTTATCAGCCGCCGCGACGAGATGATTAAAACGTCCGGGTATCGGGTGAGCCCGACGGAGGTTGAAGAAGTGATTTATGCCACGGGGCTGGTCAGCGAGGTGGCCGCGTTTGGCGTCGAGCATCCAACCTTGGGCCAGGCGATTGTCGTCGTGGCGATGCCGAAGTCTTCCGGCGAATTATCGGTCGATACATTGCTGGCCAGCGCGAAACGGGACTTGCCCGCGTTCATGGTGCCGCATAAGATCATTCTTCGTTCCGATAGCCTACCGCGCAATCCGAATGGCAAGATCGATCGCAAGATACTAGCCCAGGGCGCGCAGACTATTTTTCACGGGACCAAAGAATGACCGTTGCAAAACCAACCCACGCACCTTTAAGTCACTGGCACGTCATAGACGGATGCTTACAGATTAATGGGACTGCGCTAACTCGCCTTGTGGCGCGCGTTGGGCAGACGCCGTTCTTTGCCTATGATCGCCAATTGTTACGTGACCGAGTCGCGTTATTGCGCCGGCACATTCCTGCGGAAATTCATTTGCACTACGCCATGAAGGCAAATCCGATGCCGGCTGTGGTGCAGTTCATGGCGGGCTTGCTGGATGGCTTAGATGTCGCCTCCGGCAACGAACTGCGTGTCGCACTCGATTCCGGGACAAACCCGGAATTGATCAGCTTTGCGGGTCCCGGAAAAAGTGAGCGCGAGCTCACGTCTGCAATCGCAGCGGGCATTACGATTAATCTTGAGTCACCCCATGAAATGGAAACTGCCGCGAAGTTGGGCGCGGCGCTCGGGATTAGGCCCCGGGTCGCCGTTCGCGTCAATCCGGATTATGAGCTCAAGTCCTCGGGCATGAAAATGGGTGGCGGGCCGAAACAATTTGGCGTGGATGCCGAAACCGTGCCCGACCTGCTCAAACGCATGAAATCCCTGCCGCTGGATTTTCAAGGGTTTCATATTTACAGCGGTTCGCAAAATCTTCGCGCCGAATCCATTCAGGAAGCACAGGAGAAAACGCTGGCGTTGGCTTATCGCCTCGCGGATGACGCGCCATCGCCAGTACGACTGCTGAACATTGGCGGCGGTTTCGGCATCCCCTATTTTCCCGGTGAAGCCGCGTTAAACATTGAGGCAGTGGGCGATAATTTGCGTCGCTTGATACCGGAAACCAAACGTCGGCTACCGCAGGCCCAACTGGTAATCGAGTTGGGCCGTTATCTGGTCGGCGAAGCGGGCATTTATGTGTGCCGCATTGTGGATCGAAAAATTTCACGTGGCCATGTGTTTCTGGTCACCGATGGAGGTCTGCATCACCAACTCGCGGCGTCTGGAAATTTCGGCCAGGTAATACGCAAAAACTATCCCGTCGCGATTGGCAACCGCATGGGCGAAACGACTACTGAAACGGCGTCCGTCGTGGGGCCGCTTTGCACGCCACTGGACTTACTCGGTGACAAGATGGAATTTCCCGTGGCGGAAATTGGCGATTTGACTGTGGTGTTCCAATCAGGAGCCTACGGACTGACAGCAAGTCCGACCGCGTTCCTAAGCCATCCAGCGCCGTTGGAAGTGCTAGTGTAATGTTGATAATCATTGTTATTCAGGGAGAGCCGTTTGGCTGGAATTTGCGGTTGGGTAAATAATCAGGCGGATTCAGCGCCACCGGATTTGAATTCGATGGTCGCTCGGTTGGCACGCTTCGACGGCGCCCATCCACAAACTGCCGTTAAACCTGGCTGTGGACTGGCTGCGGCTGAACTGGGCGGCGCCCAGTTCCTCGCGGAGGATGGCCACCTGCTAGTGGGATTTTCCGGCGCACCCAATTTCGCCAGTCGCGATTTAAATGAACTTGCGCGCGCGCGTGGCCGTGTCGCGGCATTGGCCGAAGCCTACCGGCGCTGGCAGGGCAACCTGGCAAGTCACCTGTTGGGCCAGTACGCAGTCGCGATTATCGATCACAACGAACAGGCGCTGTATCTCGCCGTCGATCGTTTTGTGACGCACCCATTGGCCTACGTGATCGAACCCGAAGGGATACGCTTTGCGTCGAACCTAGACGCGCTCAATATCGACCGGCAATTTGCGTTAAGCCCGCAATCGATTTTCAACTACGTTTACTTCCACGTCATCCCAGGCCCGGAAACGATCTATCGCGATGTCACGCGTCTGTTAGCGGGCGAGTCACTGAGTTTCAAAAATGGGCAGGTCACGACCGATCGCTATTGGCAAGCGGACTTTATCGAAGATCAGACAGCGCCATTCGAAGAGTTGAAGCAAGATTTTTTGGCTGTTCTGCGCAGCGCCGTGAAGTCCGCCTCGGACGGCCAAAACTGCGGCGCGTTTTTAAGTGGCGGAACCGATAGCTCGACCATTTCAGGGTTGCTGGGTGAGGTATCCGGCGCCCCGGCGCGCACCTATTCCATCGGATTTGAATCCGCCGGTTACGATGAAATGGAATACGCGCGCCTAGCCGCGAAACACTTCAAAACCGATCATCACGAATACTACGTCACCCCAACGGATGTGGCGGATGCGATTCCGAAAATTGCACAAGTTTATGACCAACCGTTCGGCAATTCATCGGCGGTACCGACGTATTTTTGCGCACGCTTTGCCAAACAAGATGGCGTCGATCTGCTGTTGGGGGGCGATGGTGGCGACGAGCTATATGGCGGCAATGAGCGTTACGCGAAACAGCATGTTTTTGCGCACTACGCGAGCATTCCGAGCTTCTTGCGCTCGGGCTTACTCGAGCCGGCCTTGGCTTTGCCCGGTATCGATCGGATCATGCCGTTACGCAAAGCGAAGAGTTATGTGCAG